>DASTAE010000158.1:0-2752 GCA_035712985.1 Actinospica sp.
CTGGCCCGCGTTGACGGTTCCGGTGGCGGTACCGTGCAGCCGCCGACCTGGCGGACTACCGGCATCCCGATGAGCCGGAACACCACGAGCGCCGAGCGCGGGTTGCCCGGCAGCCCGATGACCGGGACCCCGCCGCATTCGGCCAGCAGGGTCGGCTTGCCAGGCTTGACCGCCAGGCCGTGGCACCAGATGCCCGGCGCGCCGAGCCGGGCGACGGCGGTCGCGGTCTCGTCCCGCGCGCCGACCGAGGAGCCCGCCGAGATCACGATGACGTCGCTGGCTTCCAGCGCCGCGCCCAGCGCCTTCTCCAGGGCGGCCGGATCGTCGGGGATGATGCCGCCGAGGACCGGGGTACCGCCAGCGTCTTCGACCAGCGCGGCGAGCGCCGCGGCGGTCGCGTCGCGTACCTGACCCGGTCTGAGCGCCTGCGTTTCCGGGGGAACCACCTCGTCGCCGGTGGAGAAGATCGTGACGGCCGGCCTGGCGTGCACCCGCACGCTCGTCACCCCCGCCGCGGCGAGCATGCCCAGGTCCTGAGGGCGGAGCACGCGCCCGTCCGGCACGATTTCCTGGCCAATCCTGGCGTCCTCGTCGGCGCGCACCATGCCGTCGCCCGGCGCGACCGGGCGGACGACCTCGATCGTGCCCGGCATCGCCTCGGCGGTGTACTCGATCATCACCACCGCGTCCGCGCCACGCGGCAGCGCGCCGCCGGTCGGCATGGACACCGCGCAGCCCGGGGCGACGCTGATGTCCGGCTCGGTGCCCATCAGTACGGCGCCGGTCACGGTGAGGTAGCCGGGCAGGCCCTCGGAGGCCCCGTAGGTGTCGGCCGCACGGACGGCGTACCCGTCGACGGTCGACCGGGCGAACCCGGGCAGCGGGTGCGGGGCGGTGACGGGCCGCGCCGGGACACGCCGCAGCGCCTCGCCGAGCGGGATCGTCTCGGCTGGAGTCCGGCGCCCCGGGCGGAATCCGGCCAGGGCCTCCGCCACCGTACGGGTGGTGAAGAACTCCCGGCCGGCCGGCTCAGCCTTCGTCGCGACTCCCGTTGTCCTCGCCGGCCGCCAGCTCGAGCACGCTCGACACCGGGCCGAGCGCCACCTGGCCGAGCCCGCAGATGCTGGTCCGGCGCATCACCTCGGCGAGGTCGCGGACCTCCCCGTTCACGTCGGCGGGTCCGCCGCCCCGGCTGAGCAGGTCGTCGAGGATGATGTGCGCCTTGGCCGACCCGACCCGGCACGGCACGCACTTGCCGCACGATTCGTCGCGGAAGAACCGCAGCACGTTGACGGCGGCGGCGAGCAGGCCGGTGCCCTCGGCCATCACCACCATCGCGCCCGAGCCGAGCATCGACCCGGCCGCCTGCAGGGTGGCGAAGTCCAGCTCGACGTCCAGCTGGTCCGGGCCGATGAAGTTGGAGGACGCGCCGCCCGGCTGGATGGCGGCGAGCTTCCTGCCGCCGTCGACGCCGCCCGCGAGGGCGAGGAGTTCGCGGGCGGTGGTGCCCATCGGGACGCAGTAGACGCCGGGGCGCTCGACGTGGCCGGAGACGGCGAAGAACTTGAGCCCGGCGTGGGTGGCACCGGTCCGCGAGGGAGCACCCTGGGCGTTCCACCAGGCGGCGCCGCGGGTCGCGATGATGGGGACGTGCGCGAACGTCTCGACCGAGTTCATCAGCGTGGGCTGGCCGTGCAGGCCGTAGGTGCCGGGGAACGGCGGCTTGTTCCGCGGCTCGCCGCGGTGCCCCTCCATGCACTCGATCAGCGCGGACTCCTCGCCGAGGATGTAGCCGCCGGGGGAGGTGAACACCTCGACGCTGAGCCGCCGGCCGGAGCCTCCTGCGTCCGGGCCGGCCAGCCCGGTCTCGCGGAGCCAGTCGATCTCGCCGCGGATGACCCGTTCCTCGGGACCGTACTCGTGCCTGATGAACACCCAGCCCTCTTCGGCGCCGACCGCGAGCATGCCGAGCAGCAGTCCCTCGAGCACCAGGTACGGCTGGGTGGCGAGGATCTCCCGGTCCTTGAACGTGCCGGGCTCGGACTCGTCGGCGTTGCAGATCACGTACTTGGGCGTGGCCTCCTGCGCCGCGACCAGGTCCCACTTGCGGCCGGTCGGGAACCCCGCGCCGCCCATGCCGCGCAACCCGGCGTCCTTGAGCGCGGCGATGATGCTCGCCGTGTCCAGGTCGCCGGCCAGCGCCGCGCGGAGCACCGCGTACCGGTCGCCGGGTGCGCGGTACGGGTCATTCGGCCATAGTGTCCCGGGGGTACGAAACCCTGATCCCCCCGGGATCCCCCCGCGCATGGGAGGGCTACCCGCCGCCCCATTCCCCCCCGGGCGGGCCGCCGCGACCGCCGCGTCGGCGTCGTCAAGCGGAACGGGCGCCTCGTTCACCGTCCCGGCCGGGGCGATGTCGCAGCGGCCGATGCAGGACCCCTCGATCAGCTCGATCTCGGTATCCTCGCCGTAGCGCTCCCTGAGGGCGGCGATCCGCGCCTCCGCGCCGCGCAGCCAGCAGGACAGGTCGTGGCAGACGCGCAGTTCCACCGTCTTCGGCGGCTCGGTGCGGAAATGCGGGTAGAACGAGATCAGCCCCTCGATCTCGTACAGCGGCCGGTGCACCTCGCGGGAGAGTGACACCAGCTCCTCGCGGGGCAGCCAGCCGACCCGCTCCTGGATCGCGTTCAGCGCCGGGATCAGGCTCGGTCCCGGGAACTTCCCCGCCCGTGCCTCCACGCCGGGGACGCGG
>DASTAE010000159.1:0-8540 GCA_035712985.1 Actinospica sp.
GCTGGACGTGATCGTCGCGGACTTCTTCCACTGGACCCATCTGGGTGAATGGCGCTTCGACCCGGCCGAGTGGCCCGACCCGGACGCCGCCGTCGCCGAGCTCGCCTCCTACGGCACGAAGCTGATGGTCTCGGTCTGGCCCTCCGTCAGCCCGCTGTCCGAGTACCACGCCGAGATGGAGCGCAGGGGGCTGTTCGTCGGCACCGAGTTCGGCCCCGTCGCGCACGCCGACTGGCCGGACAAGGGCGTGGACCAGACCGTCCAGGTCGCGTTCTACGACGCCACCAACCCGCGCGCCCGCGACTTCGTCTGGTCGAAGGTCAAGGGGAGCTATCTCGACCACGGCATCGAGATCTTCTGGGCCGACGCCTGCGAGCCCGAGCTCAAGCCCGGCTATCCGGCCAACCTCCGCTACCACGCGGGCCCCGGACTCGAGGTCGGCAACATGTACCCGCGGGAGAACGCGCGGATGTTCTACGAGGGCATGCACGCGGCCGGCAAGCCCGAGGTCGTGACGCTCAACCGCTCCGCCTGGGCCGGTTCGCAGCGCTACGGCGCGATCCTCTGGTCCGGCGACATCAACACCGACTTCGGCACGTTCCGCAAGCAGATCGCGGCCGGCCTCAACACCGCGCTGAGCGGAATCCCGTGGTGGAACACCGACATCGGCGGCTTCCACGGCGGCGACCCGACCTCGCCGGAGTACCGCGAGGTCATGGTCCGCTGGTTCCAGTTCGGAGCGTTCAGCCCGATCTTCCGGCTGCACGGCCTGCGCAGGCCGTCCACGCCCTTCTCGCCGCAGATGTCCGGAGCGCCCAACGAGATCTGGTCCTACGGCGAAGAGGCCTGCGACATCATGGCCTCGTACATCGCCCTGCGCGAGCGGATCAAGCCGTACATCCTCGAGGTCATGCGGGAGGCGCACGAGACCGGGCTGACCCCGATCCGCCCGTACCTCGTCGAGTTCCCCGAGGACCCCAAGTCCTGGACCGTCGACGACGCCTACCTCTTCGGCCGCGACCTGCTCGTCGCGCCGGTGCTCGAGGCGGGGGCGCGCTCCTGGGACGTCTACCTGCCCAAGGGCGCCACCTGGCGCGACGCGTGGACCGGCGAGGAGCACGAGGGCGGCCGGACCGTGACCGTCGCCGCGCCCCTCGACCGGATCCCGCTGTTCCTGCGCGACGGCGCCTCGCTGCCGATCGCGGAGTAACTACATGGACCGCTGGTAGCTGCGGAAGGCGCGCGTCGAGACCCAGGCGCAGAGCACCATGAGCACCGCGAGGTAGCCCAGGTTCTCGAAGATCGGCCCCCAGTCCGGGTTCTCGCCGAGCGCGCCGCGCCCGGCTACCAGCGTCCAGTTCACCGGGTTGAACCTGGTGATGTCCTGCATCCAGTGCGGCATCAGGATCAGCGCCATGAAACCCGTGGACATGAACTGAAGCGGCATCAGGACGAAGTTGGACGCCGCGATGATCGATTCCTCGCGGCGCACCAGCAGCGCAAGTCCGTAGGACAGCGCGCCGATCGACGTGGCCAGCAGGTTCGTGGCCACCATCAGCACCAGCACGCCGACCACCACGTGGTGGTAGTCGGCGCCGACCGCCGCGCCGAACAGCAGGATGATGATCGCCTGGATGATGATCGAGAGCACCTGCACGATCAGCCGGCCCAGGATCAGCGAGGAGCGGTTGACCGGCGAGACCAGGAAGCGGTCGAGCACGCCGCGCGTGAGGTCGTCCAGGATCGCCATGCCGCCCCAGCCTGCGCCGAAGAACCCGGACATCACGACGATCGAGGGCACCAGGTACGTCTCGTAGTTCGAGGCGCCGAAGCCCGGGATCTCGGTCACCGACTTGAAGAGTTGACCGAACAGCAGAAGCCAGATCATCGGCTGGATCAGGGTGAAGGCCACGTACATCGGCTGACGCAGGAAGGCGCGGAAGGCGCGGCCGGTCATGTACCAGGTGTCCGCCACGGCGCTCATCGGGCCGCCTCCATCTCGGCTGAGCCGAACGAGCGGCCGGTGTACCGCAGGTAGACGTCGTCGAGCGAGGGGCGCGCGACGGTGACCGAGTCGACGTGGATCTCCGCCGCCTCGAGCGCGGCGATCAGCGCGGGAACCGCCCCGGCTCCGTCGGCGCTGCGACCGCGCAGGGTCAGCCCCTCGACGACCACCTCCGTCAGCAGGCCGCCCTGCTCCAGCGCGATGGACTTCGCCGCGTCCGCGTCGCCGCCCTGGACCAGGTCCAGGCTCACCGCGTCGCCGTCGAGCTGCGCCTTCAGCTCATCGGGTGTGCCCTGGGTGACGATCCGGCCCTGGTCCACGATCGCGAGATTGCGGGCGAGTTGGTCCGCCTCCTCGAGGTAATGGGTCGTCAGCAGGATGGTCAGCCCCTGGTCCCAGGCCAGTTCGCGGATCTGCTCCCACATCTCGCTGCGCGCCTCCGGGTCCAGGCCCGTGGTCGGCTCGTCGAGGAAGAGCACCTGCGGCGAGTGCATCAGCCCGAGCGCCACGTCGAGCTTGCGCTTCATGCCCCCCGAATACGTCTTCACGAAGCGCTTGCCGACCTCCGCCAGGCCGAAGCGCAGCAGCAGTTCGTCCGCGCGCTTGTCCAGCTCGGCGCCGCGCATGCCGTAGACGCGGCCCTGCAGCAGCAGGTTCTCGCGGCCGGTGGCCTGCACGTCCACGCCGGAGTTCTGCGCGACGCAGCCGATCGCGCGGCGCACCTGCTTCTGCTGCTTGACGATGTCGAAGCCCGCGACGCTCGCGGTGCCGTCGGTCGGCGCCGAGAGCGTCGTCAGCATCTTCACGAGCGTGGACTTGCCGGCGCCGTTCGGTCCGAGCAGTCCGAACACGGTCCCGGCCGGGATGCGCAGACTCACGCCGCGCACCGCCTGCACCCCGCCCTTGTACGATTTCACCAGGTCTCTGGCGTCGATCGCGATATCCATGGTGCCCCCTGACGGTCGCGTTATATCGCGTTTGCGAGAGACACGATATAGCGTGAGTCTGCCGTGTCAAGCCCCGCGTGTCCTCGACGGCTTGCCGAGAGGCGTGCCGGTGCGGTACGACAATCCCAGTCGCGCGGTGGGAGCGCGAAAGACCTTGGGAGGGGGTCGGCCGTGGCCGACCAGCTTTGGTTCACGAACAACAGCCGCGACCTGTCGAACGCCTACGGCGACGACGCGGGATTCGAGTTCGAGTTCTACTGCCAGCGCTGCGGCGACACCTGGCGCTCGGGCTTCGAGAACTACACGCTCGGCCGCGCCTCAGGCTGGCTGCGCCGGGCCAGCAGCATGGCCTCGAGCGTGACCTCGAACCTCGGCTACGACGTCGCCAACACCGTCGGCGGCCTCGCCGACGCGGGCTGGCACAAGGCGCGCGACGCCGCCTTCCAGCGCGCGATCACGAAGGCCGACAGCCACTTCCACCGCTGCGCCAAGTGCACCCAGCACGTCTGCGACAACTGCTGGAACGCCGGGCGCGGCATGTGCCGCAACTGCGCCCCCGACCTGCAGACCGAGGTCGAGCAGGCGCGCGCCGAGGCCGAGATCCACGCCGCGCGCGCCGCCGCCGCCGAGGCCGGCGCCAAGCTCGCCGAGGGCATCGACGCCACGACGCAGCACCAGCTCGTCTGCCCGAAGTGCCGCACCGAGACGCACGGCGCCAAGTTCTGCCCCGAGTGCGGCTACAAGGTGAGCGGGCCGCCGAGCTGCGTCTCGTGTTCGACCGAGATCCCCGCGGGCGCGAAGTTCTGCCCCGAATGCGGGACCCCGGCCTAGGCGTTCACCGCTCTGGCGTAGCGCTGCCCGAGCTCGCGGACCGCGTCCACGAGTTCGGGCGGCGACGTCACGGTGAAATCGAACCCGATCATGCCGAGGTAGACGGCGAACAGCTCGGCGTCGTCGTTTCCACTGCTCAGCACGCAGGTATCCGGGTCGACGCTCTCGATCGAGCCGACGTACCAGGGGATCCGCTCGGTCACGACCGCGGCCGGGGCGTGGATGGTGATCTGCGCCGTGATCCGCCGGGGCGCGGTCGATACGCGCTCTGATACGTACCGCGCGAGGTCCTCGTCCGGCAGCTCACGCGGCGGGAACGTCGGGCCGGCCGGGAACTTCGGCGTCATCCGGTCGACGCGGAAGGTGCGCCAGTCCTCGCGATCGCGGTCCCAGGCGACCAGGTACCAGCGCCGTCCCCAGTTGACCAGGCCGTAGGGCTCCGCGACGCGTCTGCTGCCGGTCTTGCCGCGGTCCTCGTATTCGAAGCGCACGAGTTCGCGGTCCCGGCACGCGGCCGTCAGCTCCGTCAGCACGTTCGCGTCCACGCGCGGCGAGTTCTCGTTCGTCGTCGAGACCGAAGCGACGTACGTCTGCAGCGCGTTGACCCGCCTGCGCAGCCGCGAGGGCAGCACCTTCTCGACCTTAGCGAGTGCTCTGAGCGACGTCTCCTCGATGCCCGAGATCGACCCCGAGGCCGCCGTGCGCAGCCCGACGGCGACCGCGACGGCCTCCTCGTCGTCCAACAGGAGCGGGGGGAGCTGGGCGCCCGCGCCGAGCCGGTAGCCGCCGACCGCGCCGCGGGTGGCGTCCACGGGATAGCCGAGCGTGCGCAGCCGCTCCACGTCGTTGCGCACGGTTCGCGTGCTCACGCCGAGCCGTTCGGCCAGCTGAGGGCCGGTCCATTCGCGGGGCGTCTGCAAGAGTGAGAGCAGACGGAGCAGTCGTGCCGAGGTCTCCAACATGTTTTTCAGTCTGCCTTGTAATCAGGAACCGAGCGTGCCTAATAGGCACCTAGCTTGAAGGCATGACGACAACGACCGCAAACCCCCGCAAGTGGCTGGGACTGTCCGCGCTCCTCGCCGCGACCCTGATGGACCTGCTCGACGCCACGGTCCTGAACATCGCCGGCCCCGCGATCCACCACTCGCTCGGCGGCAGCACCGCCGCGCTGCAGTGGTTCTCGGCCGCCTACACGCTCGCGCTCGCCGCCGGCCTGCTCGTCGGCGGACGCCTCGGCGACATGTACGGCAGGCGCCGGATGCTGATCGGTTCCGCGGTCGGCTTCACCGTCGCGTCCGTGGCCTGCGCCTTCGCCTGGTCCCCGGCCTCGCTGATCGCGGCCCGCGCGGTGCAGGGGCTGATCGCGGCGATGATGGTGCCGCAGACCTTCGGCCTGATCAAGGAGCTGTTCCCGGGCAAGGAGATGAGCAAGGCCTTCGCGATCTTCGGCCCTGCCATCGGCCTGTCCACGATCCTCGGCCCGGTCGTCGCGGGCGCCCTGGTCAACGCGAACCTCTTCGGCACCGGCTGGCGCGCGGTCTTCCTGATCAACCTGCTGCTCGGCGGCTACACGGTCGCCGTCGGCCGGCGCGTGCTGCCGAACTCGGCGCCGAGCGCCCGCGGTTCCCGGCTCGACCTGCTCGGCGCGCTGCTCGGCGGCGCCGGGATGACGATGCTGATCTACCCGCTGATCGAGGGCCGCGACTCCGGCTGGCCCGCCTGGTGCTTCGCGATGATGGCCGCCAGCCTGCCGGTGTTCGCGCTCTTCGCGCTGCGGCAGCGCTCGCTCGGACGGCGCGGCTCGGGCCGCAGTCCGCTGATCGACCTCGGCGTCTTCCGCAACCGCTCGTACACCTCAGGCCTCGTGTTCATCCTCTCCTTCTTCGGCGTGGTGGTCGGATTCTCGCTCGCCTTCGGCCTGTTCCTGCAGCTCGGCCTCGGCTACAGCGCGATGCACGCCAGCCTGACCTCGACCGCGATGGCCGGCGGCGCCTTCGTCGGCTCGGCCCTCAGCGGAACCGTCGGCGCCACGCTCGGCCGCCGCGTCATCCACCTCGGCCTCGCCGGGATGGGCGTCGGCATCGTCGGCTTCGTGCTGGTGCTGAGCCACGTGGGCGCCGCGGTGAGCGGCTGGGACATGGCCGCGCCGCTCGCCGTGTACGGCCTGGGCATGGGCGCGATCTTCGTGCCGCTGTTCGACCTGATCCTCGGCGACGTGCAGGGGCACCAGATCGGCTCGGCCTCCGGCGTCCTCGAGTGCGTCCAGCAGTTCGGCGCGGCGCTCGGCGTGGCCGTGCTCGGCACCGTGTTCTTCGACTCCTTCGGATCGCACGCCTTCGCCGACCCCGCGCCCGCGGTGCACACGGCCAAGCTGATCGCCGAGATCGCCCTCGGCCTGACGGCGGTCTCCTTCGTCCTCGTCTTCCTGCTCCCGCGGCATGGCGCCGCCGAGCACGTGCCGCAGGACGTCGCGGCCGCCGACGAGGCCCAGGAGCACGAGCTGGCCGTCGTCTGACATCCCGTCCGCCTCACCGGCCGTGCGTGCTGAATGCGCGCACGGCCAGCGGCATGAACAGCGCGATCAGCACGGCGCTCCAGGCGATCGTCGCCTCGACCGGATGCGCGAGCGGCCACGGCGAGGCCGCCGCCGAGCCGAGTCCGTCGCCGAACAGGCCGCGAGCCGCCGACGTGGCGCAGCTGACCGGGTTCCCATCGGCGATCGTCCGCAGCCAGCCGGGCATTCCGGCGGTCGGCACGTAGACGTTGCTCAGTGTGCTGATCGGCAGCACGAGCAGCCCCGCCTGTGCCGCGATCTCCTCGCGCTTGCAGGCCATGCCGAGAAAGAACCCGACCCACACGACGGCGAAGCGCAGGAGCAGCAGCAGCCCGAGCGCCGCGATCGCCTTCGCGGCCCCGTCGTGGATACGCCAGCCCACCGCGTATCCGACGACCGCCATCAGGACGATGACGACCGCGTTCACCATGAGGTCCGCGACCGCCTGGCCGAGCAGGGTCGCGGTGCGCGAGATCGGCAGCGTCCGCAGCCGGTCGGCCATCCCGCGCTCCAGGTCGCGGGCCGCGCCGACCATGCTGGCCATGATGCCGTTCACCGCGATCAGCACGAACAATCCCGGCATCAGATAGCTGCGGTAGTCCTCGCCGCCGGGTATCCGGATCGCGCTGCCGAACACGTAGCCGAACATCACGAGCATGACCAGCGGCGCGCCGAGCGACATGCCGACCAGCGCGGGGGAGTTGCGGTAGATGAGCAGCACCCTGAGTGTGAGCGCCCACGCGTCCGAAGCGGGCCTTCCTCTGATCACAGCAACGGCGCTCATGCGGCGCTCCTCTCGTTGTCGCCCGTCAGGGTCAGGAACACTTCGTCCAGCGACGGCCTGCGCAGCGCGACGTCGACCGCGTCCACGCCGGCCGCGTCGAGTTCGCGCACGAGCCGCGGCAGGCCGACCGTCGGCCCACCTCCCGTGTTCACGCTGACCCGCAGCTCATCGGCCTCGATCGCGGGCACGCCCCCGGCCAGGCCGCGAAGAACCTTCGCCGCGGTCTCCACCTGGGCGCCGTGCGCCAGGCTGACCTCCACCCGGACCCCGATCGTCGCCTTGAGCTCATCCGGCGCCCCCGAAGCGATGACGATGCCGTGGTCGACCACCACGATGTCGTCGGCGAGCTGGTCCGCCTCGTCGAGATACTGCGTCGTCAGCAGCACCGTCGTCCCCTCGGCGGCGAGTCGCCTGACGGTCGCCCAGATCTCGTTGCGGCTGCGCGGATCGAGCCCGGTCGTGGGCTCGTCGAGGAACAGGACTCCCGGCCGGGTGATCAGGCTGGCGATCAGATCGAGCCGCCGCCGCATCCCGCCGGAGTAGGTGCGCACCGGACGATCGGCCGCGGCGGCGAGATCGAAACGCTCCAGCAGCTCATCGGCCCGCTCCCGCGCTCCGCGCGCGCCGAGATGGCGCAGCCGCCCGAGCAGGCGGAGGTTCTGGCGGCCGGTGATGCCCTCGTCGAGCGCGGCGTGCTGCCCGGTGAACCCGATCCGCCGCCGGACCTCGTCGGGCCGGCGCGCCACGTCGTACCCGGCGACAGTCGCCTGACCCGCGGTCGGAGCGGTGAGCGTCGCCAGCACGCGCACCGCGGTCGTCTTCCCCGCCCCGTTCGGACCGAGCAGTCCGCAGACCGTCCCGGCGCCGACGCTCAGGTCGAGGCCGCGCAGGGCGTGCGTGGTGCCGTAGCGCTTGTGCAGGTCGGTGATGGTGATCGCCGCTGTGCTCATGCCCGCTCCTCACTAAGTACGTCGTACGTTGTTTCCGTCTCCGCGAGCATACTACGTACGGTGTACGCCCTGTCTAGACTCGATCCGAGGTGATGTCGCATGACGACGGATCGGCCCGAGCTGATCTGGCTGCGCCCGGAGCGCAGCGCCCGGGGCCCGGCGCCCGCGTACAGCCGTCGCTCGATCGCGGCGGCCGCGATCGCGCTGGCCGACGCGGAGGGCCTGGCCGCCGTGTCCATGCGGAAGATCGCCGCGTCCCTCGGTGCGGGCACGATGTCGCTCTACAACTACGTGCCGGCGAAGGAGCAGCTGTTCGACCTGATGCTCGACGCCGTCGCGGGGGAGTGGGAGCTGCCCGACGCGCCGTCAGGCGACGCGCGGACCGATCTGCGGGAGTTCGCGAAACAGGGGCTCGCGGCCATGCGCCGTCACCCGTGGGTGCCGGCACTGATCCTCACGCGTCCCACGA
>DASTAE010000160.1:0-21896 GCA_035712985.1 Actinospica sp.
GTCAAGGTCGGCGTCGGCCCCGGCTCGATCTGCACCACCCGCGTGGTCGCCGGCGTCGGCATGCCGCAGATCACCGCGATCTTCGAGGTGACCAAGGCCGCGCAGCCCGCCGGAGTCCCGGTGATCGGCGACGGCGGCCTGCAGTACTCCGGCGACATCGCCAAGGCCCTCGCGGCCGGCGCCGACACCGTGATGCTCGGCTCGCTGCTGGCCGGCTGCGAGGAGTCGCCCGGCGACCTGATCTTCATCAACGGCAAGCAGTACAAGCAGTACCGCGGCATGGGCTCGCTCGGCGCGATGTCCTCGCGCGGCAAGGCCGACGGCATCTCCTACTCCCGCGACCGCTACGCGCAGCAGGACATCAGCTCCGACGACAAGCTGATCCCCGAGGGCGTCGAGGGCCAGGTGCCCTACCGCGGCCCGCTCTCGGCCGTCGCGCACCAGCTGATCGGCGGCGTGCGGCAGGCGATGTTCTACGTCGGCGCCCGCACGATCGAGGACCTGCAGCGGGCCCAGTTCGTCCGGATCACCTCGGCGGGCCTGAAGGAGAGCCACCCGCACGACATCCAGATGACGGTCGAGGCGCCTAACTACCACTCGCGCTGAGTACGCTGAGGTGTAAGCCGAACCGGCGAGAGGACGAGAGCGTTGACTGAGGTGGAGATCGGAAGGGCCAAGCGGGCCCGGCAGGCGTACGGCCTGGATGACGTGTCGCTGGTGCCCGCGCGGCGCACCCGCGACCCCGAGGAGCCCTCGATCGCCTGGCAGATCGACGCCTACGAGCTGGACCTGCCCTTCCTGGCCGCGCCGATGGACTCGGTGGTCTCCCCGGCCACCGCGGTCGCCATCGGCAAGCTGGGCGGCGTCGGCGTGCTCGACCTCGAGGGCCTGTGGACCCGGTACGCCGACCCGGCCCCGCTGTTCCAGGAGATCGCCGGTCTGCCGGCCGAGAGCGTCGTGGCCCGGCTGCGCGAGATCTACGCGCAGCCGATCCAGGAGGAGCTGATCGTCCAGCGGATCAAGGAGATCCGGGCCGCGGGCGTGGTCGCCGCGGGCTCGCTGACCCCGCAGCACACGGCGCAGTTCGCCAAGGCCGTCGTCGCGGCCGGGGCCGACCTCTTCGTGATCCGCGGCACCACGGTCTCGGCCGAGCACGTCTCGGACCGCGCCGAGCCGCTGAACCTGAAGCAGTTCATCTACGAGCTCGACGTCCCGGTGGTGGCGGGCGGCGTGGCCACCTACAAGGCCGCGCTGCACCTGATGCGGGCCGGCGCGGCCGGAGTGCTGGTCGGCTTCGGCGGGGGCTCCTCGCTGACCACGAAGAACGTGCTCGGCATCCAGGTGCCGATGGCCACGGCGATCTCCGACGTGGCGGCGGCCCGGCGCGACTACATGGACGAGTCCGGCGGCCGCTACGTGCACGTGGTCGCGGACGGCTCGATGGGCGGCAGCGGCGAGATCGCCAAGGCCATCGCCTGCGGCGCCGACGGCGTGATGATCGGCTCCCCGCTGGCCCGCGCCGAGGAGGCCCCCGGCCTCGGCTACCACTGGGGCCACGAGGCCTTCCACGGCGAGGTGCCGCGCGGCATCCGCACCCACCTCGGCACCGCAGGGACGCTCACCGAGATCCTGGTGGGTCCCTCCAACACGGCCGACGGCACGATGAACCTCTTCGGCGCGCTGCGCCGGGCGATGGCGACCACGGGCTACTCGGACCTGAAGGAATTCCAGCGCTGCGAACTGACCGTTCGCTGAAGCTCTGCCTTTCCGTCCTGCGCCGTCCTCGGCCGGGACCTAGACTCGTGCCATGCAGCTGAGCGCGAAGCTAGGTCCCGACGAGCGGCTCGAGGCGCTGGACGCCATGGCGCGGCAGGAACTCGACGTGCTGGTCGTCGGCGGGGGAGTGGTCGGCGCGGGCTGCGCCCTCGACGCCGCCACCCGCGGCCTGACCGTCGGAATCGTCGAGGCGCACGACTGGGCCTCCGGCACCTCGAGCCGGTCCTCGAAACTCATCCACGGCGGCCTGCGCTACCTGGAGATGCTGGACTTCCGCCTGGTCCGCGAGGCCCTGAAGGAGCGCGGCCTGCTGCTGGACCGACTGGCCCCGCACCTCGTGCGCCCGGTCCCGTTCCTGTACCCACTCAACGGCCACGTGTGGGAGCGCGCCTACGCGGGCTCGGGTGTAGCGCTCTACGACGGCATGAGCATCTCCTCGGGCCACGGCAGAGGCCTGCCGGCGCACCGCCACCTGACGCGGAGGCACGCGCTGCGCATCGCCCCCTCGCTGCGCAAGGACTCGATGATCGGCGCGATCCAGTACTACGACGCGCAGGTGGACGACGCCCGCTTCGTGGCCACCCTGGTGCGCACCGCGGCGACCTACGGCGCCCACGCGGCGAACCGGGCCCGCGTGGTGGCCTTCCTACGCGAGGGCGAGCGCGTGGTGGGCGCCGTGGTCCGCGACGAGTTGTCCGGCCAGGAATACCGGATCCGCGCCAAGCAGGTCATCAACGCCACCGGCGTCTGGACCGACGACGTCCAGGAGATGGTCGGCCAACGCGGCAAGTTCCACGTGCGGGCGTCGAAGGGCGTGCACCTCGTCGTCCCCCGCGACCGCATCCAGTCGGAGTCGGGCATCATCCTGCGCACCGAGAAGTCAGTGCTCTTCATCATCCCCTGGGGACGGCACTGGATCATCGGCACCACGGACACGGACTGGAAGCTGGACAAGGAGAATCCGGCCGCGACGGCGGCGGACATCGACTACGTCCTGGCCCACGTCAACAAGGTGCTCAACACCCCGCTCTCCCGCGAGGACGTGGAGGGCGTGTACGCGGGACTCAGGCCCCTGCTGGCCGGCGAGTCGGAGGAGACCTCCAAACTCTCCCGCGAGCACGTGGTCGCCCACGTGGTCCCCGGCCTGGTCGTGGTCGCGGGCGGCAAGTACACGACGTACCGGGTCATGGCCGAGGACGCGGTGAACGCGGCCGTGCACGGCCTGGACCAGCGCGTCCCCGCCTCGTGCACCGACGACGTCCCCCTGCTCGGCGCCAGCGGCTACGCGGCCCAGTGGAACTCGAGGGCCAGGCTGGCCAACGCCAGCGGCCTGCACGTGGCCTGGATCGAGCACCTGCTGCGCAGGTACGGCACCGTGGCCGGGGAACTGGTCGAGCTGGTGAAGCAGAGCCCTGACCTCGCCCGGCCCCTGGAGGGCGCCGACGACTACCTCCGCGCCGAAGTCGTCTACGCCGCCACCCACGAGGGCGCCCTGGACCTGGAGGACGTCCTCACCCGCCGCACCCGCATCTGCTTCGAGACCTTCGACCGCGGCGTCCGTTCCGCCCGCCCCGCCGCGGAACTGCTCGCGGGCGTCCTGGGCTGGGACAAGGAACGCACCGAGTCCGAGATCGCCTCCTACGAAGCCCGCATCGCCGCCGAACGCGCCGCCCAGGAACAGCCCGGCGACGAGGAGGCCATGGCCGCGGCGTCCGTGGCCTACGCGTCGGCCGGAGCCTCGATCGAGGGCTCGACCGAGGCGATCCAGGACTCGATCGATTCCGCGGAGGGCCCGGCCGACTGACCGGGAGCCGCCGCGCCGCGCCTTTCGCCGCGCGGCGCGCCGTGTGGGAAGCGGATCGGAAGCGGCGGGCTGTTGTGGCGGAAGTGGCCCCGCTGTTCATATCGTGGCATGACCATTAGGAATGGGACGGTGCGGCCCGCCGCGGGCCGCAGGCCGCCGGCGGGTCGCCGGGGCTGCCGGAGATGAGCTTCGATGCGCGTTCCCCGCGGCCGATGCAGACTTCGCGCTCGGACGAATGGCCCAGCCTGCTGCCGGTCGCGCCGCGGCTTCGGCAGGCCGCGCTGTTCTTCGTCCTGGCGCCGCTACTCGCCATCATCGGGCTGATCCTCATCGAGCACTTCGCCACTTCTCCCGGCGACAGCGGCTCCTCCTACAACAACGGCAACGGTTACCCGTACGCGCCGTACAGCAGCACGACGACGGACTA
The DNA here is from genome assembly GCA_035712985.1 of Actinospica sp. Classification (GTDB taxonomy): domain Bacteria; phylum Actinomycetota; class Actinomycetes; order Streptomycetales; family Catenulisporaceae; genus Actinospica. The sequence continues at coordinate 4,008 of DASTAE010000160.1, forward strand.
CGGATACACCGATACGCCGACGGACAACGGTTTCGGCGACACGGCGACGGCCACCGACACCTCCGGATACGGTGACACGTCCTCGGCCACCACCACCGACACCTCGTCACCCACGTCGTCCTATTCCCCCTCGCCGACCGACAGCGGGCCGATGGGCACCGTCGAGGCCTACTTCGACGCGATCGACGCGGGCGACTACCAGCTCGCCTGGCAACTCGGCGGCGTGAACAGCGGTCAGACCTACGACCAGTTCGTCGCGAGCTTCTCGAACACCCAGTCCGACATCGTGAGCCCGCAATACGTCAACGGGGACGTCGTCACCGCGAACCTCGTCGCGGACAACAAGGACGGCACCACGCAGTACTTCAGCGGCCAGTACACCGTGACGAACGGCGTGATCACCAACTTCAACGTGCAGCAGACCTCGGGCTGAGAGACCGGACACGGAGAACAGACTGATGACAGATCTCGACACCACCGCCCGCGTACCCGGTACCCGTGCGCCGATCGGGGAATCGCCCGGCGGCCGGTCGTACGCGTCGAGCAACGTGACGCGGCTGCTGTGCGCCGGAACCTACCTCGACGACGGCTACCGCCGCTCGGTCATCCAGGAACTGCTGATCGAACGCTACCGGCAGATCGCGCCCTCCTACGGCTACGACGTGGTCCCGGTGCTCGGCCACGCGCTGGCCGCGCGTCAGCGGCGGATCTTCCAGTCCGTGTTCACCATCGTGATGTTCGTCCTCATCGGCCTGCTCTGGATCACGGGCGTTCTCGGCGCGGCCGCGGCGCTGCTGCTGTTCGGCTGGGCGGTCTGGGCCGGCTCGTTCATGATCCGGCTGTCCACGCTGGAGACCTTGATCCGTGACCTCAAGCCCGCGCGGCCGGGGGCCGGCGGCGGCACCGTGTTCGAGGGCGGATACCCGTTCAACAACCGGCTCGGCCCGGACCTGTGCACGGAGCTGGAGGAGCAGCAGTCCGCGAGCGCCGACGGCGTCATCTACTACGGCGGTTTCGTCCCGTTCATCGGCGCCGGTTTCGAGGCGGAGTCCTGGGCCAACGCGGAGATGCTGATCGCCGCACGGCCGAACCCGCTGCTGGCGGGCGCGGACGAGCCGGAGGACGAGCGGGACGCCGAGGAGGCCGAGGAGGCCGAGGAGGCCGAGCTGATCCCGTTCGACGTCCGGGAGATCACCGACTACGTCCACGCGCACCTCCTCAGCGCGCTGACCGAGACGGCCGATCCGCGGGACCGCATCGAGAACGTGGTCGTGGAGCGCCGCAAGTACGCGAAGGCCGTCGCCCGGCACGCCTCGGACAGGATCGACACCGGCCTGGACGTCTCCCGGATCCACTGGGAGGAGTCGCACGCGGCGGCCCGCGAGTACCTGTGCATCCGGATCGGCTCCTGGGACCAGGAACTGGTTCCGTCGATGTTCGTGGGCTTCGACATCAAGGGCAGCACCCTGCACACCGAGTTCTACACGTACGTGCTGCCGCCGGTGCGGCAGAGCTTCCACGTCGTGGACCGGCTTCCGGACGACATCACGCTCCGGCTGATGGGCCGGGTCGCCTGGGCCGCGCTCAAGGCGACGCCCGGTGAGGGCCTCGGTGCGCTGCTCAGGCCGCTGGCCGAGCGGCTGCCCAACTCGGCGAGCGTGATCAACCGGCTCGACCGCAAGCTCTCGAAGGGCGGACACGGCGCGGCGGGCGACAGCTCGCTCGGGCTGGCGCAGTTCGCCGGGGTCCGGCTGGACCGCGGTGCCCGCTTCAGCGTCCGCGAACTGGCGACGCTCAACGAGCTGCACCACTTCTTCCAGCGGTCGGACATGGTGAAGTACGCGCAGGTCGTGGAACGCACGCTGCTGCACACGATCGAGGTGTTCCTCAGCGAGCACAACGTCGATCTCACCGACCACCGCGCCACGCAGGCCAACATCCTCAACCAGAGCTTCGGCGACGTGAACAACTACGGCGACAACTCGGTGACCAGCCAGGGCAATCGCGGCAGGCAGAACATCCGTCAGCGGATCTCGAACACCCGGAAAAAGGAAGAGCACTGATGAGCGGGACGCGCTTCGGCGCCGTGAACAACCACGGCGACAACCCGGTGACCAGCCAGGGCAACAGCGGGACGCAGAACATCACGGTGGCGCCCCGCGAGCCCGGGGAGCGGGCGGCGCCGGGAACACGGCCGATCGACCCGGACCGCACGCGCAACGTCTTCGTCGTCCACGGCCGGGACGCGCAGGCGCGGCGGGCGATGTTCGACCTGCTGCGTACGCTGGACCTGCACCCGCTGGAATGGGAGGACCTGGTCGGCGCCACCGGCCAGGCCAGCCCCTTCATCGGCGAGGTGGTGGCCGCGGCGCCGGCCCAGGCGCAGGCGGCGCTGGTGCTGCTCACGCCGGACGACCTCGCGCGGCTGCACGAGGACCTCGTCGAGCCGCACGACCCGCAGGACGAGCGCCGGCTCACCGGCCAGGCGCGGCCGAACGTGCTGCTCGAACTCGGAATGGTGCTGATGGCGTATCCGGAGCGCACGCTGATCGTCGAGTTCGGGACGCTGCGCCGGATCACGGACATCGCCGGGCGCAACGTCATCCGCTTCGACGGCTCGCATTCCGCGGTCGGCAAGATCGTGACGCGGCTGAAGACGGCCGGCTGCCGGGTGAACGACGCCGGCTCGGACTGGCGCGACCTGTCCGCGTTCGCCGGACTCGCGGCGTACCGCCGCGGCCTCGACTCCTGAACCGCCCGCGCGCACGCCGATATGGCCGGTCGGCGGCGCGGGGCGTCCGAGACCCGAGGGCTGGGGTCGGGCGTGGCGGGCTAGCGGAGCAGGCCCAGGGAGACCGGGAGCGCGGCGGCCAGGGTGAGCAGTCCGCCGAGCAGCCAGACCGAACTGGGTCTCAGTGCCCTGAGATGACGGGAGGGTCGCACGGACCAGGCCACGCCGGGGGCCGGGGCGCGGGGGCCGGACTCGGCCTCGTGGCGCCGCCAGGTGGCCTCGAGGAAGCGCGTCTGCGCGTTCGCCTCGTGGACGTGGGCCGCTCGGACGAAGGATTCGTCCAGCGGGACATGATCGATCTCTTCGGACCACGGGGTCACTGTGGCGGCGGGCGCCGGAGTTGCCCATACGAAGTCGCTTTCGGGGGCTCCGCAGTGTCGGCTGCGCTGCCCGGGAATGCGGCCTGGCTCCGAGGCGCCGTTGCCTGAAAGCTCGCTGTCGGCCATTGCCGCACTGTAACCGAATTGTTGCTAGATCAGTAGGGTCCCGTGCGGGACTGGCGTGTTCCCGCACGCAGGTCGGCTCACCCGACCTCGGACGAGCCGATGACCTTGGCTGGCAAGGCTTAGCGGAAGGCCACGAGGTCGTCTCGGTGCACCACTTCGCGCTCGTACTGCGCGCCGAACTGGGCCGCCAGGTCGCGCGTCGAGCGGCCGAGGAGGGCGGGGAGTTCGGCGGCGTCGTAGTTCACCAGGCCGCGGCCGATGAGGGTGCCGTCAGGCCCGCACAGGTCCACCGGTTCGCCGGCCGCGAAGCTGCCGGAGACGGCCGTGATTCCCGCCGCCAGCAACGAGGATCCGCGTTCGGTCACCGCGCGCACCGCGCCCTGATCGAGGGTCAGCACCCCGCGCGCGGTGGTCGCGTGGGCCAGCCAGAGCCTGCGCGCGCCGCCGCGTTCGCCGGTGCGGTGGAAGTAGGTGCCGACCTCCTCGCCGCGCAGCGCGCGTGCGGCGTACGCGGCGGTGGTCAGTATCACGGGGATGCCGGCGCCGGTCGCGATCCGCGCGGCCTCGACCTTCGTGACCATGCCGCCGGTGCCGACGCCCGCCTTGCCGACCGAGCCGATCGAGACGCCCTCGAGGTCCTTCGGACCGCGCACCTCGCGGATCGGCGAGGTGCCCGGCGTGCTCGGATCGCCGTCGTAGAGCGCGGTCACATCGGACAGCAGCAGCAACAGGTCCGCGTCCACCAGGTGCGCCACGAGCGCGGCCAGCCGGTCGTTGTCGCCGAAGCGGATCTCCTGTGTGGCCACGGTGTCGTTCTCGTTCACGATCGGCACGACGCCGAGTTCCAGCAGTTTGTTCAGCGTGCTGACGGCGTTGCGGTAGTGCGAGCGGCGGGTCACGTCGTCGGCCGTGAGCAGCACCTGCCCGACCCGGCGTCCGTACCGCGCGAAGGACGCCGTGTACCGCGCGATCAGCAGCCCCTGCCCGACGCTCGCCGCCGCCTGCTGCTTCGCCAGGTCGCGCGGCCGCTTGTCGAAGCCCAGCGGCGCGAGCCCGGCCGCGATCGCCCCCGAGGAGACGAGCACGACCTCGGCCTCCGGCACGTTCTCGGCGATCGCGTCCACCAACGCGTCCACCCGGCTCCCGTCGAGCCCGCCCCCCGTCGTGGTCAGCGACGAGGACCCGACCTTGACGACGATCCGGCGCGCGCCGACGACCTCTCGCAACGTGCTCACCCGCCTATTCTGCCCGGCGTCCGACCTGCGGACCAAGCCGTTTCACACTCTGGGCCCGGCGGCGCGGCTCAGCCGTACAGCCGGTCGTCCGAGCCACGGGGGCCGAGGTGCTCGGCGCCGCCGGAGAGGGTGGGGCGCCAGTCGAAGACGACGGCCTCGTCGCCGTCGCCGATGACGACCTCGTCGCCCTCGCGCGCGCCCATCTCAAGCAGGGCCTGCTCGATACCGAGCTTGTAGAGGCGCTCGGCGAGGTAGCCCACCGCCTCGTCGTTCTGGAAGTCGGTCTGCTTGATCCAGCGCTCGGCCTTCTTGCTGTGGACGACGTAGTGCTCGTCCTCGAACTCCAGCGTGAAGGGCACCTCGTCGACGGCCTTGGGGCGCAGGATGATGCGCTCCTCGACGGCCTCGGGGCGCTCGGCGCGGGCCTGCTCGACGATCTCGCTGAGGGCGTAGCCCAGCTCCTTCAGGCCCGCGTGGCTCACCGCGGAGACCTCGAACACGCGCAGGCCGCGGCCCTCGAGCTCGGCGCGGACCATGTCGGCCAGCTCCTTGCCGTCGGGGATGTCGGTCTTGTTGAGCACGACCAGGCGCGGACGCTCGGTCAGCTTGCCGTATTCGCCGTGCTGGTCCTCGGGGATCTTCGCCTCGTACGCGGCCAGCTCGGCCTCGATCGTGTCGAGGTCGCTGATCGGGTCGCGCTCGGACTCGAGGGTCGCGCAGTCCAGGACGTGCACGAGCACGGCGCAGCGCTCGATGTGGCGCAGGAACTCGTGGCCGAGGCCCTTGCCCTCGCTGGCGCCCGGGATCAGGCCCGGCACGTCGGCGATGGTGAAGACGTGGCCCGCGGACTGCACGACGCCGAGGTTCGGCACGAGGGTGGTGAAGGGGTAGTCGGCGATCTTCGGCTTGGCCGCGCTCATCGCCGCGATCAGCGAGCTCTTGCCGGCGCTCGGGTAGCCGATCAGGGCCACGTCGGCGACGGACTTGAGTTCGAGCACGTACTCGCCGCCCTCGCCCTCCTCGCCGAGCAGCGCGAAGCCGGGCGCCTTGCGCTTGGTCGAGGCCAGCGCGGCGTTGCCGAGGCCGCCGGTGCCGCCCTGCGCCAGCACCAGCTTGGTGCCCGCGCCGACCAGGTCCGCGACCAGCTCGCCGTCCCGGGTCTTGACCACGGTGCCGCTGGGCACGGACAGCAGCACGTCGGCGCCGTTCGCCCCCTGCCGGTGCGCGCCCGCGCCGGGCTTGCCGTTGCCCGCGGTGCGGTGCGGGGAGAAGTGGAAGTCCAGCAGCGAGGTGACGCCGGGGTCCACCTCGAGCACGACGTCCCCGCCACGGCCGCCGTTGCCGCCGTCCGGGCCGCCGAGCGGCTTGAACTTCTCCCGGTGCACGGAGGTGCAGCCGTGGCCGCCCTTGCCCGCGGCGACGCTGAGCACCACGCGGTCGACGAAGCTGGCCATCGGAACACTCCTTGGAGGATCTGTTTGTCACTGAAAACGATAAGCCGGGCCCAGTGGGCCCGGCTCACCGTTGAAGCTTTACGTGCTGCGCGTGCCGCGGAATCCGCGGATCAGGCGACCGGCACGATGTTGATGACCTTGCGGTCACGGTAGACGCCGAACTCGACGGCGCCCGCGGTCAGCGCGAACAGCGTGTCGTCCTTGCCGCGGCCGACGTTCACGCCCGGGTGGAAGTGGGTTCCGCGCTGGCGCAGGATGATCTCGCCGGCGTTGACGACCTGGCCGCCGAAGCGCTTGACGCCGAGCCGCTGAGCGTTGGAGTCGCGCCCGTTCCGGGTGGACGAGGCGCCCTTCTTGTGTGCCATGTCGGTTACTTCTTCCCGGTCTCGATGGACGTGACCTTGACCTGGGTGTACTTCTGGCGGTGACCCTGCCGCACCCGGTAGCCGGTCTTGTTCTTGTACTTGAGGATGTCGATCTTCGCGGCCTTGACCTCGGCGACGATCTCGCCGGAGACCTTGACGCCCTCGAGGACCCACGGGTCGGAGGTGACCTGGTCACCGTCCACCACGAGCAGGGTCTTGAAGTCCACGGCGGTGCCGGGCTTGCCGACGATCCGGTCGACCTCGACGATGTCGCCGACGGCCACCTTGTGCTGCCGTCCGCCACTCTTGACGATCGCGTACACGTGCAACCACTTTCACTCTGGCCAGCGCGCAGCTATCTCCCGACTGCTGATGGGGTTCATCGCACGGAGTCTGCCAACGCGAGGCTGGTCAACATAGGGCGCGCTCGGCCGAGGGCCGGTACACACCGAAGGTCTAGGTTACGTTCCGGGCCGCACGCGAGTCAAAACGAGCGTGCGGCCCGGAACGGCCTACTGCTGCGCAGGTCAGGCCGAAGGAGCGCCGGCCGGCCGGGAGGCCGCGCGGCGGGCCCGGCGGCGCGGGCGTCCGGAGTCGGCGAGCGCCTCCTCGAGGGCGTCCGGATCCTCGGCGTGCGCCTTGAGGTTCAGCGGCTCGGCCGGCTCGGCGGAAGGGGCCTGCGCGGGCTCGTCGGCCTGCTCCACGGGCTCGACGACGGCCACCTCGACCTCGACCACCGGGGCCTCGTCCTCGGCGGCCGGCTCGGCTTCCTCGGCCTCGGCGGCGCCGTCCGCGAAGGACTCGGCCTCGTTCGTCGCGGCGCGGCCGGCCTTGCGGCGGCGGCGGTTGCGGCGGCCCTCGCCGGGCTCCTCGTGCCGCTCCGCCGACTCCTCGGCGGCGGGCGCGGCGGCCGGGGCCGCGTGCGTGTGCGGCTGCTGCTTCTGCTTCGACGAGCCCTGCTGCTCCGGCTTGCGGCCGTTGTGCTCGATCGGCTCGGTGTGCACGATGACGCCGCGGCCGTTGCAGTGCTCGCAGGGCTCGGAGAAGGCCTCCAGCAGGCCCTGGCCGACCCGCTTGCGGGTCATCTGCACCAGGCCCAGCGAGGTGACCTCGGCCACCTGGTGCTTGGTCCGGTCCCGGCCCAGGCACTCGAGCAGCCGGCGCAGCACCAGGTCCCGGTTGGACTCCAGCACCATGTCGATGAAGTCGATGACCACGATGCCGCCGAGGTCGCGCAGCCGCAGCTGCCGGACGATCTCCTCGGCCGCCTCCAGGTTGTTCCTGGTCACGGTCTCCTCGAGCGAGGACGAGCCCTGGCCGGTGAACTTCCCGGTGTTGACGTCGATCACGACCATGGCCTCGGTGCGGTCGATCACCAGCGAACCGCCGCTGGGCAGCCAGACCTTGCGGTCCAGCGCCTTCGCGAGCTGCTCCTCGACCCGGTAGACCGAGAACACGTCCGTCTCGCCGGTCCAGTGCTCGACCCGCTCGGCCAGCTCCGGGGCCACGCCGCTCAGGTACTCGTGCACCGTCTTGTACGCGGTGTCGCCCGAGACGATCAGCTTGCTGAAGTCCTCGTTGAAGATGTCGCGCACCACGCGGACCGTCAGGTCCGGCTCGCCGGACAGCAGCGCGGGGGCCGAGGCGGTCTTCGCCTTGCGCTCGATCTCCTCCCACTGCGCGACCAGGCGGGCCACGTCCTGCGAGAGCTCCTGCTCGCTGGCGCCCTCCGCGGCGGTGCGCACGATGACGCCGCCGTCCTCGGGGACGACCTTCTTCAGGATCTGCTTGAGCCGCGCGCGCTCGGTGTCCGGCAGCTTGCGGCTGATGCCCATCATCGAGCCGCCCGGGATGTACACCAGGAAGCGGCCCGGCAGCGAGATCTGGCTGGTGAGCCGCGCGCCCTTGTGGCCGATCGGATCCTTGGTGACCTGCACCAGCACCGACTGGCCGCTCTTGAGCGCGGACTCGATCCGGCGCGGCTGGCCGGACAGCCCGGCGGCGTCGAAGTTGACCTCGCCCGCGTAGAGCACGGCGTTGCGGCCCTTGTTGATGTCGACGAACGCCGCCTCCATCGAGGGCAGCACGTTCTGCACCTTGCCCAGGTACACGTTGCCCACGTAGGAGACCGAGGACTCGCGGTTCACGTAGTGCTCGACCAGGACGCCGTCCTCGAGCACGCCGATCTGGATGCGGCCGGCGGTCTGCCGGACGACCATCACGCGCTCCACGGACTCGCGGCGGGCCAGGAACTCGGCCTCGGTGATGACCGGCGTGCGGCGCGAGCGGGTGGCCCGGCCCTCGCGGCGGCGCTGCTGCTTGGCGACCAGGCGGACGGAGCCGCGCAGGCCCATCACCTCGTCGCCGGTGGCCACCGAGTCGGGGGAGCCGGCCGAGCGGCGCTGCCGCGGCTCGCGCACCTTGACCACGGTGTTCGGCGGGTCGTCCGTGCCGTCCGTGCCGCCCGAGGCCAGGTCCTCGGCGGTCTGCCGGCGACGCCGGCGACGGCGGCGACGGCTGGTCTCCTCGGGCAGCTCCAGCGCCTCGGGGTGCTGCGGGGAGGACTGCTCGTCCTCCTCCTTTTCCTCGGGCTCCTCGCCCGCGGCGTCCGCGGACTCGGCGCCGGCCTGCGCGGACTCGCCGCCGCGGCGGTTGCGCGAGCGGCGGCGGCGCCGGTTGCCGGCGGCCGAGGACGCGGCCGACACCTCGGCCTCCTGCTCCTCGTCCGGAGCCTCGGCGGTGACCGCGGCCGCGGCCGGGACCGGGGCCGGGGCCGGGGCCGGGGCCGGGGCCGCGACGGTCGCGGGGCGGAAGGGCGTGACGCTGACCGGCGCCTGGAACAGGCTGCCGGACCAGGACGGGGTGGACGCGGCGGCGGGCGCGGCGAAGAGCGACGCGGGCTGCTGCCCGGCCTGCTGCTCCTCGGCCGACTCCTCGGCCTCGTCCTCGAGCGGCTCGTCCGGCACCGGGGCGACCGTGGCGGGGGCTTCGGCGACCGGTTCGGGCGCGGTCTCCGGGGCGGCGGTGGCCCGCTTGGCCGCGCGCTTGGCGGCGCCCGCCTTGCGGGTGCGCTTGGCGTTGGCCAGCGAGGGCGCGGGCGCGGCCTCGTCGGCGGGCTCGGCCGCGTGCTCCGCGACCTGCTCGGCGGGGGCCGCGGCGACCGGGGTCTCGGCCTCGGCGGCGGGGGTGGCGTCCGGCGCCCCGGCGGCGCGCGACGCGGCGCGCTTCCTGGTACGGCGCGGCGCGGCGGCGGGCGCCTCCTCGGAGGGAGCGCTCACGGCGGGCGCCTCGGCCGCGACGACCGGTTCGGCCACGGGCTCGGGCGAAGGCTCGGCGACCGGCTCGGCGGCCGCGACGGCCTTCTTGGCGGTCCGCTTGCGCGGCGCGCGCTTGGCCGGCGCGGGCGCCTCCTCGGCCGGTGCGGGCTCGAGGCCGGTGTGCGCGAGTTCGGCTTCCGCCGAGTTCGCGGCGGCCTCCGCCGCGGCGTCCGGCGCTCCGGCCGGGCGGCTCGCGGCTCGCCTGCGCACCCGCTTGGCGGGCGCGGCCGGGGTCTCGTCCCCGGCGGTCACGTCACGTCCTGCGGCGGACGTGCTCTCGTTCTCGTCGTTCTCGGGCTCATGATCGAGCATTCGGGTGGTTCTCCCGTCATGGCCCCCGGGCGCTCGGGGCGCTCCCGCCGATCAGGTCGGCAGGGCGTCGGCGCCGCGCAGGGGCTCGTCGTACGCAAAAGTCGTGTCGGCTCGGAGCGTATGGTCCGCACACCGGGCCGGTCGATTGGTCAATCCCCGGTTGTGGGTTCCTCCACACCTGGCGCGACCACCGTCGACCCGGAAACCGGCGAAGCACCGCGCTCCGGGGCTGTCGGCACGACCCTTAATCGGCGCTCAGCAGCGAGGCCAGCGGTCCCTGCGCCAGCCGGGTCACCCTGGGGGGTACCGGAGGCACCAGGCCCGCGACAGCGCCGAGGCCGGTCAGTACATCGTCGGGACGCACCGCGGGGGTGGCATGCCGGACAACCACTCGCAGTATCGCACACACGGGCGGCAGGTCGCCCGGAGCCGAGAGTTCGACCACGGCGGCCCGCGCGTCGAAGGTGCGCATCCCGTTCTTCGTCAGCCGCTGGACGTCCACCTGTTCGGCCGCCAGGAACGCGGCCGCGGCGGCTCGCGCCTCGGCCGGCTCGACGCCGGGAAGCTCGATCTGCCAGACGGAGGCCTCCAGGTAGTCGGCCAGCGAGCCGCCCTCCGACTCGTCCACCGTGAGGATGTCCAGGTCCGGCGGCAGCGCCTCGTCCAGCGAGGCGCGCAGCCGCTCCGGCTCCACGTGCTCGGCGAGGCCCAGTTCCACGTACTCGGCCTCGCTCGCGGTGCCGGTCGGCGCGGCGCCGGCCCAGGAGATCTTCGGGTGCGGTGTGAACCCGGCCGAGTAGGCCATCGGCACCGCGGCCCGGCGCAGCGCGCGCTCGAAGGCGCGCTGGATGTCGCGGTGGCTGGTGAACCTCAGCCGGCCCCGCTTGGCGTAGCAGACGCGCACGCGCTGCACGACCGGGGGCGGCGGGGGTCCGTCGGGGGATTTCGGAGGCAGCGAACTCACCCTTGTCCGTGTCGGGGGGTCTGTGCGCTCCAGGGTGGCACGGCCGCCGTCGCGGGCGAAATCAGCCGAGCGCGGCGTACCGCACGCCGGTGGCCTCGGCCGAGGCCTCCCACAGCTCGCGGCACAGCTCCGGGTCCCTGGCCAGCGCGCTCGGCCCGGCCACCGTCGGCGCGCCGCGCAGCCCGCCCGGACCGCGCGGCCCGAAGTAGCGGGTGCCGGTCGGGTCGGGGTCCTCGCCGCGCGCCTTCGGCCGGGCCGCGCCCGCCCGGAGCGCCGCCTTGGCCGTGGCCGCGAAGAAGATCGGCCGGGCGCCCTGGTCCGCCGATTGGGCGACCATGTGCCTGCCGTGCCGCATGAGCGGGCCGAGCACCTTGCGCGCGCCGCCCTCCGTACGCGCCATCAGATCCGAGCGGGCCACGCCCGGATGCGCGGCGATCGAGTAGAGCCGGCCGTGCGCGCGCCGGTCGAGTTCGAACGCGAACATCAGGTTCGCGAGCTTCGAGCGGCCGTAGCCCAGCCAGTTCGAGCCGTGCGGCAGGTTCTTGAAGTCCGCGAGCTCGTTGCGGACGGCCAGCTTGTGCATCATCGAGGTCACCGTCACCACGCGCGGCTGCTCGGCCGCCAGCAGCAGCGGCAGCAGGTGCCCGGTCAGCGCGAAGTGCCCGAGATGGTTGATCCCGATCTGGATCTCGAAGCCGTCCGGCGTGTGCTCCGGCGGCGGCGCCATCACGCCCGCGTTGTTGACCAGCACGTCGAGCTCCCCGGCTCGGTCGGCGAGCTCGGCCGCCGCCTCCTCGACCGACTCGAGGCTGGCCAGGTCGATCCGCACGAACTCCACCCGCGCCGCGGGGTGCGCCTTGCGGATCCGCTCCATCGCCGCCCCCGCGCGCTGCTCGTCCCGGCAGCCCAGCAGCGTGCGGGCGCCCGAGCCCGCCAGCTGCTTGGCCACCGCGAGCCCTAGCCCGCTCGACGCCCCGGTGACCAGCACCGTACGTCCGGACAGGTTCTCCACCACCTTCGTCGCCCCCACCAGGTCACGCCGATAAGACCGAAGCCGGCGGACGCAGACCGCGAATTCCACCCCGCCGGTGCCGAGGGCGGCCCGCGAATGCCGCCCTCGGCTCAGCCTTACCTCTTTTCCCCCGTTGTCAATATTTCGCCGGAAAGCCCGGCGCCCCGAATCAGCCGAGCAGCTTCTCGATGGCGGCGACCACCTCGGGGGAGTCCGGGGTGGTGCGCGGGCTGAACCGGGCCACCGGCTCGCCGTTCGCGTCGATCAGCCACTTGGCGAAGTTCCACGCCACGTCGCCCGCCTCGCCGCTCTCCTGCTCGGGGACCGCGGTCAGCTCGGCGAAGACCGCGTGCCGGCCCTCCCCGTTCACCTCGATCTTCTCGAACAGCGGGAAGCTCACGCCGTAGGTGGTCGAGCAGAAGGTCTCGATCTCCTCGGCCGTGCCCGGCTCCTGCGCGCCGAACTGGTTGCACGGGAAGCCGAGGACGGTGAAGCCCCGGTCGCCGTAGGTCTTCTGCAGCTGCTCCAGCGCGGTGTACTGCGGGGTCAGGCCGCACTTGGAGGCCACGTTGACCACCAGCGCCGCCCTGCCCAGGTGCGCGCCGATCGTCGTGTCCTGACCGGACAGGCTCTTGACCGGGATCTCGCTGACACTCATCCGACTAATCCTCCGAATCCTCGGGCTCGGTCCCTTCCCGGTCCTGCGGACCGGTCGGACCCCACTTGCGGTACATCTTCTCGCCGAGGCGATCACCGACCGCACCCGCCTCGCGCAGGAAGTCCCGCACCTTTCCCATCAGCGGATCCTGGCTGGTCCGAATTCCCTCGCTGTAGGAGTCGAAGGCGTCCTTGGCGGCCGCGCGGGCGGAGGCGCTGCCGTCCTCCGAGCGCAGCGGGTACTCGCCGGTCATGACCCGGGCGTAGGCGCCGGAGTCGATCCAGCGGGTCAGGTCGAGGGCGCGCACCGTCGGGAAGGGGTGGGTGCCGCGCGAGCCGAGCGAGAAGCGCAGCAGCGAGTCGCGCACGTCGCCGGTGGACTCGTACTCGCGGCCCTGCTCGATGAACGACATCGGGTTCATCTCGTGCAGGTGCGCGCCGCCCGCCAGCTTCATGTGGGTGCGCACCGCGGCCTCCACGTCCTGGCTCACCAGCAGACCGGCCCGGTCGCAGGAGATCTCCGCCTTGCGGAACCACTCGAGCAGCGCGGTGATCAGGGCCTGGATGCCGAGCGCGCCGCCGGGCAGCGTGGAGGCCACTCCGGTCAGGCTGAGCAGCCACATCAGCATGGTGCGGTAGACCGCGTGGCCCGAGAAGGCGTGGCCGAGCTCGTGCCCGATGACGAAGCGCAACTCCTCCTCGTCCAGCAGCTCGACCAGGCCCGTGGTCAGCACGATCACCGGCTGGTCCATGCCGATGGTGAAGGCGTTGACGATCGGGGTCTGCTGCACGAAGAGCTCGGGCGTGCGCTCCTGGTCCAGGATCCGGCACGCGTCGGTCAGCAGCGCGTCGAGCCGCGGGAACTGCTGCGGCGAGACCTGCACCGCGTTCCCGAGCAGCAGCAGCCGGACCCGGCGCTCGCCGATGAAGCCGTTGAGCATCTTCAGCAGCGTGTCGAAGCCGGACAGCTTGCGCAGGGCGGTCAGCGCGGCCCGGTCCGAGGGATGCTCGTACGCGCGGGAGCTGATGCCGGGAAAGGTCTTGCGGACGCGTGCGGGCACGGCGTCCTGGGTCTCGACGGGCATGACCGAAAGCCCCCTCGTATTCAGTGGCGGGATGGACACCCGCCACCGAACATACCCACCCCGCGCGTTGTGCGCTGCGGACCGGGCCTACTCTCTTGGGGTAACCCGAGACGAGTGAGGACGACCCATGCTGCACTTCCTGGCGGACGTCAATTCGGACAGCGCCCCTCCCGGGATCTTCCTGAAGATCTACATCATCGGCGGCTTCTGCCTCGTGGCCGGGATCGCCTGGTTCGTGCTCCGCGGATACGTCAAGTCGGGTGACAAGGACGACCGGAAGTAGTCCGACGGGCACCCCGTCGGCGTCGCCCGGGGGCCGCGGCCCTACTATTTGTCCGAGCGAGTACCCGCCGATACGAAACGAGCGCTGCGATGAACGCACACCTGCTGTCCGTGGTTGCCGAGGGCACCACGCCGAACCGCTACTCCAGCATCAACCCGACGCTGAACGCCGCGATCGTGATGGGCTTGTTCCTGGTGCTGCTGTTCCTGGTCACCCGCCTCAACAAGGACAAGTAGCCTCGATCCGGGGCGTCGCGGCGTCGGCCGGATCCGGCCGACGGACATCTGGACGCCCGTTCATCGACGCACGGTAAGGTCGGGACGCATGAACGGCTTCGGCGACGCACCCCGGCCTGAGCGGCGGCTCCGGCTCGGCGTGATGGGCGGCACCTTCGACCCCATCCACCACGGGCACCTCGTGGCGGCCAGCGAGGTGGCCTCGCTGTTCTCGCTGGACGAGGTGGTGTTCGTGCCCACCGGCCAGCCCTGGCAGAAGACTGACCGGGCCGTCACCGAGCCCGAGGACCGCTATCTGATGACGGTCATCGCCACCGCCTCGAACCCGCGCTTCTCGGTCAGCCGGGTGGACATCGACCGCGGCGGCCCCACGTTCACCGTCGACACGCTGCGCGACCTGCGCCTCGAGCGCGGCGGAGACGTCGACTTCTTCTTCATCACCGGCGCCGACGCGCTCGGTCAGATCTTCTCCTGGCGCGACGCCGGCGAACTGGTGGAGATGGCCCACTTCGTCGGCTGCACCCGCCCCGGCCACACGCTCACCGACCCGGGGCTGCCGATCGGCAAGGCCTCGCTGGTGGAGATCCCGGCGCTGGCGATCTCCTCGACCGCGTGCCGCGAGCGGGTGCGCCGCGGCGAGCCGGTGTGGTATCTGGTTCCGGACGGCATCGTCCAGTACATCAACAAGCGCAAGCTGTACCAGCCGGACGAGGTTTCCGGGGAGGCGACATGAGTGGAGGCACCGGGCGCCGCCGCAAACCGCCGGTCGGCGGCGAGGAGGGCGGCGGCGAGCAGTACGCGTCGCAGCAGCCGCCTGCCGAGCCGTACCCGCAGTACCAGACCTACCAGCAGCCGGCGCCGGAGTCCTACGACTACGACTGGCGGCAGGGACAGGTCCAGGAGCAGCCCGCGGCGTCGACTCCGGCGTACGAGGCGCCCGCGGCGTACGGCGGGCCGTCCTACGAGCAGCCCGCGCCGACGTATCAGCCCCCGCAGTACCAGCCGCAGCAGCAGCCGGCGTACGAGCAGTACCAGGCGTACCCGGAGCAGCCCGCCGCCCCGGCGCCCGCCCCGGCCCCGTCCCCCGTCGACTTCTTCGGCTCAGGCTCCTACGAGATCCCGCGGCAGCAGTCCGCCGCGCCGGCCCGCCCGCGCCCCACGCCACGCGCCGAGCCCCAGCCCGCCCCGGCCGTCCAGGCCCCTGCCCCCGCGCCGGCTCCCGCCCCGGTCGAGCAGCCGCGTCCGCAGGAACCGGCACAGCCCTTCGAGTTCGAATTCGACCCCGAGGACGAGCCCGCGGCCCAGGCCGCTCCCGCTCCGGCGCCCGTCACCGGCAACCGGCCCGCGGACAAGGACGGCTACCGTCCGGACGACTTCTCGTTCGTCGACGAGCCCGACAATCCCGACGTCAAGGGCTGGCTGAGCTTCTCCGAGAGCCGCGCCGACTCGCGGGCCGAGCGCATCCGCACCATGCGCGCGCGGCTGATCGCGGTCGGCGTCGTGCTGGTGCTGATCGCCGCGGGGGTCGGCGTGTACGTGTGGTTCGGCGGCAGCGTCCCCGGACTGACGAACCAGAGCACGGACACCAAGCAGATGATCCTGTTCCGGCTCGACGACTCCAAGGGCGACGCCGTGGGCGACGCGCTGCTGGTGACCGACCGCAGCGGGCCGACCGCCACCGGCACGGCCACCGGCAGCGGCGCCATCGTCGTCATCCCCTCGCAGATGCAGATCGACAGCTCCGGCTTCGGCAGCTCCACGTTCGGCGGCGACATGGCCTCCGACCAGCCGCCCGCCGGGGCCGACGAGGTGGCCGGCACCTTCGGCGTGACCCCCGACGGCGTCCGGGACATGGACGAGACCACGTTCGGCATATTCGTGGACGAGATCGGCGGCCTCTCGGTGACCACGAACACCGCGGTCCCGGCGAGCGCGGCCGACCCCAAGGGCGTGCCGCTCGGCGCGACCACCCTCACCGGCGTCCAGGCGGTCGCGTACGCCACGTACGCCAAGCCGGGCGAGTCGGCGGGCGCCCAGGCCGCGCGCTTCGGCCAGGTGATGGACGCGCTGATCGCCAAGCTCCCGTCGTACACCAACGAGGTCCAGTCCTACCTGAACCTGCTCGGCCTGATCCCCGACCCCTCGCTGCCGCTCAGCAAGCTCAGCCCGCTGCTCGCCGTGCTGGCCGCCCAGCGGAACGCGGGTCAGGTCACCCTGGCCACGCTGCCGCTGACCTCCTCCGGCACGCTCGACGCCGGCTCCGCGGCCGCGGTCGTGAGCAGGCTGCTCGGCGGCACGGTGAAGGCGAGCGCGACCGCCTCCGGCTAGGGGCGGGCCTCGGACCGAGGCCCGCGGCCTGTCCCCGGCGCGTGAGATCCTGGAGTCGGCACGTTTTCCGACCGACAGGGGATACCGCACAGTGACAGCCACCGATCGAGCCAGGCAGCTGGCGATCGCCGCCGCCGAGGCGGCCTCCGACAAGCTCGCGCACGACATCGTGGCGTACGACGTGAGCGACGTGTTCGTCATCACCGACGCCTTCGTGCTCGCGTCCGCGCCGACCGACCGCCAGGTGCGCGCGATCGTGGACGGCATCGAGGAGCGGCTGCTCGAGCTCGGCGCCAAGCCCGCCCGCCGCGAGGGCGAGCAGGAGGGCCGGTGGGTGCTGCTGGACTACCTGGACATCGTGGTGCACGTCCAGCACAGCGAGGAGCGGGAGTTCTACCTGCTGGAGAAGCTGTGGAAGGACTGCCCGCTGATCGAGCTGCCCGAGACGGTGACCGGGAGCCGGGCGTGAGCGGCACCGCCGCCCCCGTCGACGTCAACTCGGGAGACCGGCACGCCTACTACGTGACGGGCCGTCGGATCGTGCTGTGGCGGCACGGCCAGACCGAGTGGAACATGGCCGGGCGCCTGCAGGGCCAGACGGACGTGCCGCTGGACGCCGAGGGCCGCAGGCAGGCCCAGACCATGGCCCGCCTGCTCGCGGCCCTGCAGCCCTCCGCCATCGTCTCCTCGGACCTGTCCCGCGCCGTCGAGACGGCCCAGGCGCTCGCCGACATCGTGAAGCTCGAGGTGGCCCAGGACGAGGGCCTGCGCGAGACCTTCGTCGGGACATGGCAGGGCCTGACCGACGAGGAGATCAAGCAGCGGTTCCCCGAGGAGTACGCCGCCTGGCGCGAGGACCACTACAAGCAGCGCAGGGGCGGCGGCGAGATCGAGCCCGAGGTGGCCGACCGCGCCGTGGCGGCCATCGAGCGCGCCCTCAAGACCGTTCCCGACCGCGGCACGCTCGTGGTCGTCACCCACGGCGGCACGGCCCGCGTGAGCATCGCCAGGCTGCTGGGCCTGCCCACCCAGTCCACCGGCGTCCTCGGCGGCCTGTCCAACTGCTGCTGGTCCGTCCTCGGCGAGGGCCACCGCGGCTGGCGCCTGCTCGAGCACAACGCCGGCTCCCTGCCCGAACCCGTCTACGGCGACGACCGCTGACCCCCGGATTCCCCCCGTCCTGACGCCCCCGCGTTACCGATTTCCCATCGGGCCCCCGCTTTGGCTAATATGGGCGAGCCCGCCCGGGCGCAGCAAGGAGCCAAGGCTCCGCGCACTGTGACCGGGGGGACCACCCGCTCCGGTGTAGTAAGATCGACGCCGAAGCAGGCGAGAAGTGAATACAAGGGGCCATAGCTCAGCTGGTAGAGCATTTGTCTGGCAGACAAAAGGTCTGGGGTTCAA
>DASTAE010000161.1:0-25917 GCA_035712985.1 Actinospica sp.
AGCGGGAAAAGGGCATCACGATCCTTGCCAAGAACACCGCTGTCCGGTACGTCCCGGAGACCGGCGACCCCGTCACCATCAACATCATCGACACCCCCGGCCACGCCGACTTCGGCGGCGAGGTCGAGCGCGGCCTGTCCATGGTGGACGGCGTCGTGCTGCTGGTGGACGCCTCCGAGGGCCCGCTGCCGCAGACCCGCTTCGTGCTGCGCAAGGCGCTGACCGCGAAGATGCCGGTCATCCTGGTCATCAACAAGACCGACCGTCCGGACGCCCGAATCGCCGAGGTCATCGACGAGACCTACGAGCTGTTCATGGACCTCGACGCCACCGAGGACCAGATCGACTTCCCGATCGTCTACGCCTCGGGCCGCGACGGCAAGGCCTCGCTGGACAAGCCGGAGAACGGCTCCTCGCCGGACAGCGACGACCTGCTCCCGCTGTTCGACACGATCCTGAACACCATCCCGGCGCCGACCTACGCCGAGGGCGCGCCGCTGCAGGCGCACGTGACCAACCTGGACGCCTCGCCGTTCCTCGGCCGGATCGCGCTCTGCCGGATCATGCAGGGCACCATCCGCAAGGGCCAGCAGGTCGCCTGGATCAAGCGGGACGGCTCCACCGAGCGGGTCAAGATCACCGAGCTGCTGCTCACCGAGGCGCTGGAGCGCAAGCCCGCCGAAGAGGCCGGCCCCGGCGACATCTGCGCCATCGCGGGCATCCCGGAGATCATGATCGGCGAGACGCTGGCCGACCCGGAGGACCCGCGCCCGCTGCCGCTGATCCACGTGGACGACCCGGCGATCTCGATGACCATCGGCACCAACACCTCGCCGCTGGTCGGCCGGGAGAAGGGCTCGAAGGTCACCGCGCGGATGGTCAAGGACCGTCTGGAGAAGGAGATCGTCGGCAACGTCTCCATCAAGGTGCTGCCGACCGACCGCCCGGACTCCTGGGAGGTGCAGGGCCGCGGCGAGCTGGCGCTGGCCATCCTGGTCGAGCAGATGCGCCGCGAGGGCTACGAGCTGACCGTCGGCAAGCCGCAGGTGGTCAAGAAGGAGATCGACGGCAAGGTGCACGAGCCGGTCGAGCGGCTCACCGTGGACTGCCCGGAGGAGTACCTGGGCGTCATCACCCAGCTGCTCGCCGTCCGCAAGGGCCGGATGGAGTCGATGTCGAACCACGGCACCGGCTGGATCCGGATGGAGTTCCTGGTCCCCTCGCGCGGCCTGATCGGCTTCCGCACCGAGTTCCTCACCGACACCCGCGGCACCGGCATCGCGAACACCAACTTCGAGGACTACGAGCCGTGGTTCGGCGAGCTGCGCACCCGGGCCTCCGGCTCGCTGGTCGCGGACCGGGCCGGCGCGGTCACCGCGTTCGCCATGACGAACCTGCAGGAGCGCGGCACCCTGTTCATCGAGCCGGGCACCGAGGTGTACGAGGGCATGATCGTCGGGGAGAACTCGCGCTCCGACGACATGGACGTCAACATCACCAAGGAGAAGAAGCTCACGAACATGCGCTCCTCCACGGCGGACGTCACCGAGACGCTGATCCCGCCGCGCAAGCTCTCGCTGGAGCAGGCGCTGGAGTTCTGCCGCGAGGACGAGTGCGTGGAGATCACGCCGGCCAACGTGCGCATCCGCAAGGTCGTGCTGGACGCCAACCTGCGCGGCCGGGCCGCGGCGCGCGCCAAGCACGGCAACTGACGCCTTAAAGACCGCGGTACGCGAGCGGCCCCGGACCGGTCCTCACCGGTCGGGGGCCGCTCGCGCATGTTCGGTCAGGCGCCGGTCGAGCCCATCACCAGCGGAGGGGTGTCCAGCACGCCGTTGCCGCAGACCGTGACCGGGCCGCCGCTGATCGTCGCGACGATCTGCTGCTTCTGGTTCGGCGGGATCACCGCGAGCGAGTACGAGGGCATCAGGCAGCCCGCGCCCGCGGTCGCCGAGCCGGTCTCGACGGAGAACGTGGCGATCGTGGAGATCGTCTGGTTCGCGCCCACCGTGAGATGCTCCACCGCGGACTTGTTCACCCGCGTCACGGTCGTGCTCTGCAGCTGACCGCTCTCCGTCTCGAGTTGCAGGCCCGGGTACCCGTACGTGGTGCAGGAGTGGCCCGAGGTGTTCGTGAGCACGATCAGCAGCTCGTCGTTCACGCTGTTCGCGTTGGTGACCGCCAGCGTGAACGTGTCGCTCGCGCACTCCGGGATGCTCTCGGTGGGCGACGGGCTGCTCGTGGTAGCCGCGACCGCGCTGCTGGGGGCCGCCGTCGCCGAGGGGGAGGCGCTCACCGAGGGCGTGGCCGAGGCCGAAGCCGAGGCAGAGCTCGCGGCGCCGGACGTCGACGCGCTGCCCGAGTTCCCCTCGCCGATCACCGCGCCGCCCGAGGAGCCGTGCGCGCTGAACGCGACCGTGGTCCCCGCGGTGCCCGCCATCACCACGAACGCGGCGGCCGCGGCCCCGGCCCAGACCTTGCGGGCCCGGCGGCGGCGCCCGGCGACCAGCACGCGCTCGAAGGCGTACGGCGGCGTGGGCATCGTCGGCAGCGGGCCGAGCCGCTCGCGCAGCAGCGCGTCGAAGTCCGGGTCGGCCGCGCCCCAGGTCAGCGAATTGGGGTCGTCGAACAGGTGGTGCTCGGTGCTCTCGTTGCCGTCGTGCGTCTCTTCGGGGTCGAAAGGGGACGTCATCGCGTTCCCTCCAATGCCTTGCGCAACACTGCCCTTGCCTGGAACAGGTCGCTCTTGACGGTTCCGGTCGGACGGTTGGTCAACCGCGCGATATCTCCGATCGGGAAACCTGCGTAGTAATAGAGCAGCACCGACACGCGGAGCCGCTCGGGGAGCTGCTCCACCAGTCGGCGCAGTTCGGGGTCGCCGGACTCGTGGTCCGCCTGCCGCTCGTTCTGCAGCACGCGCATGCCGTCCCGCTCGCGCTTGGTCTTGCGCCAGTGGTCGCGCACCAGGTTCGCGGCGATGACGTACAGGTAGCCGACCGGGTCGTCCACCTTGCGCAGTCGGCCGAGCAGGCGGGTGAACGCCTCCATGGCTATCT
The DNA here is from genome assembly GCA_035712985.1 of Actinospica sp. GTDB lineage: Bacteria > Actinomycetota > Actinomycetes > Streptomycetales > Catenulisporaceae > Actinospica. Next base: position 3,057 of record DASTAE010000161.1, read on the forward strand.
CGCTCGCCGTGTTGTCGTCGTCCAGCAGGCGACGGCACCAGCCCGCGAGCCGACCGTAGTGCGCCGCGAACAGTTCGGCGGCCACTGCGTCGTCGGACAGCCGCATCTTGCTGCCCGGCGTCAGTTCGTCGGCAAGCACGGGCCAGCTTCCGCTGGTCTCTTCCACACCCACCCCACACAAGACAGTGCTCACTTACCCGCGCCTCCCGTCCGAGACGCAGGAGTCAGTCTGCCCTGATCTCGGGGCTGGTGCCCACTCCCGCACTTCACGATGTCTAAGACGTCCGGTTCGCGTATCGGTTGTCACGAATTCGCAACAGCGCGGTGAGCCGTGCGTGACCTGCCCCCCTCTGCGCGGTGTCGGAGGGGCAGGTGAGAATGGGCGCATGACGGACGCAGAGCAGATCACCTTCCCCCGGCAGCACGCGCGTACCCAGCGCTTCACCCTGGGCGCCCCGCGCGCCTTCACGCCGGCGCCGGACGGGAGCCGGATCGCGCTGCTGCGCACGAAGACCGGCGCGGATTCGGCCACCTGCCTGTGGACTGCGGATCCGCTGACCGGCGCGCTGACCCTGATAGCCGATCCGATGGAGCTGCTGAGCGGCGGCTCGGCCGAGCAGCTGACCGAGGCCGAGCAGGCCCGGCGCGAGCGCTCCCGGCAGGGCGCCGCCGGAATCGTGGACTACTCGGTGGACGCCGCGGTGGCCACGGCGGTCTTCGCGCTCTCCGGCCGGCTGTTCGCCGCCGACCTGGCCAAGGGCGGGGTGCGCGAGCTGCCCGCGGCCGGCCCGGTGGTCGATCCGCGGATCGATCCGAGCGGGAGCCACGTGGCGTACCTCTCCGGCGGCTCGCTGCGGGTGATCGGCATGGACGGATCCGGGGACCGCGCACTGGCCGAGCCGGACGGCCCCGAGCCGGAGAACGTCGCGTACGGCGCCGCCGACTTCGTCGGCGCCGAGGAGTTCCACCGATTCCGCGGCCACTGGTGGTCCCCGGACGGCGGCGCGCTGCTCGTCGCCCGGGTGGACGAATCCCCGGTTCCGGTCCTGTACATCTCCGACCCGGCGAATCCGACCCGCGCGGCGCGCTCCGTGCGCTACCCGGCCGCGGGCACGACGAACGCGATCGTCGACCTCTACGTGATCGGCCTGGACGGCGCCCGGACCAAGGTCGAGTGGGACCGCGCCGGGTACGAGTACGTGGCCGCCGTCAGCTGGAACGAGCACGGCCCCGCTCTGGTCGCGGTGCTGAACCGGAGCCAGCGCAGCGGCCTGGTGCTCGCGGTCGCGGCGGACGGCTCGACCAGCGTCGCCGCCGAGGACCACGACCCGGTGTGGGTGGAGTTCTTCAGCGCCCCGGTCTGGGCGCCGCCGAGCCGGCCGGGCGGCGCCGCCCGCCTGGTCCGGATCGCCCCGCGCGGCGACTCGCACCGCCTCGTGCTGGACGAGCAGGCGGTCACCCCCGAGGGCGTCCAGGTGCGCTCGCTGCTGTCGGCGGGCCCCGAGTACGGCTTCGTCACCGCCTCGATGGACGACCCGACGCGCGTGCACGTCCTGCGCGTGGCCTGGGCGGACGGCGCGATGAAGCGGCTCAACGGCTTCTCCGGCGTGAGCGCGGCCGCGCTCGGCGGCGACCTGGCCGTCATCACCACGGCGACCCTCGACGAGCCGCACAGCAAGTGCTCGGTGGTGAACATCGCGGGCGAGCAGCCGCAGCGGCTCGCGCTGATCGAGTCGGTCGCCGAGCGTCCGGTGCTGACGGCCCGTCCGATCGAGCTCGTGCTCGGCGAGCGGAGCCTGCGCGCCGCGTTGCTGCTGCCCGCGAACCACAAGGCGGGCACGAAGCTGCCGGTGCTGCTCGACCCGTACGCCGGCCCCGGCGCCCAGCGCGTGCTCGGCTACCAGAACATCTACCTGACCTCGCAGTGGCTGGCCGACCAGGGCTTCGCGGTGCTCGTGGTGGACGGGCGCGGCACCCCGGGCCGCGGCCCGGCCTGGGAGCGTTCGATCCGGGACGACTTCGCGGGCGCCACCCTCGACGACCAGATCGACGCCCTGCACGCCGCCGCGGCGCAGTACCCCGACCTCGACCTCGGCCGGGTGGCGATCCGCGGCTGGTCCTACGGCGGCTACCTCGCGGCGCTCGCGGTACTCAAACGTCCGGACGTGTTCCACGCGGCGGTCGTCGGCGCCCCGGTGACCGACTGGCGGCTGTACGACACCGCGTACACCGAGCTCTACCTCGGCCACCCGGACGAGCAGCCCGAGGTCTACCACGCGAACTCGCTGTTCCCCGAGGCGGGCGAGGGGGCCTGGGCGTGGGCCGAGCCGCACCGCCCGATGCTGCTGATCCACGGCCTGGCCGACGACAACGTGGTGATGGCGCACACCCTGCGCCTGTCCTCGGCGCTGCTCGCGGCCGGGCGCGCGCACCAGGTGCTCCCGCTGTCCGGAGTCACCCATATGACCCCGCAGGAGGTCGTCGCGGAGAACCTGCTCAACCTGCAGATGGGCTTCCTGAAGGACGCGCTCGGGCTCTAGCGCGACGCGTCCGCCGCGCGCCCCGGCCGGACCGGACTCGGGAACCGGCCGACCGGGGCGAACGGCCGCGCCCGCGCGCTCCGGCGATTGGGCGGCGCGGGCGGCTCGGGCGAGGACGGGCGCCCGAGCTGTGCGAGGTGGCCGTCGGGGCTAGGCGGTCCGGGCGTGGACCGTGCGCCACAGGCTGGGGTAGGTGGAGCGGATCGCCCGGTCGAAGACCTCGACCACGGCGCCGACCGGCGGCAGGGCGCGGCCCGGTGCCGGGGGCACCGCCCAGACCACGCCGGAGCGGCCGGAGTACCCGGGGGTGGGCAGCGGCACGCAGCCGCGGCCCGCGCCGCCGCCGAGCACCGCCAGGTCGAGCCCGGCCCGCCGCCAGTGGTCGAGGTCCGCCTCGGCGTCCTGCGCGTCCTCCGGTCCGGCGCCGAGGTCCACCAGGAAGCTGATCCGGCCGTAGCCGTCCACCGCGGGGCCCTCGGCCGCCGAGCGCTTGGAGAGCAGTTCCAGCGCCGCGACCCCGATCAGCGCGGGGGCCTGCACCGCGCCGAGCCGGGAGGCGCCGGGCACCGGACGGCCCAGCACGGCCAGCACCGGCGATTCCGCGCACATCCGCCACACGACGCGGACCAGCGTGGGCGTCGCGCAGGCCGCGAGCCGCCAGGCGCCGGGCACCGGGTGCGCGCCGTACTCGGCGCAGTCCGCGACGCCGCACTCGCAGCCCGCCCCGTCCACCGGGAAGCCCGGGGTGAGCGGCCAGCCGAGCTTCTCCGCGTAGCCGATCGCCGCCTGGGCCGCCGGCCCGGGAAGCTCATCCGGATAGCCCGCCGTCCTCCTTCCCCGACCGCTCGCCGCCGGGCGGACGATCCGTCCGTTCGCGCCTCGCTGGGTGTCCGTCATCACCGGTGTGTGTCCTCTCCCCGAACTGAAGAATTCGCGGTTCTCCTCCGCGGCGCCCGAGTCGCTGCGTGGGTGGTGGTGGAGTCGAATCCCGCCACTACGCAGTGAAACGATCCGGACACGGTTCGGCGAGGGCCCGCGACCGGACTTCTAGCGGACAGGTCCGGTCACCCGGGTACGGGATAACCTGACGGGGTGACCAGCGACACGGCAGCCACAGCGCCTTCCGCCCGGACCGGCGGCATCCTCCTCGTCCACGCGCACCCGGACGACGAGTCCATCAACAACGGCGCGACCATGGCGAAATACGCCGCCCAGGGCACCCGGGTCACCCTCGTCACCTGCACCAGGGGCGAACTCGGCGAGATCATCCCGCCGCGCTACGCCCACCTGGCCGCCGACCGCGAGGACCGCCTCGGCGAGCACCGGGAGACCGAGCTCGCGGAGGCGATGAAGGAACTCGGCGTCGACGACCACCGGTTCCTCGGCGAGCCGGGCGAGTACCGCGACTCCGGGATGATGGGCACCGAGGGCAACGACCTGCCCGAGTCCTTCTGGCAGGCCGACGTCGACGAGGCGGCCGGCCGGCTGGCCGAGGTGATCCGCGAGGTGCGCCCCCGCGTCCTGGTCACCTACAACGAGATCGGCGGCTACGGCCACCCCGACCACATCCAGGCCCACCGCGTGGCCCTGCGCGCGGTCGACCTGGTCGAGGGCACGGAGCACGCCGTGGACCGGGTCTTCTACAACCTGATGCCGCGCTCGGTGATGGCCGCCGCGCTCGACGACCTCCGCTCCGCCGGCGCCGGGACCGGCTTCCTCGCCCCCGCGTCGACCGACGAGGTGGCCGTCGTGCTCGAGGACGACACGATCGTCTCCGCGGTCGTGCACGCCGAGGAGTTCGCCCAGGCCAAGGCGGCCGCGATGCGCGCCCACGTCACCCAGATCACCGTCGAAGAGCCCTTCTACGCCCTCTCCGACAACGTCGGCATGGCCGTGCTCGGGACCGAGTACTACCGCCAGGCGAGGGGCGACCTCCCGGAGCCGGGCGCGCCGGTGCGCACCGACCTGTTCGCCGGGTTGGCGGGGTAACCGCGAGAATGTCCGCCGTGACCACGCAGTCCGACACCAAGCCCGTCGCCGCCCCCACCGCGGCCGACCGCCTCGTGCGCATCCTGCTCTCGGTGCTGCTCCTGGCCGCGGGCCTCGCGGTGGGCACCGTCGGCGGCTTCCTGCACCGCGCCGAGTTCACCACCGGCTCGATCAGCTGGCCCGACGGCCTGCTGCTCAGCCTGGGCGGGTTGGTGGGCCTGCTCCTCGGCGCGGGCGACCTGCTCCCGATCCTCCCGGCGCCCCGCCCCCTCCTGCCCGCCCGCCTGCCCGGCATGGCGCTGGCGGCCGGCGGCTGGGTCATCGCCGTGATCTGGCTCAGCTACATCGGCCCGCCCTTCGCCTTCGCCAACAAGGGCGACGTGATCCTGGCCAACGACTGGATCTCGATGACCTTCCTGATCGCCGGCATGGCCCTGGCCACGTTCTTCCTGTACCGCGCCTGGATCGCCGCCCTGGACGCGAAGCTGGCGAAGGCGCGGGGCTGAGGTTCGGCCGCTACCCGTGGCTCTCAACCCTCTTACTCACGATCCACGCGTGCTTCCCCACCTGCCGCACGCGCGCGAAACCGTGGTCCTCGAACAGTTCCACGGTGGCGCTGAACAGGAAGTGGCCCGGCGCGGTGCGGCCGGCGGTGACTTCGGGGATGGCCTCGACCAGCCCACCTCCCGCGGTCGCGATCTGCTCCAGGGCGCCGGTCAGGGCTGCGCGGGCGATGCCCTGGCCGCGGTGGCGCTTGTCGACGTAGAAGCAGGTGATGCGCCAGTCGGGGCGGGGCGGCGCGTCCTTCTCGTATTCGCGGCGGTGCTTGATCGAGGGGAGTTCCTCGGGGCTGCCGTACTGGCACCAGCCCTGGGCGGCGCCGGCCTCGTCGAGGACCAGGGCGGCGTGGGCCCTGTCCGAGAGGACTCGGGCGCGCTTGGCCTCGCGGTGGTCGAGGCCCTTCTCGTTGCGCTCCGGGTGGAAACCGATGCACCAGCAGCCGCCGAAGACGCCGTTGTTGCGCTCGACGAGTTCGGCGAACGCGTCCCAGGTGGCGGCGTCGAGGGGGCGGACCGTATAGGGCGTCTCACTCATATTCGCATGCTAGGGCCGATTCCGGACGATCCGCGTCCTGCTTGACCATCCGCGCCGGTCATCGCGCACATCAGGGGCCTCACCCGTCAGGGTGAATTCCCCTGGAAGCTGCCTGCGTACGCACAGGACTACCGGGTGTAGTGGAGCAAAGGGCCACGGGGCCTTCGCCGGTCACAGTATGGTGATCGGCGAAATACTGTCCGTCAGCGGAGCGGAAGGCCGGATCGGCGCAGTGACCGACGCATCCTCAGACCCCACCGAGCCGGCACCCACCGACCTGCTCGACTTCCCGCCCCTGCCACAGCAGTCCGGGCGGGGCGGCGACGGCGAGCCTCCTCGTCAGGACCCTGATGACCCAGGGTCCTCGGGCGCGAGTCCGATCCGGGTCGTCTCGGAGGCCGAGGCGACGGCGCGGCTGCGGATCATGCTGCCCACGCAGGCGCCGACCCCGTCGACCGCGCTGCGCCCGCAGCACGTGTGGGAGGACACGCACACCACGGACGTGCCGGAGGCCGAGGCCTTCGCGCAGGTGGCCGCGTCCCCCGCCTCGCCGAGCACGCTGCCCTCGCAGCTCGCCGCGATGACGCTGGCCACGATGGTCATCCCGCTGCCGCCCTCGGTGCGCCCCGGCTCCGGCCTGCTCACCACCACGCTGCCGCCGGACCAGGCCGCGCAGGCCAACGCCGCGCAGATCGGCGACGCGTTCCGGGACACCATCGAGGAGATCTTCGGCGTCGACCTGGAGACCGTCGACCCGGCCGAGATCGGGCTCGCCCCGCGCTCGGAGCGGCCCGACCAGCTGCCCGCCGCGGATTACGCGTCCGACTACGAGGCGGAGTACGAGCCCGAGTACGACGCGGACGTCTCCGGAAGCTACCCGCTGCCGGCCGGATCCGGTTACGGCGCCGAGGAGCTGGCCGACCAGGCCTTCCCGCCGATCGCCCCGCCGCCCGCGCCGATGCCCTTCCCGCGGCCGGTCCCGGCCGAGGTCTTCGGCGGCGCGTACGGCGTGCCGACCGCGCCCGCTCCGCTCGGCGGCGTGATCGAGCCCGCGGACCCCTTCGGCCACCAGCGGGGCATCGCCGATCCGCACCGGCACGCGCTCGCGCTGCGCTACCTCGGCGGCATCTTCCACGACTCCAGCGGCGAATCCTCGTTCCTGGACCCGGAGGAGATCGACCAGGGCTGGATCCCCTCGGCCTTCGGCGCCGTCCCGCCGGACGCGCCGACCGAGCAGATCGCGCGGATCACGGCCGAACTGCCGCCCTCGCCCCCGCCCGCATCGGTCCACTCCGTCTCCGCGCCGACGATCGTGCAGCCCGCGGTCGAGGCCACGACCGTGCTGCCCGCGCAGCAGCCGGCCGCCGAGCCGGCGCACGGCCGCTCCGGATCGCGCCGCGGCACCCGGCCGCCGCAGCGTCAGCACACTGACGACGCCGCGCAACCGAAGGCGGGGCAGGGCAAACGCGGCAGGACGCTGACCGTCGCAGGGCTCTTCATCGCGGCGATCGTGCTGCTCTACGGCGTCGCCCTGCTGGTCGCGGGCGGCGTGCTGGACGGGAAGATCCCGGCCGGAGTCAGCGTGGACGGCGTGAACATCGGCGGCATGAGCCAGGACGACGCGCGCACCGCCATCGCCAAGCAGATCGGCCCGCTCTCCACCCGGCCGATCCAGCTGCTGGTCGGCCAGACGCCGGTCACCCTCGATCCGGCGAAGGCCGGGCTGACCCTCGACATCGTGCAGACGGTCGCCTCCGCGGAATCCCAGCGCACCGACCCCTTCTCCGTCATCCCGGCGCTGTTCGGCGTGCACCACCAGGTCGACCCCGTGATCGACGTGGACCACGCCGCGCTCAACGCCGCGCTCGGCACGATCGCGACCTCCTACGACAGCCCCCTGGTCGAGGGCAAGATCACCTTCAGCGGCGGCCAGCCGGTCGTCACCGCGCCGCAGGAGGGCCGCGGCTTCGACGTCGCGGCCGCGGCCAACGCCGTCACCTCCGGCTTCCTGCGGGTCAGCGGCCCGATCGCGCTGCCGATCAACCAGCTGACCCCGCGGGCCACGGCCGAGGCCCTGCAGACCGCGCTCGAGCAGATCGCGCGGCCGGCCGTCAGCGGGCCGATCACGATCGTGACCGGAAAGGTGAGCACCACGCTGACGCCGACCCAGATCGGCGACGCGCTCACCGTCGCGCCGAACCAGGCCGGCACGATGGTCCCGATCCTCGACGGCGATCTGCTGCGCGCCGACCTCGATCCGGCCGCGCTGGCCACCGAGCAGCAGGGGGTCAACGCCGGGTTCACCGTGATCAACGGCCAGCCGCAGCTCATCGCGGAGAAGGACGGCGTCGGCTACGCGCCGCAGGCCCTCGCCTCGGCCGTCGCGGGCGTCCTGACCAGCACCTCGTCCCGCTCGGTGACCGTGCAGCCCGGACCGCTGCCCCCCGCGTTCACCACCGCGGACGCGCAGGCCCTCGGCGTTCAGGCGGTGCTCGGCAGCGCCACGGTCGCGATCCCGGAGGCGACCGACCGCGATGTCAACACGGTGCACGCCACCTCCCTGGTGATGGGCTCGATCGTGCAGCCCGGCGCGATGTGGTCCTTCAACAAGACCGTCGGCGCCCCGACCAAGGCCAACGGCTACACCGAGTCGAGCAGCGGCACGACCGACGGCGTGGACGACTCCGGCGCGAACGACCTCGTCGCCACCGCCGTGTTCGACGCCGCCTTCCGCTCCGGGATGAGCGACACCGTGCACCACCCGAACTCCGCCTACTTCCCCCGCTACCCGGTCGGCCTCGACGCCGCGGTCGTCTACCCGGGCACCGACCTGCAGTGGACCAACAGCGGCACCCATCCGGTCTACGTCTACGCGAGCTACGCGAACGGCTCGCTGACCGTCGCCCTGCTCGGCCAGACCATGTACGACCAGGTCAGCGTCTCGGTCTCGAATCAGCAGGACGTCGTCGCCGCGAATTCGGGCCAGCAGCACTACGGCTGTCCGGCCGAGCCCGCGTCCAACGGCTTCCAGGTCCTCGTCACCCGGGTCCTGACCCGCGGCGGCGCGCAGGTCGGCACCGAGCAGTTCCACGTCACCTACGAGCCCTTCGCCGGAACCGTCTGCGGCTCCTCGACGCAGAGCTCGAACTCCACCTCGGGCTCCACCGGCCAGTCCGGCTCCGGCACCGCGACCACGGCGCCCGCCTCCGGCTCGTCCGGCACCGGCGGCGGCAGCGGCTCCGGCGGCGGAGCTCCGGCGCCGACCACTCCGGCCGCCTCCCCGACCAGCAGCGGAGTGCTCGGCGGCCTGCTGCACTGACCCGCGTATGACAGTTGTCATGCCGGCGTCACGACTGCGTGCACTGACGCCGAGTGGGTGGTTCCCGGTTACATTGTCGTAGCGTTCCCGGGCCCGGGGTATGGGCACACGGGGGGACGCACATCGAGTGACTGGGGAAATGGATGAGTAACGAGAGGCTCGTGGGAGGACCGGACATCCCGGCCGTCTCCTTCGAGCAGGTCTCCAAGAGCTACGGGTCGGTGCAGGCGGTCCGGGAACTGAGCCTGCAGCTGCCGCAGGGGAAGGCGATCGCCTTCCTCGGCCCGAACGGGGCGGGCAAGTCCACCTCGATGGAGATCCTGCTGGGGCTCAAGCATGCCTCGAGCGGCCGGGTGCACGTCTTCGGCAAGTCGCCGCGGCAGGCCATGACGGCCGGTCACGTGGGCGCGATGCTGCAGTCAGGCGGCCTGCCCGCCGATGTGACGGTGCGTGAGCTGCTCGAGCTGATGTCGAGGCTGCACCCGCGTCCGCTGCCGGTGGACGAGGTGCTCACCCGGGCGAACATCGCCGACCTCGCCGACCGGCGGGCCGGCAAGCTCTCCGGCGGCCAGACCCAGCGGGTCCGCTTCGCCGTCGCGATCGCCGGTGACAGCGACCTGATCGTGCTGGACGAGCCGACCACCGGCATGGACGTGGAGAACCGGCAGATCTTCTGGAACTCCATGAAGGGCGAGGCCGAGCGCGGGAAGACCGTGCTGTTCGCCACGCACTACCTGGAGGAGGCGGACCAGATCGCCGACCAGGTGGTCGTGATCAACAAGGGCCGGCTGCTGGCCAACGGCTCGGTCAACGACATCAAGGCGATGGCCGGCTTCCAGCGGATCGCCTTCCGGCTGCCGGGGATCACCCGCGAGCACCTGCTCAACCTGCCGCACGTGGTCTCGATGGACGTGCTGCACGACCACGTCCAGATCCAGACCTCGGACTCGGACAAGACCTTCTACGCCCTGCTCGACCAGGGGCTTCGCCCGATGGAGATCGAGATCAGCGCGCTGGGCCTCGAGCAGGCCTTCGTCGCGATCACCGAGCGGGACAACGGGGACGCACCCGCGGTCGAGGGAACACAGTTGGAGGACGCGCGATGACCGGCGTGCTGGCACTCGGACGGCTGGAGATCCGCAGAGCGCTGCGGAACCGGCGGATCATGTTCTTCACCATCCTCTACCCGGTGCTGCTGTTCCTGCTGAGCGCGAGCAGCGTCAAGGGCAAGAACGTGCCCGGCACCGACATCCCGTACGTGGACTACTTCCTGGTGGCCTACGCGTCCTTCGGCGTGATCGCCGCGTCGATGAACAACAACGCGATGCGCATCTCGCAGGAGCGCAAGGAGGGCTGGATCCGGCAGTTGCGGCTCACGGCCCTGCCCAGCTACGGCTACGTGGTCAGCAAGATCGCCGCCTCGCTGCTCGTGGTGATTCCGGCGATCGTGATCACCTTCCTGGTCGGCACCACCCAGGGCGTGAAGCTGGACGCCCAGGAGTGGGTCGCCGCCTTCCTGGTGATCTGGCTCGGCTCGCTGGCCTTCACCGCGCTGGGCATCGCGATCGGCTACGGCGTGCCGCAGGACGCGGTGCAGCCGGTCACGCTGATCATCTACGTCGCGGGCTCCTTCCTCGGCGGCCAGTTCTTCGCGGTCAGCGGCACGCTGCAGAACATCGGCAAGGCGCTGCCCACCTACTGGGTCCGGCAGATCGCCACCGACGTGATCAGCAAGAACCCGGTGAACTGGAACGGCGTGGCGATCCTGGCCGCCTGGGTGGTCGGCTGCGCGATCCTGGCCGCGGTGATGTACCAGAAGCGCGCCGAGGACTGAGCCGGCGACCCGTGACCGAGCACGAAAGCGCTCTCGGCGACGACCTCCCGCCCGGCTCCGGCAAGGAGCGGGCGGGTTGGTTGTTCGCCGTCATCTGGCTGATCTACCTCGGCGAGCCGCTGGGCGACCTGTTCGGCCGTCAGGGGCACGCGCACAGCACCGCGACGATTGCCGTCACGCTCGCGCTGGTGGCGGTCTTCTACGCCGCGTACGTGGCGGTGAACCTGGTGGTCCGCCAGGAGGCGGGCAGGCTCTTGCCGGTGGAGCCCGGCGACCAGCGCAAGCTCTGGCTGATCGGCGTCCTCGCCGCGATCGCCGCGACGATGCCGCCCACGGTCGATCGCGAATGGGTCGTGCTCTGGATCTACGTGGCCAGCGCCTGCGGCGCGGCGCTGCCGATCGGGAAGCCGCCGTCCCCCGCGATGCGCGGAGGGATCGCCGCCACCGCCGCGATGGCCGTCGAGGCGTCCGCGCTCGGCGTGGACACGGGTACCTGGCTGCTGCTCCTGCTGCCCTGCCTGTTCTCCTGCTTCGGCGTCATCGCGGTGCGCGGTATGCGGGAGCTGATCCGGCAGCTGCACCAGGCCAGGCGGGAGGTGGCCCGGCTCGCGGCCAGCGAGGAGCGGCTGCGGATGGCGCGCGACCTGCACGACCTCGCCGGGCACTCGCTGGCCACGATCACGCTCAAGGCGGAGCTCGCCCGCAAGCTGCTGCGGGTGGACGTGGACCGCAGCGAGCAGCAGATCCTCGACCTCGAACACGTCTCGCGCGAGGCGCTGGCCGATATCCGCGAGGCCGTCTCCGGCTACCGGCGGGCCACGCTCGCGGTGGAATCCTCCTCCGCGCGCACGGCCCTGCAGGCGGCCGAGATCAGACCGGACATCGACTCGGCGCTCGCGGCGCGCTCCGGCACCTTCGATCCCGAGGCCGAGTCGGCGCTCGCCTGGTGCCTGCGCGAGGCCGTCACGAACGTGGTCCGGCACTCCGGCGCGCGGCAGTGCCGGGTCCGGCTGATCGACGCCCGGGTGGACGGCGAGCCCTCGCTGACCCTGGAGGTCGTGGACGACGGCCCGATCACCCCGGAGTTCGCGAGCGCGCCGGGCAACGGTCTCAACGGCCTGCGGGAGCGGCTGCTGGCGATATCGCCGGACGCGGCCCTGCGCGCCGGGCCGGTGAGCCCCTCCGGATACCGCCTCACCGCGACCGTGCCGATTAGGCTCGACGCGTGACAAGACTGCTGCTCGCCGAGGACCAGGCGATGATCCGCGAGGCCCTCGCGACCCTGCTGGACCTCGAGCCGGACCTCGAGGTCGTGGCCTCGGTCGGCCGCGGCGACGAGGTGCTCGGCGCGCTGGCCGCGGCCGAGGCGGCGGGCACGAAGGTCGACGTGGCGCTGCTCGACATCGAGATGCCCGGCCTCGACGGCATCTGCGCCGCCGAGCGCGCGCACGCCGCGTACCCCGGCCTGCGCATCGTCATCCTGACCACCTTCGGCCGGCCCGGCTTCCTGCGCCGCGCGATGGAGGCGGGAGCGAGCGCCTTCCTGGTCAAGGACGCCCCCGCGGCGCAGTTGGCCGAGGCGATCCGGCGCGTCGTCGCGGGCGAGCGGGTGATCGACCCCGACCTGGCCGCCGCCGCGCTGGCCGACGGCATCAACCCCCTCACATCCCGGGAACGCGACGTGCTCGCCGCGTCGGCGGGCGGCGCCAGCAACGCGGAGATCGCCGCGAAGCTGTTCCTCTCCGAGGGCACCGTGCGCAACTACCTCTCCGCGTGCATCCAGAAGACCGGCAGCCGCAACCGCACCGAGGCGCTCACTCTGGCGCGCACCAAAGGCTGGCTTTAGCTAGTCTCGGAGCATGGCTGCCATCGAGGCCGAAGGCCTGGTCAAGACGTACGGCTCGGGGGAGAAGACGGTCCGCGCGCTCGACGGCGTGGACCTCGAGGTGCGCGAGGGGACGGTCCTGGGCCTGCTCGGCCCGAACGGAGCCGGGAAGACCACGGCCGTCCGCGTGCTGGCCACGCTGCTGACGCCGGACTCCGGGCGGGCCAGCGTGCTCGGCCTGGACGTCCTGCGCGAGCCGCAGAAGGTGCGCGAGCGGATCGGCCTGTCCGGCCAGTACGCCGCCGTGGACGAGAACCTGACGGGCCGTGAGAACCTCGTCATGGTCGGGCGGCTCTACCACCTGGGCAAGAAGGACGCGCTGCGCCGGGCCGAGGAGCTGCTCGACCAGTTCACGCTCGCCGACGCGGCCGACCGTCCCACGAAGACCTACTCGGGCGGTATGCGGCGCCGCCTCGACCTGGCCGCGGCCCTGGTCGTGCGCCCGCCGGTGATGTTCCTCGACGAGCCGACCACCGGCCTGGACCCGCGGACCCGCATCGCGATGTGGGACGTCATCGCCGACCTGGTCGCGGGCGGCGCGACGCTGCTGCTCACGACGCAGTACCTGGAGGAGGCCGACCGCCTGGCCGACTCGATCGCGGTCGTCGACCACGGCAGGGTCATCGCGCGCGGCACCGCCGACGAACTCAAGACCCAGGTGGGCGGCGAACGCCTGCAGATCGTCGTCCACGACCGGGAGCGCCTCGCCGAGGCGGCCGGCATCCTCACCCGCCTGGCACTGGCCGAACCGACCGTCGACGAACGCGCCAGGGAACTCATCGCCCCCGTCGAGGGAGGCGCGAAACTCCTGGTGGAGGCCGTCCGCGAGCTGGACACCGCGGGGATCGCCGTGGACGACCTGGCCCTGCGCAGGCCGACCCTGGACGACGTGTTCCTCACCCTGACCGGCAAGGCCGCCGAGGCGGCGCAGACCGAGGAGGCCGACCAGTGACCGCCCAAGCCGCGTCCCCCACGTCCCCCTCAGCCCCCTCGGCCCCTCCTGTGGCGCGCCACCTGCCCGGCCTGACCGGCGCGTTCTACGACGGCTGGGTGGTCACCGTGCGCAACCTGCGCCGGATGACCCGCATCCCCGAGATGGTCGTCTTCGCCACCATCCAGCCGATCATGTTCGTCCTGCTCTTCGCCTTCGTCTTCGGCGGCGCCATCCCGGTGTCCGGCGGCGGCACCCACGCCTACCGCGAGTACCTGCTACCGGGCATCTTCACCCAGACCCTGGCCTTCACCACGGGAACGACCGCGGTGGGCCTGGCCGACGACCTGCACAAAGGCCTGGTGGACCGCTTCCGCTCGCTCCCCATGGCCCGCTCGGCGGTGCTGCTCGGAAGGACCGTCGCCGACTGGATCCAGAACCTCTTCGTCCTGGCGATCATGGCCCTGTGCGGCCTGGCCGTGGGCTGGCGCATCCACGACGGCTTCTGGAAGGCGGTGGCCGCGTTCCTGCTGGTGATGCTGTTCTCCTACGCGATGAGCTGGATCGGCGCCGTCATCGGCCTGAGCGTGAGCACCCCCGAGACCGCGAACACCGCGGGCTTCATCTGGCTCTTCCCGGTCACCTTCGTCTCCAACGCCTTCGTCCCCACCTCCTCGCTGCCGGGCTGGCTCCAGCCGGTGGCCGAGTGGAACCCCATCTCGTCCACGGTGCTGGCCCTGCGCGAGCTCTTCGGCAACCCCACCGGCTACGCCCCCGGCGAAATCCCCGACGTGCTGCCCATGCAGTACCCCGGCTGGGTCTCCCTGGCCTGGTCGGTGCTGATCCTCGCGCTGTTCGTGCCGCTGGCGGTGCGGAAGTACCGGTCGGTGAGCGCTTAGGGGCGGCTTCGGGGGAGGAGGATCGCCACTCCCACCCCCCCAGCAAGCAGCCCCGTCCCCCCACTACGACCGGGGAACGGGGCGCGCGAACGAAAGGGGGCGATCAGCCCGCGTACGGGACCGCCGACAGGAGCTTCACCGAGATCGACTTGCCGTTGGGGAGCTCGTAGCTGGCGCTCTCGCCGACCTTGTGGCCGTTGATGGCGGCGCCGAGCGGGGACTGGGGGGAGTAGACCTCGATGTCGGTGGCGGAGGCCTCGCGGGAGCCGAGGAGGAACTCGAGGGTGTCGTCGTCGTCGCCGTCGAAGGCGATCTTGACGACCATGCCGGGGCCCGCGGTGCCGGCGGCGGTCGGGGGGGTGCCGACCTGGGCCTTCTCGAGCATCTGGGCCAGCTGCAGAGCGCGGGCGTGCATCTTGCCCTGCTCCTCCTTGGCGGCGTGGTAGCCGCCGTTCTCGCGCAGGTCGCCCTCTTCGCGCGCGGCCTCGATCTTCTTCGCGATCTCGACCTTGTACGGACCCTGGAGATAGTCCAGTTCGGCCTTCAGCCGGTCATACGCTTCCTGCGTAAGCCAGGTGACGTTGTCACTGGTCTGGGTCACGATGCTCCTCGTAGGGTCGGATGATGCCTTCAGCTCGGCGGGCTCCGTACACTCCGGTACCCGCCGAAACTACGAGGCTAGCAAGCTTCGCCGACATTTTCCTAGAAGAGGTGATCCGCCAGGGCGGGCCACGGGCGGCCCGACGCTCAGGACACGGCGGTGCAGCTCGACACCTCGGCGGTGTTCGGCGTTCCCGTCGTGTTCACCGTGTACACCATGTCCTCCTCGGCCCGTCCGCTGGGCACGACGACGTTGGCCGAGCCGATGACGGAGCCGTGCACGTCCTGCGCCTCGAGGGTGCACTCCACGCGCTGGTCGGCGGACTTGTTCACCTGGAAGGTCACGTTGATCGAGGTGCCGTTCACGGTGTACGAGACGACCGTGGCCTGGATCTGCGGGTTCGCCTCGTTCCAGGCGATGTATCCGGCGACGCCGCACAGCACCGCGAAGCCGAAGACGCCGAGGGCGATCTTGCGGCCCCTCGACATGCCGCGTTTGACCCCGTAGCGCTCCGCGAAGCCCGGATCCGAGTAGCCGAGCGGCCTGGCGCCCTCCGCGGTCGCGGATTCGGGCTGGTCGTTGATGGAATTGTCGGACATTTCTCCGCCCCTTGGCTGTGCTGGGAAGTTTCCGCGGCCGGTCCGCGCTCTTGGTAAGGGCACGGAGGGGGCTGCGCGTCGTTGTTTCGCGAACAACCCCGGCCGTCCGCCACTATAGAGACTCCGTGAGTGGGAGTTAACGGCCAGGTGCGAGGGAGCAGGGACCGGTGGAGGACAGACTGCGGCTGATGGCGGTGCACGCCCACCCGGACGACGAATCGTCCAAGGGGGCCGCGACCATGGCCAGATATGTCGCCGAGGGCGTCGAGGTACTGGTGGTCACCTGTACCGGCGGCGAGCGCGGGGACGTGCTCAACCCGCGTCTGAAGGGCGACGCGGAGATCGAGCGCAACATCCACGAAGTGCGCCGTGCCGAGATGGACCGGGCCAGGGAGATCCTGGGCGTCCGGCAGGCCTGGCTGGGCTTCGTGGACTCGGGGCTGCCGGAGGGCGACCCGCTGCCGCCGCTGCCGGAGGGCTGCTTCGCCCTGGAGAAGGTGGAGACGGCCGCCGAGCCGCTGGTCAGGCTGATCCGCGAGTTCCGGCCGCAGGTGGTCACCACGTATGACGAGAACGGGGGCTATCCGCACCCGGACCACATCCAGTGCCACCGGATCAGCGTGGAGGCCTTCGACGCCGCCGGGGACCCCGATCGGTACCCGGACGCCGGCGCGCCCTGGCAGCCGCTGAAGATGTACTACAACCAGACCTTCACCAAGGCCCGGATCATGGCGCTGCACGCGGCCATGCTGGAGCGCACCGGCAGCTCGCCCTACGAGGGCTGGATCGAGCGCTTCAACAGCGAGGAGGGCCAGCAGCGGCCCGAGCGCGAGATCACCACGCACGTGCCCTGCGGCGAGTACTTCGAGCTGCGCGACCAGGCGCTGCTGGCCCACGCGACGCAGGTGGACCCGGACGGCCCGTGGTTCTCGGTGCCGATGGAGATCCAGCGCGAGGTCTGGCCGACGGAGGACTTCGAGCTGGCGCGCAGCCTGGTGGACACGACGCTCCCCGAGGACGATCTCTTCGCGGGCATCCGCTAGTCCCCGGGGGCCGGTCCGTCGGTACAGACCTGAAACCGGCCGTGGCGTTTCGGTCAGAGTGAGCGGCTACGATGTCCCGCATGAAGATCCTGGTCACCGGCGGAGCCGGATTCATCGGTTCCGAGTACGTCCGCGCGCTTCTGACCGAACGCCTGCCCGGCTCAGCCGGCGCGGGCGACACCGTCACGGTGTACGACAAGCTCACGTACTCGGGGAACCCGGCGAACCTGGACCCGGTCCGCTCGCACCCCGGATTCTCCTTCGTGCAGGGCGACATCAACGACGACGCGCTGCTCGACGAGGTGCTGCCCGGCCACGACGCGATCGTGCACTTCGCCGCCGAGTCGCACGTGGACCGCTCGATCACCGGCGCCGCGGACTTCGTGACCACCAACGTGCTCGGCACCCAGACGCTGCTGGACGCCGCGCGGCGGAACAAGATCGGCCGCTTCCTGCACGTCTCGACCGACGAGGTCTACGGCTCGATCGACGAGGGCTCGTGGACCGAGGAGTGGCCGATCCAGCCGAACTCGCCGTACTCGGCGGCGAAGGCGGGCTCCGACCTGCTCGTGCTGGCCGCCCACCGGACGCACCACTACGACGCCGTGGTGACCCGCTGCTCGAACAACTACGGGCACTACCACTTCCCCGAGAAGATGATCCCGCTGTTCATCACGAACCTGATGGACGGCAAGCACGTCCCGCTCTACGGCGACGGCGGCAACGTGCGCGACTGGCTGCACGTCTCCGACCACGTGCGCGGCATCCACCTGGCGCTGACCAAGGGCCGCGCCGGCGAGGTCTACAACATCGGCGGCGGCACCGAGGCCACCAACAAGGAGCTGACCGAGCTGCTGCTGAACGCGACCGGCCGGGACTGGTCCTACGTCGACTACGTCGAGGACCGCAAGGGCCACGACCGCCGCTACTCGCTGGACATCACCAAGATCGCGAACGAGCTCGGCTACACCCCGCAGGTCCGCTTCGAGGACGGCCTGGCCGCCACCGTGCAGTGGTACCAGGAGAACCGCGCCTGGTGGGAGCCGCTGAAGGAGAAGGCCGCGCTGTGAGCACCGCCGCGCAGAACACCGACGCGCGCGAGGACGCGCGCTGGCTGGTCGTCGGCGCCGGAGGAATGCTCGGCCGGGACCTCGGCGCGCTGCTCGAGGTCCAGGGGGTCGAGTACTCCGCGCTGACCCGCGCCGAGCTGGACCTGACCGACCCCGCGGCGGTCAAGGCGGCCGTGTCCGGATACGACGTGGTGGCCAACGCCGCCGCGTGGACCGACGTGGACGGCGCCGAGGAGCACGAGGAGGCGGCCAGCGCGATCAACGGCGCCGCGGTGCGCAATCTCGCGGGGGCCTGCGCGGACTCGGGCTCGCGGCTGCTGCACCTCTCCACGGACTACGTCTTCCCCGGCGACGCCACCGCGCCGATCGCCGAGGACACGCCGACCTCTCCGCTCAACGCCTACGGTCGCAGCAAGCTGATCGGCGAGCGGGCGGTGCTGGAGCTGCTGCCGGACCGCGGTTATGTGGTGCGCACCGCGTGGCTGTACGGAAAGCACGGCAAAAACTTCGTTGCCACGATTTTGAACGCGGCCGAGAAGCGCGAGTTCCTGGACGTCGTGGACGACCAGCGGGGCCAGCCGACCTCGACTCTCGCGCTCTCCCGGCAGCTGCTCGCGCTCGGCCGGGCCGCCCGTGCCGGGCAGGCCCCGTCAGGGGTCTACCACGGCACGTGTTCGGGCTCGACGACCTGGTTCGGCCTGGCCCGCCAGGCCTTCGAGTTCGCCGGCCTCGACCCGGAGCGGGTGCGGCCGACCACCAGCGACGCGTTCGTCCGGCCCGCGCCGCGCCCCGCGTACAGCGTGCTCGGGCACGAGCGCTGGGCCGCCGCCGGGCTGACGCCGATGATCCACTGGCGCGACGCGCTGCGCGAGTACCTGGTAACGACAAAGGCCTGAGAAAGGGCGAGAGACCCATGGCCGAAGCCACGCCGAGCATCGACGTGCTGATGCCGTACTACGGCGACGTCGCGCTGATGCAGGCGGCCGTGCGCAGCGTGCTCGCGCAGACCGATCCGGACTGGCACCTCACGGTCGTCGACGACGGCACGGCGGCCGGCGTGCCGGAGTGGTTCGCCGAGCTCGGCGATCCGCGCGTCACCTATCTGCGCAACGAGGTCAACCTCGGGATCTCGGCCAACTTCCAGAAGTGCCTGGAGCTGGCCACCCGGGACCGGCTGACCATCATGGGCTGCGACGACCTGCTGCTGCCGAACTACATCGGGACCGTGCGGGCGCTGGCGACGGCGCATCCGAAGGTCGGCCTGGTGCAGCCCGGCGTCCGGGTGATCGACGAGACCGGGGCGCCGACCTCGAGCCTGGTGGACACGATCAAGCGGCGCCGGTACGCGCCGAAGGAGCTGCTGCACGGCGGCGGCCCGGTCGTGCTCGAGGGCGAGGCGCTGGCCCTGAGCCTGCTGCGCGGCAACTGGCTCTACTTCCCGTCGCTGTGCTGGCGCACCGACGCGATCCAGGCCACGACCGGTTTCCGCGAGGACCTGCGCGTGGTCCAGGACCTGGCGGTGATCCTGCAGCTCGTGGAGGCGGGGGAGTCGCTGGTGGCGGACGGCGCGGAGGCCTTCGAGTACCGCAGGCACGCGGAGAGCGAGTCCTCGCGCGCCGCGGTGGACGGCTCCCGCTTCGACGAGTCCCGGCGCTTCTTCACCGAGACCGCGCGGACGATGGACGCCATCGGCTGGCACCGGGCCGCGCTGGTCGCCCGGCGGCACCGGTCCACCCGGCTACACGCCCTGACCCTCGCCCCGACCGCTCTGCGCCAGCGCGACGCCGCGGCCTTCCGCCGCCTCGTCCGCTACGCCGCCTCGACCAAGTGACTCGGGCTCCTCGGCGACGACCACGTGGTTGCGCGCGTCCTCCGGGGAGATCGCGTCCCGGATCGCCATGGCCCGGGCCAGCCGGGTCAGCCGCTTCTCGGTGTCCTTGAAGCGCAGGTAGGTGTTCAGCGCGAAGAAGCCGAAGATGACGGTCAGCATGTAGAGCAGCAGGTCGGTGCCGCGGCCGACGCCGACCCGGTTGGCCACCCAGGTCATCACGTCCGGCTTGAGCACCGCGAGCACGCCGAAGGCGCAGAACAGCAGGAAGCCTATGCGCTTGAACGCCTGCAGCCGCGCGGTCTGCGACCGCCGCAGGAACAGCACGAACAGCAGCACCGCCGCCAGGATCAACAGGGCCTGGATCAACACGGCGATCAGCCTCTCCGGCGTAGGGCGAGGTCGAACATGATGTTCACCCCGTTCAGCAGGGACTGCCCCTTGGACATCGAGTACTCGGTGTACTTGATCGTCACCGGCACCTCGCGTACCCGGAAGCTGGACCGCGACAGGAAGTCCACCAGTTCGGAGGCGTGCGCCATGCCGGCCTGGGTGATGTCCACCTTCTCGCCCACGGAGCGGTTGAAGGCGCGCAGCCCGTTGTGCGTGTCCGTCAGGCCGAGGCGGCGCGAGGAGCCGCTCACGGTGGCGATGGTCTTGAGCACCAGCTTCTTCAGCGGGGGCACCTCGTGCGCCGACTCCAGGAAGCGCGAGCCGAGCACCACGTCGGCCTCCTTGGCGCGCAGCACGCCGATCATCCGCTCGACGTCCTCGACCTGGTGCTGGCCGTCCGCGTCGAAGGTGACGAAGTACTCGGCGCCGGGCTGCGCGAGCGCGTAGCTCAGGCCCGTCTGCAGGGCCGCGCCCTGGCCGAGGTTGATCGGGTGCCGCAGCAGGTGCGCCCCGCTGCCGAGGATCCGCGCGGCCGAGCCGTCCCTGCTGCCGTCGTCGACGCAGACCACGTTCGGGAAAGTACGCAGGACGTGGGCGAGCACGTCCGCGATCACCGTCTCCTCGTTGAAGACGGGAACCACCAGCCAAACGTCCTGAAAATCCTGCACCCGTCAACCCTGCGCTCAAGATCCGGCGATCGGAAAGGTGCGCGCCGCCCGAGAAACGCGGGACGGAACACGATTGGGGCGATCCTAACAGGGGAACCTGATGACCGGCCAAAGCCCGATCGGGGGCCCGCGCGGGGTCTGGAGTGCCTGCTCGCCCCGGTGGTACAGTCGGCCGTTCTTACCCATGGTTCAAACTGGCGCCCTAGACTGGCCCGCGCCGACGAGGGCGTCGGACCGTTCAGACCGGGTTTGCTGAGGAGTCACGCAATGGGTTCGCAGGCGTTGGGGTCAACCGCCGAGGCGGGGAACTCCATCGGGCCGTCGGCGCCCCTCAAGACCGGCCCCGGACCCGCGCGTCCGCGGCCGGTCGTCATCGCCGCGCTGTTCGCCGCCGCCTGGGCGGTGCCGGTGCTCACCCACCTGACCAGGACCGACCCGCTGCTGGTGCTGCTGGTCGTGTTCGGCACCGGCGGCCTGGTCCGGATGGGATCGACGGTCGTGGACCGCCTGTTCGTCACCGTCGGGCTACTGATCGGCCTGGCCGTCCTGGGCGGGCTGCTGTTCTCGGTCTGGCCCTTCGGGCTGCAGCCGATCGCGCTCGGCGGGTCGGCGCTCACGCTGCTGGTCGGCGCGTACGTCCTGCTCGGCGCCGAGCCGCCGTGGCGCTCCTGGCCGCGCCGGATGCTCGGCAGCGACGCGGTCCTGCTGCTCGGCCTGATCGCCGGCTTCCTGGTCGCCTACTGGCCGAGCTGGAGCACCGTGGCCGGCAGCAAGCTCGGCTACGCGGGCATGACCGGCGACCGGCTGCGCCACTTCAACCTCTTCGACGCGATCCACCGCTACGGCGGCTACACCTTCCTGATGCAGGGCAAGGTGAAGAACGCGGTCGACCCCGGCGTCCTGGCCGTCTACCCGCCCGGGCAGCACTACGTCTACGCGCTCGCGGACATCTTCCTGCGCTCCAACGTGAACCCGGGCAACGCCGCGAACGAGATGGTCCGCTACCAGATCTGGGTCAGCCTCGGCTACGGCTTCATGATCGCCTCGGTCGCCTGGGCGGCCCGCTGGGTGGCCGGCCCGATGCTCAAGGGCTGGCGCCGGGTCTTCCTGACCACGGCGATCGCCGCCTACCTGTTCGCCGGCGCGTTCACCGAGGCCGTCTGGTCCACCTGGGACCCGCAGGTGTTCTCGATGGCCCAGATCGCGATCCTGGCCGCGATCTGCTTCCGGCCGCCGCGCGGCTGGCGGCTGCACGCCGTGCTGATGGCCGTCCTGTTCATCGCGGTCTGCATGACCTACGAGCTGTACGCGCCGTTCGCCGCGATACTGATCGCCGTCTCGCTCTTCTACCACCGCAAGCGGCTGCTCCCGCACTGGAAGGCGCTGCTCGTCGTCACGATCGTGGCGCTGCCCGCGGCGGCCAGCGAGTACATCGCGGCCCGGCACGCGGGACTGAACGCCTCCTCGGCCGTGCAGGCGACCGGATTCACGGTCCCGCTCAGCTGGCTCGTGATGACGGTGCTCGGCTGCTTCAGCCTCCTCGGCTTCACGACGCGCCCGGCCCGGCGCCGGCCGTCCGCCGTCGTCGGCCTGATCGCCGGGGTGCTCAGCACGCTGGCCGTGCTGGCGATGATGGCCTACATGTTCCACACGCTCGGCGCGGTGAGCTACTACTTCTGGAAGGTCGTCGAGGCCTGGGCCGTGATCCTGATGGTGGGCGCGGGCTCCTTCGGGCACCTGCTGCGCCGGCCGAGGCTCCCGGCCGTCGGCTGGAAGGGCTTCGGCATCGGCTTCTGCGCCTTCCTGCTCGCGATCGGCGCGACCCGCAGCTTCTGGTGGTCCACGGTGCTCAACAAGGTTCCCGCGGCGGCGAACGCCGCGAACCCGGGTGCCCAGTGGCAGCCGGGCACCGGAGCCACCTGGGCCTCGACGTGGATGGCCGACCGGATCGCGCCGAACAACATCGCCGTGCTCGGTGTGCTGCAGCAGGAGCGCCTGCTGATCGGCAAGACGCCGACGGTCACGGTGATATACACCGACCACCTCAGCAACGTGAACATGACGCTGCAGCTCGCGGTGCTCAACCAGCGGGCCGGAACGATGGCCGCGGTGATATACGGCTCGGGGACGGACGCGAACCGCGGCCTGCCCTCCAGCGACGGCCTCG
>DASTAE010000162.1:0-42648 GCA_035712985.1 Actinospica sp.
ACGCGAATAAGACCGCTGTCTTCATCTCCAACGGCCTGCAGGACAGCCTGTTCGCGCCGAATCAGCTCACGCCGTTCTACGACGATCTGACCACCGCGAAGCGCCTGATGCTGCAGCCCGGCGACCACGCCACCTCCGAGGCGAGCGGCCTGCTCGGCGCGACCAACACGGTGTGGACGAACGTGCACGAATGGTTCGACCATTACCTGACCGGCGCCGCCAACGGCATCGACACGCGGCAGCCGGTGCAGATCGAGCCGGTGGGAAGCAGCGCCTACGAGGGCTACCCGGATCTCAGCTCCCTGAGCACGAGCTCCGCGACCTTCGACCTCGGCGGCACCGATGCGACGCCTGGTCAGCCGATGACGATCAGCACCCAGTTCATCATCGCGGCCTACAACGTCCCGTCCGGCGACAGCATCGCCCTCGTCGTCGGCACCAAGGACCCGCTCTTCCTCGACGCCGACCAGTCCGGCAGCACAGTGCGGTTCGCGGGTCCGTCGGCGGTGACCTTGCCGCTGAGCTGATCCCCGGTTGTCCACCGGGTCGCGGCGAGACGCTCGACGTACAGTGAAGTCATGGACGTCGACCTCACTCTCGCCGCGACCCTGGCCCCCTTGCTCCGCGACCTCGAAGCCGGCCGCGTCCCGAGCCCGCGGGTCGAGGCCAGCGACTGGAACCCCGGCAACCCCGGCGCCATGCTCTACGGCGAGGACGGCCACGGCTGGGGCATCAGCCTGCGAGCCGACGCCCCGCCCGCCGAGCAACTGGCCCACCTCGCCGACCAGGTCCAGGAGTGGGCGGTGGAAGACCTCTGGTCCGCCGGCCGTTCCGCCGTCTGGCCGTCCTGCCCCGACCACCCCGACTCGCACCCCCTGCAACCGCAGGTGGCCGACGAGTTCACCCCCGACGCCGCCGCCGTCTGGCGCTGCCCCAAGTCGGGCCACGCCATCGCGGCGATCGGCGAGCTGCCCGCTACCTCCGAAGGGCGACCTCGTGCGGGCCGTTGAACGGGGCCAGTGACAGCACCGTCGCGGGCGTGCGCAGTCCCGCGTTCTCCGTGAACAGCGTGCGGGCCGCGTCGAACACGATCTCGTCCTCGGCCACCCGGGCGGCCAGGTCGTAGAGGTCGTAGATCTCGTCGGTCATGTCGCCGTCGGCGCCGGCGCCCAGGCCCCAGATGTCCCACAGCAGCGTCTCCACCTTGTTGACCGCGGCCAGGTCGAGGCGGATGTTGCCCGCGACGAACCACTCGCCGAGCAGGCCGCCGTCGGGCAGTTGGAGGCCGAAGGTCTTGGGGTCGGCCTCGCCGGCGCGGATCCGCTGCCAGGCCTTGCCCGCCACCAGGAAGCGGTCGCGGGGCACGTCGAGGGGGTCGAAGTCGACGGTGTGCACGGCGGTGACCTCGGCGTCGGCGAGGAGCCAGCCGCGCTCGTCGTCCCAGTACTCGGTGACGACGTGGTCGTGGTGGAAGGTGCCGTCGCCGAAGTAGTCCGCGAAGCCGGAGCGGATGCGGGCCGGGATGCGCTTGGCGCGCAGCAGCGAGCACAGCAGCAGGGAGAAGTCGCGGCAGATGCCGACGAAGCGGTCCGCGGGCTCGCGCGGTTCGGCAAGCGGTTTGTCGCTGCGGAGCACGATCAGTTTCAGGATCTCGTCGATGTACCGGGTCTCGGCGTCGTCGCGCATCCGGTCGTCGGGGATCGCGAAGCCGAGCAACTCCCCCTCGAGCCGGTGGATCATCAGGCCGCGCACGATGTGGGCGAGCGCGCGCGGCTCCGCGGGCAGCGGCTCGTAGCGGCGGGCGAGCTCGCCGGGGTCGCTGAACACGCTCTGCCTGGTGTAGTACTCGGTCTCGGTGGGATGGAGCCGGGCGACTGTCATGGTGGAACCCCCAACGAATCGATCACTTGTTCGAACCGTCTGCGCTGTCCGCCATCGTGCCAAAATTCGGCGCGAAATGTCGAGGACCCGAGCGGATTCCGCGTGGCGCGGCCCGGCGGGACGGGGGTCCCCACTCCCGGCACGGGGATCTGGGTTAGATTCGCCCTCATGACGACCATGCGGACGCCGGATGAACTGACGCGGCCCTGGAGCAGTCGCACCCTCCGGGTGAACAACGAGAGGGTGCTGCTCGAACGCCTGCGCGTGTCGGGGGCCGCCTCGCGGGCCGAGCTCGCGCGGGTCACCGGGATCTCCAAGCCCACGGTGTCCGCCGCGCTCGGCAACCTGGAACGGGCGGGCCTGGTCCGGGAGACCGGCGAGATGACGGTGACCGCGGGCCGCGGGCGCAGCGCCGTGCTCTACGAGGTGAACCCGACCGCGGGCCACGTCGTCGGGATCGACATCGGCCGTTCGCGGATCCGCGTCGCCCTCGCCGACCTGGAGGGCACCATCCGCGGCCGCCGCGAGGTGCCCAACGACGTGGACGGCGCGACCGGCCCCGAGCCGATCGTGGCCACCGCGACGAAGCTGGCCCGCGAGGTCGTGGCCGAGGCCGGCATGGACTGGTCCCGGGTCGTGCACACCGTGGTCGGCACGCCCGGCGTCTTCGATCCGGCGAGCAACGAGGTGCGCTACGCCGGGAGCCTGCCCGGCTGGGGACGCACCGGCGTCGTGGACAGCCTGCGCGCGGAACTTGGCGACTCCCTCAGCGTGCACAACGACGCGAACCTGGCCGCGCTCGGCGAGTACGTCTTCGGCGCGGGCCAGAACTGCCCGCTGCTCGTGTTCCTGATGGTGGGCACCGGGATCGGCGCCGGGATCGTCGTCGAGGGGAAGCTGTTCGCCGGGGCGAACGGCGCCGCGGGCGAGGTCGGCTACCTGCCGTTCCCAGACGGGGCGCCGGAGCCGAGGTCCGAGCCGGCGAAGCAGGAGCCTTATTACCAGCGCGGCATGCTGGACGCTGCCGCGGGCGGATCCGCGGTCACCGCGCTCGCGGCGGCCGCGGGGATGAGCGTGTCCGGCGGTCCGAAGGAGGTCTTCGACGCGGCCCGGGCCGGGGACGCGGCCGCCCTCGGCGCGGTGCGGGCCGAGGCGACCCGCCTGGCGCACGCGGTGGCCGCGATCGCCGCGATGCTCGACCCCGCGCTCGTCGTGCTCGGCGGCGGGGTCGGCGACAACGCGGATCTGCTGCTCGACCCGATCTACGAAGCGCTGGCCGCGCTCACCCCGCTGCGCCCGCCGATCGTGCCCTCCGCGCTCGGCGGGGACTCGGTGCTGATCGGCGCGATCGCGACGGCGCTGGGCACGGCCAGGGAACTCGTTTTCGAGGGCAGGCTCTGAGGGTTCCGCGGTGCGGCGCGGTCCCTCAAAGCCTGCCCTCCCTCCCTTTTCTCCCTCTTCAGTTGGCTCTCGTTGGGCTCGCGGTCGGCGTCAGCCGACGTTGAGCGCGTTGTCGTCGTCCACGAAGCTGGTGGTGCCGCCGCTCGTGTCCGTCTCGGTGCCGGTGAACTTCAGCGTGATCGTCTGACCCGCGTAGGACGAGACGTCGTAGCTGTGCTGTGTGTAGCCGCTCGCCGCGTTGAGGTTCGAGAACGTCCCGAGCGTCGTCAGCACGGTGCCGCTGGAGTTGAGCAGCTGCACCGTGAACGTGTCCGGCTTCGCGGTGGAGGTGCTCTCGGTCGTGTCGACGTGCAGCCAGAACGAGAGCGTCGCGGTGGTGCACGAAGCCGGGAGGGTCAGGGTCTGGGACAGCGTGTCCGTGTCCTTGGTCCCGTTGCCGTCGAACCAGGCCTTCCAGGTTCCGGTGTGCGCGGCCTCGCCGCTGTCGTTGGTGACCGGGTTGAAGCCGAGCGACGAGGTGGAGGTCCACGGCGTGATCGTGCTGCCGTTCTCGAAGCCGGGGTCGCCGATCAGCTGAGCCGCGGTGCAGGTGCCGCCGCCCGAGCCGACGGTCAGCGTGTACGTGACCGAGTGGCTGCCCGAGGACGCCGTGCCGGTGACCGTGATCGCATACGTTCCGGCCGCGGCCGACGACGTGGTGCTCACCGTCATCGTGGAGCTCGCGCCCGAGGTGACGCTGGTCGGGCTGAACGAGACCGTGACGCCGGACGGCGCGCCGCTCGCCGTGAGCGCGACGCTTTCGGCGCTGCCGCCGGAGACCGCCGTGCTCACGGTCGCCGTCGTGCTGTTGCCCGCGGTCACCGAGGCGGAGTTCGAGGACAGCGAGAGCGAGAAGTCGTTGCCCGAGGACGAGGTTCCGCCGAGCGCGCCCTGCAGCGAGCCGGCCAGCACGAGGCTGCCGGTCATGTCGAGCGCGGGCTCGCTGGACTGCCAGGAGCGGACGTCGTCCACGTACTCGCTGCTCTTGCCGGTGAAGGTGGTGAACCCGTCGTTCTCGCACTTGGCCATGCCGGTCATCAGGCTGCCGAGGCCGCCGGAGAAGTTCGAGCTGCCGTTCGGCCCGTTGACCACGGCGCCGACGTCCGTCGCGCTGTTGAGGTTCTCGATCTGGCCGCCCATGCACTTCGGGTAGGTGGTGCCGACGCCGGCCACGAAGCTGGAGCCCCACGCGTTGTCGCCGAGCAGCCAGTCGCGCTGCTCGCCCGCGAAGGCCGCGTACTCCGTGTCGCCGCTCGCCTTCTGGTACAGCGCCTCGGTGGAGATGAAGCCGAAGGTGTGCGAGTCCACGTCGAAGTTCGTGTAGTCGCCGCCTTCGTGGAAGATGTCGGAGCCGGCCTTGGTCACGGCCGCGGACAGCTGCGCCTTGAGGTTGGCCACCAGGCTCGACGCGCTCACGGCCAGGCCCGACGGGCTGCCCGCGTCCTTGATCGCGGTGACGAGGTCGGCGTGTGCCAGGGCACTGACGTCGTAGAGATTCAGCGTGTCGTTGCCCGAGTCCGCCGAGATGTAGTCCGAGGCCCAGGTGGCGGCCTGGGTCAGGTAGCTGCTGTAGCTGGACTCGGAGTTCCCGAGGTCCTGCTCGGCGCGCACGATCTCGGTCGCGGCGAGCTCCATGGCGTCGTGCCAGATGCTCTCCGGGTAGTACGCCTCGGGCAGCGCGGAGGTCAGGCTGCTGTTCTCGGCGGCCGAGGTGTCGGCCAACGCGTAGAGCGAGGTGGCGTCGGCGAGTTCGGTCTGCGCGCCGGAGGTGTTCCCGGCGGCCTCGTCCTGCTGCGCGGCGAAGGCGAACGCGGCGGCGACCCGGCCGACCACGTCCGGCGAGATCTTCGCGCCCGGCGCCGCGGCCTCGAAGACCGGCCGGTGCTCGGCGGCGTAGTAGTCCGTCGAGGCGGAGTCCGAGTCGTCGGCCTGCGGCTGGCGCCACAGGTCGTGGTCGCCGATGTAGTCCGACTCGTCGCCCGCGCCGATGCCCACCTGGAGGTAGAGCGTCTTGGTGGACGGGTTCCACATCTTGTTCAGGTACGTGGTGCCGAACTGCGCCTCGGTGGTCAGCGCGGCCGGAGCGGCGGAGCCGAGCGCGAGGTCGGAGGCGTACAGCAGGTCGTCGGCGTACGCGGTGGTGAAGGTGAACTTGAGGTAGTCGCCGGCGTCGAACCAGCCGCCCTCGGCATTGATCGTGGTCGCGCCCGAGGTGACCTTCGCGAGCTGGCCGCTGATCTGGTCGCCGGTGCCGCCGTCGCTGTTCGCGATGAAGGTCGGGGTCTTGTAGACGGTCGCGCTCTCGTCGTTCAGGTGCGAGGCCTTGCGCGCGATCGAGCTGCCGCTGACCATGTTCGCGCCGTCGCGCTGGTTCTCGAAGAAGTTCACCCCGTCGCTGACCAGCGGCGCGTACAGCGAGGCCGGGTCCGCGATCTTGAAGGTGTCCGAGGTCGCCGACTGCGTTCCCGAGACGGTCAGGTGGTAGGTGCCCGCCGCGGTCACCGAGGAGAAGTCGATCGGGTACACGTCCGGGTACGCCGAGTTCCAGGAGCCGCGGCTGGTCGAGGTGACCGTGCCGCTGGCGACGGTGCTCCCCGAGGAGTCGATCACCTTGTAGCTCTCGCCGGACACAGCGGCCGTGGACATGAAGTAGGCGATCTTGGTGTCAGAGCTCGCATAGCCGTACTGGTCGACGCGCAATTGGGCCGCATTGGCCGCGAAAGCGGAGGTGGAGGGCAATAACACCAGCGCGCCGGTTACTCCGAGGCCCGTCACGGCCGCGACCAGGGAGAGATGACGTTTGCGCATGCGGGCTCCCGCGTGGGTCGGAGGTGCACACAGTTAAGGATAGTTAACTTTACTAACTCTTTCGTCGGAACCGTACCGAGCGCCCGATCCCGCGTCAATACCCCGGCGCGACTAAGTAAATTTTACTTACTAAGTCCTTGCGGCTCCGGGGACTCCGGAGCGAGACTCCATCGCACGCACCGCTTCCGAGGCACCCGCACCTTGAGGAGAAGCAGAACAATGAGATTCAAGCACCGCAGACTGGCCCTCTCGCTGGTCGCGACGGTCGCGGCCGTGCTCGGCATGGTCGTCGCCATGACCGTCGGCTCCTCGGCCGCCTACGCCGCCGGGTCGAGCCAGAAGGTCTACCTGACGTTCTACGGGTGGTACGACAACACGCCCCCCGGCTGCGCGATCTCGTACCCCGAGCTGCACAGCTGCGCGGGCGGCACCGGCACCTACAGCGACCCGCTCACCTTCGCCAGCGACAGGTCGGAGATCAAGCCGGGCACGAAGGTCTACTCGCCGCGGGTGGAGAAGTACTTCATCATGGAGGACGACTGCACCGAGTGCGACCAGGACTGGACCGGCCAGGGCCCGGACGGCGGACCCAGGATGTGGCACTTCGACCTCTGGCTCGGCGGCAAGGGCGGCAACGAGTTCGACGCGCTGAACTGCGAGGACGCCCTCACCGAGAGCGACTCCAGCGGCAATCCCCTGATGGAGTCGGTGACCGTCAACCCGCCGAGCAACGAGAAGGTCAGCTCCGAGCCGCTGTTCAACACCAAGACCGGCGAGTGCTACGGCAACGCGAAACCGACGATCGGCGTCGGCACGTACAAGAACAACTCGACGAAGACCTGCCTGACCGATCCGGGCAACAGCTCATCCAACGGCGCCGCGCTCTCGATGACCGCCTGCGGAAGCTCGTCGGACCAGAAGTTCAGCAACAACGGCGCGTTCCTGATGATCAACAACCTCTGCGTCAACAACCCCTCGGGCAGCAAGCTCGACCTCGCGACCTGTTCGGGCGGCCCGTCCGAGCAGTGGGAGGTCAATCCGAACGGCACCATCGACGACATCCAGACCAGCACCAAGTGCTTCAAGGCCTCGGGCTCCACCCCAAGCGTCGGCGGCTGCTCCGGCTCCGACAAGTGGACCTACAGCGGCACCTGATATCCCGAAACTCCCTCGCCTGAGCGCGGCCGCCTCCTCCACACAATCCCTGGGCGTGGAGGAGGCGGCCGCTTCGGTTTTCGCGCGCCGGGTCGGTTCCGCGCGGAGTCGGTTCCGCGCGGCCTCAGGCGCCGAGTGCGGTGTAGTGCGAGTCCTTGAGCCCGAACGCGTATTCGCTCGGACCGTTGGCGCGCAAATGGTCGAGCCGCTCGCGGGCCTCGGCCACGGTCGGGTACTGACCGGCCGGAATCCACCAGAGCACCGTGTACGCCTCCGTCATCTGCTCGAAGAACTCGCGGCGGCGGCGCAGCAAGGTGCGGTGCATGCCGTCGAACACGAAGTCCCAGAGCGACTGGTGGTCGATCCAGACGGACAGGTTGATGATGATCATCGGGTCGTCGTAGATGGAGAAGGACGTGGCGTTGTCCGCCTCGTCGCCCTTGAGCCGCCAGACGAATCCGGGAGCGGACTCGGCGGCGGCGTTGACCGGTTCGAGCCCGGCGACGAAATCGGCGAGCCGCGCGGAGTCGAGCGGCGCCGCGAGGCGGGCGATGTTGAGCTGCGCGAGGTGGAATCCGGTGGAAGGCATGAAGAGACCGCTACCCGTGGACCTCGCGCCTCACACGAAGATGGAGACAGCGCCTCGGACGCGGATCACGCCTCAGACGCGGATCACGCGCCGCCCGCGGATCACGCGTCAGACGAGGATCCCGCGTCGCCCGCGGATCACGCGTCAGACGAAGGCCGCGACGGCCTCGGGGATCGGGGTCACGCCGCCGATGAGCTCCAGCGTCAGGCCCGCGGTGTCGGGGTTCGCCAGCAGTTCGGCGAGCACGGCGGCCACGTCGTCGCGCGGGATCGCGCCGCGGCCGGTGTGCTCGGCGAGCAGCACGCGGCCGGTGCCGGGATCGTTGCGCAGGCTGCCGGGCCGCAGCACGGTCCAGTCGAGGCCGCGCCGGTTGCGCAGGTCGTCGTCCGCGGCGCCCTTGGCCCGCAGGTAGGCGCGGAAGACCGGATCGCCCTCGAACTGGGAATCCGCGTCGGCGCCCATCGAGGAGATCATCAGGTAGCGCCGCACCCCGGCGAGCTCGGCCGCGTCGGCCAGCAGCACCGCGGCCGCGCGGTCCACGGCGTCCTTGCGCTCGGCGCCGCTGCCCGGCCCGGCGCCCGCCGCGAACACCACGGCGTCGGCGCCCTTGAGCACCTCGGCCACCTCGCCGGGCCCGGAGACGTTCTCGAGGTCGAGTAGCACCGGCTCGGCGCCGGCCGCGCGCAGATCGGCGGCGTGCCCGGCGGTGCGGATCAGGCCCAGCGGCTCATCGCCGCGGGCACGCAGGATACGGGAGAGGCGTTGTGCGATCTGGCCATGACCACCGGCGATGACGATACGCATGAGGCGAGTCTAGGGGCCTCAGGCGCCGTTCGCCCCTGGAGCGGGCGCGGTCTTTCGCACGCTCGGGGGGACGCCGAGGCCGGGCACGCCCAGCGGCCGCTGCTGCGCCGGGATGCGGGCGGATCGGGGCGGGGCGAGCGGCGGGGTGAGCGGCGTGGGCAGTCCCTCGGCGGGCGAGGGCTCGACCGTGAGCCGGGGCAGCGACCGACCCAGCCAGCGCGGGATCCACCAGTTCCAGCGGCCGAAGACGTGCATCGCGGCCGGGACCAGCACCGTGCGCAGGACGAAGGCGTCGAGGAAGACGGCCGCGGCCAGGCCGATGCCGAACTCGCCGATCACCCGCTGGCTGCCCACCGCGAAGGCGCAGAACACGCAGATCATGATGGTGGCCGCGGCGGTGATCACCCGGGAGGTCTCGGTCTGCCCGCACTTGACCGCCCTGGTCGTGCAGCCGACCCGGGTCCACTCCTCGTGCATCCGGGAGACCAGGAAGACCTGATAGTCCATCGAGAGCCCGAACAGGATCGCTATCAGCATCACCGGCAGGAAGGACTCGATCGGCCCGGAGCCGCCCATGCCGAGCAGCCGGGAGCCCCAGCCCCACTGGAAGAACGCCGTGACCACGCCGAAGGACGCGGCCGCCGCCAGCAGGTTCATCACGGCCGCGGTGAACGGTATCAGCAGGCTGCGGAAGGCGAGCAGGAGCAGCAGGAAGCTGAGCCCGACGATCACCGCGAGGAACAGCGGGAGCTTGGCGGTGAGCACGTTCGCGAAGTCCACGTTCGTGGCGACCTCGCCGCCCACGTGCGCGGAGACCCCGGTGCCGCTCAGCACGTCCGGGATCACGTGCCGGCGCAGGGTGGTCACCAGGTCGGCCGTGGCGGTGGACTGCGGCGAGGTGCTCGGGACGACGGTGATGACGTCGATCGCGCCCCTGCCCTGGCCCACGACGGCGGATTCGGTCACGCTCGCCACGCCGGGGGTGTGCTCCAGCGCCGTGATCAGCCTGCCGACCTCGGCCTGCTGCGCGGAGTCCGAGACCTTCGCGGCGACCTCGAGCGGGCCGTTGAACCCGGAGCCGAAGCCGTTCGAGAGCAGTTCGTAGGCCTTGTACGTGGTGCTGCCGGCCGGGTCGTTGCCGCTGTCGGCGGTACCGAGCCGCAGCGAGAGCGTCGGTATCGCGAGCGCGATCATCAGCACCAGCGCGGCGACGCTGAGCGAGCGCGGGCGCCGGTGCACGGCGTCGGCCCAGCGGTGCCACAGACCGCGGGTGGCGGCGACCGGCGCGTGCACGGCGGCCAGGCCCACCAGCGCGGCCCGGGAGTGCTTCCTGGCCTCCTCGCGGGCCCTGCGCTGCCGGCGCGAGAGCGCGCGCGGGCCGAGGTAGGACAGCAGCGCGGGCAGCAGCGTGAGCGAGGCGAGCACCGTGACCGCGACGGTCAGCGAGGTGGCGATCGCGACCCCGTCCAGGAAGCCGACGCCGAGAACGAGCATCCCGAGCAGCGCCACGCAGACCGTCCCGCCGGCGAAGAGCACCGCGCGGCCCGAGGTGGTCACCGCGTGCGCGATCGAGGCCTCGACCGGTTGATGCGCCTGCAGCCCGTTTCTGTGCCGGGTGACGATGAACAGCGCGTAGTCGATCCCGACGCCGAGCCCGACCAGCGCGCCGAGGGTCGGCGCGAAGCCGGCGATCCCCATCGTGTGGCTGAGCAGCCCGACCGCGAGCAGCCCGCCACCGACGCCGGCCGCGGCGGTCAGGATCGGCAGCAGCATCGAGAACAGCGAGCCGAAGGCGAGGAACAGCACGATCGCGGCGGCCGCGATGCCGACCATCTCGCTGTAATCCGAGGGGCTCTGCAGCGCGTTCTCCACCGCGTTGCCGCCCACCTGGACGTCCAGGCCCGCGTGCTCGGCGGCCTGCGCCGTGGCGATCAGCGACTCGGCCTGGCCCTTGGAGAGCGAGGAGTTCGCGTCGTTGAGGGTGAGGGTCGCGTACGCCGTCTTGCCGTCCGCGCTGATCTGCCCCGCGCCCTCGCCGCTGTACGGGCTGACCGCGCCGGTGATCTCGCCCGACTTCTCCATCGCGCCGATCGCCGAGGCGACCGACTTCTCGACGGAGGAGGCGCGGACCGTGCCGGACCCCACGTGCCACACGAGCGTCGCGCTGTCTCCGGTCTGGCCGGAGAAGGCCTTGTCGAGCAACTGCTGCGCCTGGGTCGAGTCCGTTCCCGAGAGCGAGAAGCTCGAGCTGTAGGCGGAGCCCTTCGCCAGCGTCCCGGCGCCGAGGCCGAGCAGCAGCAGAGCCCACGCCAGCACGACCAGAAGTCGGTGCCGGGTACACCAGAGCGCGAGCGCGGTCAACGGGTCTCCCTGTGGTAGCGGATACCACCACGCGCTCGAGCACAGGGCGGTATTGCGGGGTTACGGGATGTATCGGTGATTCATCATGTATGCGGATCTTGTTGGTGCTACGCCCGGTTCGCGCCGAAGCGTTCTTGCAAGAGTGCCATGGTTTGCGCGCACGGCATACCAATCCAGTGGATTTCTTAGAGTTCTCACGAAGTTGTGACAACGTGGTGGTGACCACGTGCTCACATACGGGTAACGAATTCCCACGTATGCCGACGCGTGTGACGCGTGGTTCAGCGGACCGCGCGCACCAGCCGCGCCCGGCTCCGGCGCCCCGACCGGAGCGCGAGCCACACGAATCCCGTGAGGCCCAACGTGACCGGCGGCGCGATCGCCGCGACGAGCGCGACGCGGGCCGGCTGGTTGACCAGGCAGACCCCCGCGACGAACGCGCCGAGGCCGAGCACGATGGATGCGGACACGAAGAGTTGCAATACGATTCCGGGCCGTAGCCAACGGAGTCTGATCGCGCGGATTCCGATGAACATCAGCACCGCGATCAGAACGAGCGTGAACGACATCAATGCGCCGCCGATACCGGCGCCCCCGAGATTGTTCGGGTTTTCATCGGTCGTCACCGTGACGCCCTGATCACCCGCGGTGAGCGTGACGGCCTGGCCCTCCCAGTACTCGGCGCGCACCACGGTCGGGGACGTGCCGTCGCCGACCGCCGCGTCGAAGCGGGCGTTCCCCGGGTAGTCCACCCAGTCGTAGTTCTCGGAGTTCGCGGGCGGCAGGTCGAGTTCGATCGACTCCTCGGTGTCGATCTCGAAGGCCCCGTCCGGCGCGACGGCGTTCACCGTGCCGACGCAGTCCTCGCTCGTAGTCGTCGGATCCACTCCGGCCGCGCACGTCGGCGCACTCGCCATCCGCCCCGCCGCCGAGTACTCGCCCACCGCCTGGGACAGACTCACGCCCATGCCGATCAGGCCGAGGACGAGGAGGATCGAGCAGATCGCGATCCGCAGCCCGAGCGCCCAGGGACGCACCGGCCGCGGAGGTCGCGCATTGCGCACCACGCGGTACCTCGACGGCGGCCTGCGTCGAACGGCCTTCATATGGAGAAACTCGTCGAACTCCGGCAGCGCGTCCTCGGGCTCCGCGCCCCCGAATATGTTCCCGCTCCCCCGCCCGCGCCGTCGCATACTGCGCACAGTAGTCCGCGCACGCGAGAATGCGAGCATGGAGATCGAACTGGTGCCCGAATTCGGCGCGCGGCTGCCGGGCGGCGCGCTGCTCTTCGGCGCCGCCGAGGCCGATGCGCGTCACCTGTTGGAGTGCCTCGGGCAGCCGTCCAAGCCCTTCGTCTGCGGCACGGCGTGGGCCTGGCGGGTCCAGATCGCCGACCGCTGGGTGCAGGCCGAGGCCGGGGGCGACGGGCTGCTCGGCGTCATCCGGATCATGCGCGCGATCGAGTACGCCGCCGGCGCGGCGGCCGGGATCCCGGTGACGTACCGCGGCGTCGACGTCTTCGAGTTCACCGTGGCGGAGCTCGAGTTCCTGCTCGGCCCGGGCAGCCGGCCGGACCTGCGGCTGACCGGCGTGCACGGCTACGCGGAGATGGCGACCCTCACCGATCTGTCGCGTCCCGCCACGCGGGGTCGATGAGCCAGCCGCCGAGCGCGTCCTCGAACACCTCGGGCGCGTCCAGCCACGGGAAGTGCCCGGCTCCGGCGATCCGGACCCGGGTGACCCTCGGCAGCGCCGCCGCGAGCGGGTCCACCGCGTGCCGCGGCCGCAGATCGCTCATCCCGTCGATGATCAGTGTCGGCACCTCGAGCCCCGCGGCCCGTTCGAGCAGCGCAGCGCCGTCGAGCGCGTCGATCTCGCCGTACAGCGCGGAGTAGACCGTCCCGTCCTCGCCGAAGACCTCGTCGACCTGCGTCGCCGCGAGCTCCAACGCCCACGCGCGGTTCGGGAACTCCCCCGCGAGACGCAGCTGCCACAGCCGACGCTCCTGCTCCGACGAGCGCTCGCCGACGGCTTCGAGCTCGGCGATCTCGGCCGCGTACGGCTCGTTCGCCGCCTTCTTGCGCGCCGCGAACTCCGGCATCCACGTCCTGCGCCCGAGCCCGGTCCCCGCGACGTACGCCAATCCGCGCACCCGCGGCCGATACGCGTCGGCGAGCGCGTACTGCAGCGCCAGCGTCGCGCCCCACGAGTGGCCCAGCAGGGTCACCCGGTCGAAGCCGTGGTGCTCCCGGATCTGGTCGAGGTCGGCCAGGAACCGCGCCAGCGTATAAGGCCCCTGCCACTGGCTGCGTCCCCCGCCGCGCTGATCCCAGCGCACGACCGGACCGAGGTCCTCCACCATCCGGGCGATGGGGGCGAGCGTGTCCCAGAAGGCCGGACCGCCGTGGCAGAGCACGAAGCCGTGCCGGGCCGGCGCCCGCCCCCCGCTGCGCACGGTCCACAGCCGGCAGCCGTCGTCCGCCGTGACGAACTCGACGAGCTCGCCCATCTCAGAGCTCGTCCCCGAGGACGCCGCGGGTGAACGCCTCCAGCTTCGCGCGCAGCCGCAGCACCTTCTCCGCCGGATCCAGCGACTCCTCCATCGAGGTCGCGGCCTCGGACCTGAGGTAGCCGCGGACATACCGCGAGCACTGGAGGTCGGAGCAGATGTAGTTGCCCACGGAGTTCCCGGCCCGGCCCGCGGCCCCCGCCTTCGCGGCGGCGAAGTGGGTGACCCCGGACGAGGCGTGGACGGTCAGGCAGATCGAGCACATCGTGCTGCGCAGCAGGCTGCCGCCGCGGGAGCGCTGCGGTCGGCGCAGCACGATGCCGACCACGTCGTCCTTCCACGGGACCACCATGTAGGCGCGCAGCTCCGCCTTCGCGTCGCGCCACCCCAGGAAGTCGAGTTGCTCCCAGTACACCGCGTCCAGCGGGCCCGGCAGGTTGATCCGCTGCGCCTCGCCCTTCGTGCAGTTGACGAAGCAGTCGCGGACCCGGGCCTCGGTTAATGCCTCCATGCCGCCACTGTAGACAAAGCACTAGTGGATCACGAGTCCATAAGCGGCTCAGGCGGCCGAACCGATCGCGCCGGCCTCCGCGCCCGAACCGCCGCCGAGGGTGACGTCGCCGGTCTTGAGCTTGATGTCCGGGGCGGTCTCGCCGAGCGCGATCGCGCCGGGGATCGCCTCGATCAGCTGGTCGGACTCGTCGTCCGTGATCGGCTGGACGTGCGAGGTGCAGAAGCTGCAGCGGCTGGCCTGCGCCGGGATCGCGCTCAGGCACTCGGGGCAGGAGCGCTTGGACTTCGCGAGGTCGTGGTACGGGTTCATCGCCTCGGCGATCTTGTTCACCGGCAGCACGATCAGGAAGTAGATCGCGGCGGCGATGAACACGAAGGTGATCACGTCGTTGATGAACGTGCCGTACTGGATCTTCGTGCCGCCGATGGTCCAGAACATCGCGGCGAAGGCGCCCTTGTGCCCGGCGATGATGCTGATGAACGGCGTGATGAAGGTCTCGACGAAGGCCTCGACCAGGCTGCTGAACAGCGAGCCGATCACGACGCCGACCGCGAGGCCGATCATGTTCCCGCGGACGATGAACTTCAGGAACCCATGCACGGTGTACCCACCCCTGGGACGAACGCAGCCGGATAAAGACCCGAAGACACTCCGCGGGCCGGGCGCAGTATCTCACACGTCGACGACAGTTTCCGCGGGGTCCGGACGGCGGCGTATTCCTGTCGGTGGACGGGATTAGAGTCCGTGTCCTCAGCCGCGAGGGCCGCGGGTGCAGGGAAGGACCGGTGGGACCCGTGTCGATGTCAGCCTCCGCAGTCGCGGGCGAGACGACGTACCTCGAGCTGTCCGAGGAGGGCGAGGGCGCGCACAAGTTCTACGAGGTGACGGTGGCGGGCACCGAGGTGCTCGTGCGCTACGGGCGGATAGGCGCGCAGGGCCAGGAGCAGCGGGCGAGCTTCCCGACCGAGGAGAAGGCGCGCGCGGCGGCCGCGAAGAAGGTCGGCGAGAAGGTCCGCAAGGGCTACGCGCCGGCGGTCCAGGGGGCCCGCGCCGCCCGCAGCGTGACCCGCCGGGCGGTCTCGGTCGTGCGGCCCACGGTCCGTCAGCACGCCCCGGTCCTGTGGCGGATGCGCACCGGCTCCAGCGCCTTCGGCATCCACGTCGGCGAGGAGCTGTGCTGGGTCGGCAACCAGTCCGGCGACGTCTACGCCCTGAACCACGCCGGCGAGGTGCTCTCCCACTACAAGCTGCCGGACGGCGTGAAATGCCTGGTGGCGGACGATTTCTGGATCTACGCGGGCTGCGACGACGGCCGCGTCTACGACCTCTCCTCCAAGCTCCCCTTCGCCGCGTACACCATCGCCGACGACCTCGACATCTACTGGCTCGACATCCGCGAGGGCGTGCTCGGGGTGGCGGACGCGCGCGGCGGCCTGACCGTGATCGACCACGAGGAGGAGCTCCAGTGGTCCCGCCGCAGCTCCGGCGATTCCGCGTGGATGGTCCGCTGCGACGGCAAGGCCGTCTACCACGGCCACCGCGACGGCGTCACGGCTTACGCGGCCGAGGGCGGTGAGCAGCTGTGGCACACGGGCACCAGCGGCAACGTTCTCTTCGGCTGGCAGGAGGACCGCAGCGTCTACGCGGGCACCGGCCGCAACGTCGTGCAGAAGCTCGCGAAGGCCGACGGCCGTATCGAGGCCTCCTACCGCTGCGACAGTGCCGTCTACTCGTGCGCCACGTCGCCCCAGGGCAAGTACGTGTTCGCCGGCGACAACGCCTCGTCCGTCTACTGCTTCACCGCCGACGGCATCCGTCTCTGGAAGCTGACGACCGGCTGCGGCGCGGCGCTTTCGATGCAGTACCACGACCAGCGCCTCTACATCGTGACCACCGACGGATCCATGGCCTGCATCGACGTCAGCGAAGAGGCGATCACCGCCGCCAACGGCGGCACCGTCCCCGTCCCGGTGGACGTCAAGGCGGCGGCCGCCACCACCTACCAGCCCGCCGCCGAGCTCGTCACCGTCACCGCGGCGGCGGCCCCGAGCGGCTCCGGCATCGTCGTCGAATGCGTCGACGTCCGCGGCCGCCTGCGCATCCGCGTCATCGGCCAGCCGAGCGGCGCGCCGACCTACCACGCCGACTGGAACGTCCAGTTCCCCCGCGAATACCGCGTGGCCGGCGCCCGCTACCTCGTCGAGGACCTGGTGGCCAGCGACCGCGGCTTCTACCGCATCCGCGGCGAGATCAAGCGTCTGCTGTAGTTCCCGCGCTCGGGGATCGGCCCGGGGGCCGGGCCGATCCCCGAGGCCTCACGCCTTCTCGGCGGAGGATTCGCCTCCGACGATCCGGGCGAGGGCGAGGGCGAAGAGGATGACGCCGCCGTTGATGGCGAGCTGCCAGTAGTTGGGGGCGTTGGAGAGGTTGATGATGTTCTGGACGAGGCCGAGGAGGATGACGCCGCTGGCGGCACCGAGCATGGTGCCCTTGCCGCCTTGCAGGGAGACGCCGCCGATGACGGCTGCGGCGAAGACGGTGAAGATGATGCCTTCCTGGTAGCCCTGGTCGCCGGTGACCGAGGAGACGCGGCCCGCTTCGATCAGGCCGCCGAGGGCGGCGAGCATGGAGCCCGCCACGTAGACGCCGATCCTGACGCGGTCCACCCGGATTCCGGCGGCGCGGGCGGCTTCGGGGTTGCCGCCGATGGCGTAGATGGCGCGGCCGGTGCGGTGGTAGCGCAGGAAGAGCCCGGCCACGACGAAGACCACCGCGGCCACGACGAGCGAGACCGGGACCTTGCCGAGGTACTCCGTGCCGAGGAAGCCGAAGGCCTGCGGCAGCTGGTACGGGGACTGGCCCTGGACCACGCCGTTCTGCAGGCCGGCCAGCAGCACCGTCATGCCGAGGGTGACGATGAAGCCGTTCAGTCGCGCCTTGACGATCAGCAGGCCGTTGACCAGGCCGACGACCGCGCCGATCGCGAACAGGACCAGGATGCCGAGGTACGGGTTCCACATCAGGCCGGAACCGAACGCCGCCTTGGGCACGATCAGCCAGGCGGCGACCATCGGCGCGAGGCCGTAGGTGGCCTCGAGCGAGAGGTCCATGCCGCCGATGAGCAGGATCAGGCTCTCGCCGACGACCGTGATGCCGAGCGCCGAGACCTGCTGGCCGACGCCCGAGATGAGGTTGTCGGCCGTGAGGAAGACGGGGCTGATCACCGCGCCGACGACCAGGATCACGACGAGCACGGGCAGCAGCGCGGCCTCGCGCAGGAAGCCGAGCGACACGGCTCCCCCGCCGATCCGGTCGCGGCGCGGCGGCGGGTTCTCCGCGGCGGCCGCGGTGTCCGGTTCACGGGTCTGGGTCACGGACGGTACTCCCGATTCGTCGTCTGGCCCACCGAAAGTCGAGCCTGGGGTTGAGTTCATGCCGTCACGCCCTCGATCGCCGCGATCAGCGCCGCGCGGTCCAGCTCCCCGCCCGGCACCTCGACCGCGATCCGGCCGCGCACCATCACGAGCACGCGGTCGCAGTACACGAGGTCGTCCAGCTCGTCCGTGGCCAGGAGCACTCCGGCCCCTGCCGCCGCCGCCTGCCGCAGGGCCTGCAGCAGCAGCTCCTTCGAGGCCACGTCCACGCCGCGCGTCGGAGTGATCGCGACGAGCAGTCTCGGGCCGCGCGCGAGGGCCCTGGCGACGGTCACCTTCTGCTGGTTGCCGCCGGACAGGTCGTCCACGTGCTGCTTGAGCGAGGAGGAGACCAGCGCGAGCGATTCGGCCCACGGCTTCGCCGCCTCGGTGACCGCGCGCGGCTTGAGGACGCCGAACCTCCCGGCGCTGAGCCGGTCGGTGACGGACATCGTCACGTTCTCGGCGATCGACAGCCCGCCGACGAAGCCCGCGGCCCGCCGATCCTCCGGGATGTAGCCGACCCCGGCCTTCAGGGCGGCGGCCCGGTCGCCCGCCGGCAGCACGTCGCCGCCGACGACGATGTCGCCGCCGTCGGCCGCCTGCACGCCCGAGGTGATCCGGCCCAGGGTCACGACGCCCGAGCTGATCAGGCCGACCACGCCGACGCTCTCCCCGGGCCGGACCGCGAGCGACACCCCGTTGAGGTCGCCGGTCGGCGAGGCGGCCGTCAGATCCCGCAGCTCCAGCACGACGGCCGAGGACGCCGGCGCCTCGACGACCTCCGGAATCGAGACCTCCGCCTGCGGCGCGGCGACCGCCGGGGGCGTGGTCGTGCCGTGCACCATCGCGTTCACCAGGTCGTCGGTGCCGAGGGCGTCGGTCGGCGCGGACAGGACGAGTTCGCCGTCCCGCAGCACGGCCACGTCGTCGCAGATGTCGAAGACCTCTTCCAGGTGGTGCGAGATGTAGAGCACCGCGACCCCCGAGTCGGCCAGCTGCCGCACCCGCCGGAACAGGCGCTGGACCGCGTCGTGCTCCAGGGCCGCCGTCGGCTCGTCGAGCAGCAGGACCCTGGTTCCGGCCGCGACCGCCCTGGCCAGCTCGACGATCTGGCGCTGCTCCACGCTCAGATCGCGGCACAGGCCGCCCGCGTCGACGCCGCTGCCCCACTCCCCCAGGACCTCGCGGGCCTGGGCCCGCACCGCGCGCCACTCCACCCGGCCGCGCCGCCTCGGCAGCCGGCCGAGGAAGACGTTCTCGGCGACGGTGAGCTCCGGCACGATCATCGAGTGCTGATGGACGGTCGCGATCCGCTCGCGCCAGGCGTGCACCGCGCCGGCCGGGGGCGCGGGCTCACCGTCGAAGGTGACCTCTCCCGCGTCCGGGCGCTGCAAGCCGCTGAGGATCGAGACCATGGTCGACTTGCCGGCGCCGTTGCGCCCGACCAGCCCCAGGCAGCGGCCGGGGGCGAGCGCGAGGTCCACGCCGCGCAGCGCGCGGGTCGAGCCGAAGCTCTTGTGAATCCCGCGCGCCGCCACGGCCGCCGTCGTCGTCGAAGACGCCGTCGTCATATCAGGAGTTCGCTCCGCTCGAGCAGACGCCGCCGTGCGCCGCACCGTACACGTTGCCCCACAGGCTGGTGTCGCTCACCGCGGTGGTGGTCAGCGTGCCGGGCAGGCTGTCGACCGGCGAGCCCACGGTGAGGTTGAGCGCGCTGGAGGTGACGAACGGGGCCACGATCGGGTCGGCCAGGTTCGTGTCGCCGTTGTACGTCACGTTCTGCAGCGTGGGCGCGCCGCCGCCGGGCTGGCCGACGCTGAGCGTGACCCCCTTGGCCGCGTCCACCGCGTACTGCAGCGCGTACTTCGCGTACAGGTCCGCCGGCTGCGACTGCGAGGCGTCCAGCGTGCCCTGCTGGATGTCGCACATCTCGAACGCCACACCGTCGTCGCTGACCACGATGACGTGGTTCGCCGCGCCGACCTTGCCGTAGCCCTTGCTCGACAGCATCGGCAGGATGCCGGTGTCCGGGCTCGACCACTGCGAGTAGATCGCCTTGAGCTTGCTGCCGTAGGCGTTCAGCGCGTTCTGCGCGTCGGTCACGGCGGTGGACTCGGTC
Source organism: Actinospica sp. (assembly GCA_035712985.1). Classification (GTDB taxonomy): domain Bacteria; phylum Actinomycetota; class Actinomycetes; order Streptomycetales; family Catenulisporaceae; genus Actinospica. Next base: position 19,597 of record DASTAE010000162.1, read on the forward strand.
CAGCTCGTCGGGTCCTTGAGCAGGGTCACGCCCGGGTCGTTCTGCTGCATGCAGGAGTCGAAGGCGTTCGTCCGGTCCGCGCCGTTGGACGAGGTCAGGTCGCCCTCGAGGTCGAGCACGTAGCCGCTCTTGACCTTCGAGGATATATAAGAACACGCATCCTGGCCGTAGAGCGTGTTCGAGGCGCGCACCACCATGTACACGTGGCCGGTGCCGACGATCGTGTCGACCGAGACGAGCTGCACCCCGTGCGCGTTCGCGTAGGAGATCGCCGGGCCCAGACTCGTGGCGGTCTCCGGGTTCACGATGATCGCCTTGGCGCCCTCGTTGACCAGCGTCTCAATCTGCTGATTCTGCAGCGAGGCGTCGGCCTGCGCCAGTTCCGGGCCGACCAGCTGCACATTGTCCTGCGCGGCGTACTGCTGCTCATAGCTGATGTACGCCGCCCAGAAAGCTGTGTTGTTGTAAGTGAGCGACACCCCGATCTTGATCGGCCCGTTTCCGGTGGCGGCACTCGTACTGCCGGTTCCAGGGGCCTTGGATGAACAACCTGCCGCGGTCAGCGCCGCGAGGGTGAGACAGGCTGCGAACAGGCTCGCGCTACGGCGCACTCGCACCGGGACCTCCAAGCCGTACGGCGTCCGAACCTCTTTATCCGGACTGCTCGCGGGCCACGATAGATCCGATGACTGAGAGCGTCAATGCTCGGCAATGGACTCGATATCAATCGATGACGTCGATTGCCCTCCGATTCCTCCGACCTGTCCGAGCGCTGTGATCAGGAGCCTCAGTAACCAAGATCGGCAACTCCGATCCCGTTCAGCTCCAACAGGTCCATCACGAGGCGAAGACAGGTGATCAGCTGCGGCGCGCCCTCCCAACCGCCCCACTTCCCCGGCAGCCTTCCCGGCCCACCCCTCGGTTCGATATCGATCACAGCACGAAGGATGGGCTGGGGACAGCGCCTCAACGGATGATCAACGGTATTCCCGCAGCCGCAGGTAACCCGCTTGCAGTACGAACGCCAGCAGCAGCAGTTCGCCGATCACCAATGCGGCCCAGGCGCTCATCCCGGAGTCGTCCTGGCCGGCCGAGATCGCGGCCTTGAATTGACCGGTGTTGATCTTAATCACCTGGCCTAGGCCGGTCATGTAGGTGTTGAAGTCGGCGTTGGACTGGCCGGCCGAGGTGCCGATGTCGAACTTCACGGCGTCGGCGAGATCGCCACTGCGCGCGTCGGCCCGAAGTTCGCCGTCGTCGGCCAGATAGGCCTTGTAGTCCTTCGCCGTCGCCTGGGCCGCGGCGCCCTCGCCGGGAAACGTGATGTTCGCCAGCTCGGCATTCAGATAGCCGTTGACCTGGGCGACCTTCTGGGTGAACGAGGTCTGCAGGGCGTCGGCGCGGTTCTCCAGCAGCCAGCGGCTCTCGTCCGCGTTGGCGTCGTCCGAGACCGCCTGCGCACGGTCCAGTGCGTAGATCGAGTCGTACGCCTCCTGCTTCGCCAGATGGAGGTGATCGGCCGCGGAAAGCTGCGTGGACAGGCCGATCAGTCCGACCACGAGGGCGACGAGCGCGCCGGCGGCGAGAAAGCTCACGCGGCGGCGGAAGCGTCGCGCGTAGTAGCGGTTGCCGAGCACGAGTGCCGCGATGGAGACGAGCGCGAGCGCGAGGACCGCGTAGCCGTACAACGACATGGCCGAGTGGTCCGATGAATACGAGGCGTCCACCTCGCCGCCGTCCGTGTTCGTGATCGCGGAGGAGGTGGGCAGCATCGTGTCGTGCAGCGTGGACGAGGCCTTCTCGTATTCGGCCAGGGCCGCGGCCGGCGGCGTGGCAGGCTGCTGACTCGTGGACTGCTGGTCGATGTAGAAGGCGTCTGCGATATCGGCCTCGTACGTGCCGAGGCTGTCGAGGAGCGCCTTGGCGGACTTGCTCAGCGACGGGTTCTCGGCGATCAGCTCGAGGTCGGCGTCGGCGTAGCCGCGGTCCGCGTTGTAGGCGGCGAAGGACGCCGCGGCGTTCACCGGAGCGGGCACGTCGAAGGTGCTCACCGGGTGGTAGCCGACGAGCAGCAGGTTAGCGGCCTGCGCGTCCATGTCGTTGAGGCGGTAGTAGAGGTCGCTGGTCGCCGAGACCTCGGTGGTCCGCGACTCCAGGCTGCCGAAGCTGGACGAGTCGCGCGTCAGCCCCAGCGCGGCGACCAGCCCGAGCAGCAGGCCGAGGATCGCGAGCGCGGCCGTCAGGAGTATGAGTTGGTTGGGAGTGTCCCCGAACACTCGGTCGGTTCTGGATTCCGGCGCGGTGCGGATGTCGTGGTTCAGCACAGCCGTCATCGCGCGGCCCCGTTAGCAAGCTTCACGGCCGTACGTTGCGCCACGTGCTGCTTGCGCGTAAAGACCCGGAGACGATTCCTCGCGCGAATTAAACGCCCGAGGCCTCGGCGCGGTGCAGCGTCACCAACTCCTGATATGCGGCCTCGATGTCGGCGAGGTCGGAGGGCTCCGGCACGGTCTGCTCGGCAAGCCGGCGGATCATCTCGGCCTGCGCCAGGAGCACCGGAAGCTGCTCGGCGCGCCGCGTCGAGCGGGTGACCACCACGAGCGAGTCGAGCTGCCGGATCAGGACGGCCGGCATCCCGGACGCGGCCTGCCGGACCTTCTCGTACGCGCGCTCGACCAGCCGCTCGTAGGAGATCGGCGCGAGGATCAGCCGGACCAGGTCCTCGGAGTCCCGGCAGATCGGGTCGGGGTCCCAGTCGCGGGCGATCCGGCACAGGCTGGCGCCCAGCCAGTCGATGCAGGTGAGCGCCGTGAACGTGTCGTTGACCGCCGGGGACAGGGCCCGGATGGCGATCTCGACGAGCTGGTCGACCGCGAAGGCCACGTCCTGGGTCAGCGTCCGGTGCGGCCCGGTGATGTGCGAGCGGCGCAGCCAGCGCTCGATGTCCGCGGCGGTCTCGGCGGGCCAGACGGTCAGGAAGGGGTGGCCGCGCACGACGAAGTGGCCGGGCCGGTGGTGCAGCTTGATCACCGCGTCGTGCTCCACCGCGAGATCGACGAGCATCGAGCGCCGGACGAACTGCAGGTACCCGCTCTCCGGCGCGGCCACGATCCCGCCGCCGCGTTCCATGATCGAGCGCAGCACGTCGACCTCGGGCGTGGTCCGCGAGTGCGCGCGGCCGCCCTGGGACCGCATCTCGTGCTCCACGGCCTCGTCGAGATCGCGCGCGATCCCGGCGATGACCTGCGGCAGCTGGATCATCATCGCGATGTGGTGGATGAAGTAGATCAGCACGCCGACGTCGGCCAAGGTCAGCGCGAGCACGACGGTGATCGACACATGCGGCACGAAGTCGCCGTGCGGCCCGGGACCGATCGTGACGAGGTCGAGCATCGCGTAGACGAAGGTGGCGACGAACGTGCCGAGCGTCCACTGCGTGCCGCGGTCCCGGATGAAGTTGCGCAGCATCCGCGGCCCGAACTGGGTCGAGGTGAGCGTCAGCGCGACCAGGATGATCGAGAAGACGACGCCCACGACGGTGATCAACGCGGCGGCCAGCGTGGTCAGGATCTGCCGCGCCGCGTCCGCGCTGCCCGCGATCACCCACCCGGGTAAGTGCCAACCGCGGTAGTACGCGGCGGAGTCCACCGCCCGGGTGGCCAGGAAGACCAGCACGACGCCCAGCGTCTCGGCGGTCGGCACCAACCAGAGGTTGGTCCGCGCGGCCTCGGACACCCATTGGGCCTCGGGTCGCACTCGGCGCGGCACGGGGGCACCTGCTTCCGGTCAGGGGAGTTGAATCCTCGCCGACCAGGCTTCCCGGCACACCACGACTACTCTATCCGGGCTAGTCGACGTGCTCCGACCCCTTCCGCGTCGAAACGACCCATCGGCGACGCCTCGTTGCACGCCCGGGCCCACCGCTGAACCCGTTCGCCGCGGATGGCACCGCCTGACGGGACTCGCCGAGTCGAAACGACCCATCGGCGGCGCCTGATCGCACGCCCGGGCTCGCCGCTGAACCCGTTCGCCGCGCACGGCACCGCCTGACGGGACTCGCCGAGGGTCGGGCCGAGTCAGGCGCCGGAGATCGGAGCAGCTCACCTAGTCCGACCGGCGGATTGCCGGAAGATCACAGTTCCCCAGCCTGATCACCCCACGCGACCCCGACCGCTACCCTCGGTTGCAACCGAGTCACCGGCGGTGCGCGTCGTGACCTCGTCAGAGCAGTCGGGCGGAAGGACACGGCGCATCGATGGACCCGCGGAGCGAGCCCTGGTACCCGCAGCAGCAGCCCTCCGAGCGCGCCGAGGAGGTGTGGCTGCCGCCGCATCCGGCCGGGGGGCCGGGCCCGAATGCGGGCCCGCGCCATGTCGGCCGATCGGGTGAACATCGACGGACCGCTCCCCCGGCCGCCGGACGTGCCCGGGTCAACGAGGACCTGAACCTCGACGAGCTCGACCCGCACGGCCGGTCCCGGCACCGGGCGGCGCAGAAGGCCGCGCGGCGAGCCCGGCGGCACCCGCGGCGCACCCGCGCGTTCCAGGCCACGGCCGCGATCGGCGCGGGGGCCATCCTCGCGGTCACCGCGCTCGGCACCTACGCGTACGAGCACCTCTTCGGCCAGGTGGACACCGAGTCGCTGGACTCGCTGAAGGACCGGCCGGCCGCCGCGCGGGCCGACCGCTGGGGCAACGTCCCGGAGAACATCCTGCTGCTCGGCTCGCAGACCCGGGACGGCCAGCGCGGTATGCACCTCGGCAACTCCAGCAAGCTCGGCACCGACATCTCGGACACCGCGATGCTCGTGCACATCAACGCCGAGAAGAAGTGGGCCACGGTCGTCTCCATCCCGCGCGACCTGATCGTCCCGCGCCCGGAGTGCCGCGGCCGGCTGGACCCGACCCAGACCGTCCCGGCCGCGAGCGCGGGGATGTTCGACCTCGCGATGAACCTCGGCGGCCCGACCTGCGCCGTCTCGACCGTGGAGCAGATGACCGGGATCCGGGTCGACCACTTCGTCGAGATCACCTTCAACGCCTTCCAGGCGCTGACCAACGCGGTCGGCGGCGTGACCGTGTGCGTGCCGCCCCCGGGCATCAACGACCCGAACTACAGCGGCCTCGTGCTCAGCCCCGGCCTGCACACCGTGAGCGGCCCCGAGTCCCTGGCCTTCGTCCGCGACCGACACGGCCTCGCGAACGGCACGGACCTCAACCGCATCCGCATGCAGCAGATGTTCGTCACCTCGCTGTTCAACAAGCTGGCCAGCGCCGGCACCCTCGGCGACCCGATCACCCTCTACAAGATCGCCGACGCCGTGACCAGCAACCTGACCGTGGACACCGGCCTCGACTCGATCGACACGATGGTCGGGCTCGCGGGCAGCGTGCAGAGCCTGAAGAGCCACTACATCCAGTTCATCACCGTGCCCTACGGCTTCGATCCGGGGAATCAGAACCGCGTCATCCCGGGCCCGGGCTTCGACCAGGTCTGGTCCGACCTGCGCACCGACACCCCGCTCCCCGGCTCGAACGCCGCCTCCGCCTTCGGCACCACCCCGAGGACGTCGCCGCCCACACCGACAGCCGCGGGCACCGCCACGGCCACGGCCACCGACTCGGTGGGCGCCGCGGCCGCCTCACTGAGCGGCGTGCCCATCGACGTCTACAACAGCACCGTAGTCCCCCACCTCGCGCTCTACGCCACCGCCAACCTCAAGTCCCTGGGCCTGAACGCGCAGGTCGGCACCACCAGCAAGCGCTACAGCGGCTACGCCCAGACCGAGATCCTCTACCCGCGCGGCGACCTGGCGCAGGCCCAGGCCCTCCAGTCGAAGATCGTCGGCTCGGTCACCCTGCAGCAGAGCCGCTACGCCCAGAACCTGACCCTGGTCGTCGGCCAGAGCCGCCCCGCCGGCCTGGTCGCGCCCCCCGCCGGAAGCCCGGACTCCGGCGCCGACAGCCAATCCACCACCGACCCCGCGGCCTCGATCAGCGCCGAAAGCCGCACCGGCGACGAGAACATCTGCGACGACCTCCCGGACACCGTGAAGTTCGGCGGCCACCCCTAGGCCTCACCGCCGACCAACGGCAGCCGAACAGTCACCTCCAACCCCGCCCCACCGCCCGACGGCGCCGCGGTGGTCACCGTGCCCTGATGCGCGGCCACCGTCGCGGCCACGATGGCCAGACCGAGCCCGCTCCCGCCCGCCGCACGACTACGACCCTTGTCGACGCGGTAGAAGCGGTCGAAGACGTGCGGCAGCGCCTCCTCGGGGATGCCGGGGCCGTGATCGCGCACGGTCAGCACGGCATCGCCGCCGTCCGGGCTCAGCGTGACCTCGACCGGCGTGTCCGGCGTGGTGTGCATCCGGACGTTGCCCATCAGGTTGGCGAGCAGCTGCTCGAGCTGGTCCGGATCGCCCGCGACCTCGATTCCGGGCGGCACCACGACCCGCAGCGGCCGATCCGGCTGGACGGCCGCTGCGTCGCGGCAGGCCTGACCGACCAGGGCACTGAGATCGACCGGCACGCGGTAGCCGTCCTGATCCAGCTCGGCGTCGAAGCGGGCCAGCGCAAGCAGCGCCTCGACCAGCCCCGTCATCCGCGCGACCTCGGCCGCGATCCGGCCCATCGCGTCGTCGACCTCGCCGTCCCCCATCACCCCGGCGGTCCGCAGCTCGGCATAGCCGCGGATCGACTGCAGCGGGGTGCGCAGCTCGTGCGAGGCGTCGGCGGCGAACTGGCGCAGCCGCGCGGCCGAGGCGTCGCGCTCGGCGAGGGCTCCGCGCAGCTCGGTCAGCATGCCGTCGAGGGCGCCGACCATCCGGCCGATCTCGGTGCTCCGCGGATACTCGGGCACGTCGAGCCGGTCCGGCAGCACCACGTCCGTCGCGGCCAGCGCGTCGGCCTGGTCGGCGACCTGGTCCAGCGGCCGCAGCTCGCGGCGGATCAGATAGCTGCCGACCAGCGCCATCACGCCGATCGCGGCCAGCGCCTCCAGGGTGATGATGGCGCCGACGACCGAGCCCGCGTGCTTGAGCCCCGCGAGGCTCGTCGCCACGACCACCGTCTGGCCGTCCGGCGCGGGCTCGCCGTAGACGCGATAGGGGCCGATCGTCCCGTCGGCCGAGTAGACGGTCGCGTAGAAGGGCTTGGTCGGCAGCGGGTCCGGCAGCTCGGGCTCGGCTCCCGTGGACCGGTACGAGTCGTGGAAGCGGCCGACGTAGAGGCTGTCGGCCTCCAGCAGCCAGCGGCCCGCGGGCAGCCGCTGCTTGTCGAAGGCCGTCGCGTCCACCACGCCCTTGGCCAGCGTGCTGATCTGGCTGTCCACGCTGGTCGAGTACTCGACCCGCAGCGCGACCACCGTGATCAGCGAGGCCGTCGAGCTGACCACGACGAACACCGCGACCATCAGCAGCGTGAGCCGTACCCGCAGCGGCTTGCTCCGCCACCAGCGCGCCAGGCGGCGGGCCATCAGCTCTCCCCGATCCGGTAGCCGATGCCGCGCTGGGTGCGGATCAGCGGAGGACCGAGCGCGTCCACCTTCTTCCGCAGATAGCTGATGTAGGTCGCGACCACCGTGTCGTTGCCGCCGAAGTCGTAGTTCCAGACGTGCTCGAGCAGCTGGTCGCGGGTCACGATGCGGCCCTCGTGCAGCATCAGGAAGCGCAGCAGCCGGAACTCGGTCGGCGAGAGCTCAATCGGCCGCCCGGCGCGGCGCACCGCGTGCCGGACCGGGTCGAGCTCGAGGTCCGCCACCCGCAGCAGCGGATCGGCCTTCGGCCGCCGGGTGCGGCGCAGCACCGCGTCCACCCGGGCCGCGAGCTCCTCGAGGCCGAAGGGCTTGGTGACGTAGTCGTCCCCGCCCTCGCGCAGCCCGCGGACGATCTCAGCCCTCGTATCCCGCGCGGTGAGGAAGACCACCGGCACCGCCAGCCCGTCCGAGCGCAGCCGGGCCAGCAGCTCGAAGCCGTCGGTGTCCGGGAGCATCACGTCCAGCAGCACGAGCTCCGGCAGGTACTCGCCGGCCGCCCGCAGCGCCTGCGTCCCGGTCTCGGCGGTGTGCACCTCGAAGCCGAGATGGCCCAGGTAGCGCGAGACCGTCTCCCGGATCGAGGGCTCGTCATCCACCAGCAGCAACCGCGCCCGCACCTGCGTCATCCCGCACCTCCTCTCCCGGTTCCGCTGTCCCCTCCATCAGAACACGCGGGGGCTCGGGGACACGCCGCCGAAGCATGGGAGCTTCATGTGAATGGGCCCCCTGACGGCCGAAAACGCCGCTTTCGCGGGCATCGGCGACCTAGCGTGAGCTGGTCGTCAATCACGAGCGAACGGAGGCCGCCGTGGCCGGAGTGCTCTACCGGATCGGGCGTTTCGCCTATCGGAGAAAATGGACCGTGGTCGTCGCCTGGCTGCTGATCCTGGTCGCGGCCGTGGGCGCCGACAAGGCCTTCTCGGGCAGCACCAGCGACTCGTTCACCATCCCGGGGATCGAGGCGCAGCAGGCGATGGACGTCGCGAACAAGGACTTCGCGGGCGCCGCGGGCGTCGGCGGCAGCCTGGTCTTCCAGGCGCCCGCCGGGCAGAAGGTCACCGCGACCGTGTATCAGCACGCGATCGACGAGGCCACCGCCGAGGCGGCCAAGGTGCCCGGGGTCAAGAAGGCCACCGGCCCGTTCACGGCGAAGACCGTATCGAAGGACGGCCGCACGGCCTACACCTCGATCACCTTCGCCGCGACCTCGGCCAACGGCGTCCCCTCGGCCGCGCAGCAGCAGCTGACGAGCATCGCGACGCAGGCCTCCCATTCGGGCCTGACGGTCGCCGCGGGCGGCAACGCGGCCGTGGCCGGGAAGGTGGGCGGCGGCAACTCGACCGAGCTCATCGGCGTGCTGGCCGCGCTGCTCGTGCTCGCGATCGCCTTCCGCTCGATCGTCGCCGCTTTCCTCCCGCTGGCCACGGCGCTGATGGCGGTCGGGATCGGCACCACGGGGCTGATGGCGCTCAGCGGCGTCATCAGCATGAGCAGCTCGGCGCCGACGCTGGGCTCCATGCTGGGCCTGGCCGTGGGCATCGACTATTCGCTGTTCATCGTCTCCCGCCATCAGAACCAGGTGCGGGCCGGAATGGAGCCGCAGGAGTCGGCCGCGCGGGCGGTGGCCACCTCGGGCGGCGCGGTCGTCTTCGCCGGGGCCACGGTCGTGATCGCGCTCTCCGGGCTCTTCGTCGTCAACATCCCCTTCCTGACGATCATGGGCCTCGGCGCCGCCGGGACGGTCGTGGTCGCCGTGCTGCTCGCGATCACGTTGCTGCCCGCGCTGCTCGGCTTCATGGGCGCGCGGATCGCGAGGAGCCGCGTCTTCCGCGGAGCGGCGCCGGACCCGGACTCCGGGCGCACGCTGGGGGCCCGCTGGGTCCGGCTGGTGACCTCGCGGCTGCGCTGGCCGGCCATGGCCGCGGTGATCGTCGGCCTGCTCGTGCTGGCCTCGCCCTCGCTCAAGATGCAGCTCGGCCTGCCGCAGGACCAGACCGGCTCGGCCGCGCAGGCCGCGACGATGATCTCGGACGGCTTCGGGGCCGGGTACAACGGCCCGCTGCTGATCCTGGTCACCGGCGAGGACAAGGCGCAGGTGCAGCAGGCGGCCACGGAGACGGCCGCGCGGCTGGAGACCACGCCGGACGTGCAGAAGGTCGCCAAGCCGGTCTATGCGAAGACCGCCGACGCCGCGATGATCACCGTCACCCCGGCGAGCGGGCCGAACGACCAGGCCACCACCGACCTGGTCAACGGCATCCGGGCGGAGCGCGGCGCGCTGGAGCAGAGCACGCGCACGACGATCGACGTGACCGGCCAGACGGCGATCAACGTCGACCTCTCGGCCAAGCTGGCCAACGCGCTGCCGACCTACGCGCTGACCGTCGTGATCCTCGCGATGATCATCCTGCTGCTGGTCTTCCGCTCGATCGCGGTGCCGCTCAAGGCGATGCTCGGCTTCGTGCTCTCCGCGTTCGCCGCGCTCGGCGCCACGGTCGCGGCCTTCCAGTGGGGCTGGCTGGCGAGCGCGCTCGGGGTGCAGAGCGGCCAACTGCTCTCCATCCTGCCGACGATGCTGCTCGGCATCCTGTTCGGGCTGGCGATGGACTACGAGGTCTTCCTCGTCTCCCGGATGCGCGAGGAGCACGTGCACGGCGCCGAGCCGCTGGCGGCGGTGCGCGGCGGCTTCGCGCACAGCGCCCGGGTGGTCACGGCCGCCGCGCTCATCATGATCTCGGTGTTCACCTCGTTCATCGCCTCGAACGAGCAGATGATCAAGCCGATGGCCTTCGCCTTCGCGGTCGGCGTGTTCTGCGACGCGTTCCTGGTCCGGATGACGATGGTCCCCGCACTGCTGGCCGTGCTCGGCCGCGCCGCGTGGTGGCTGCCGCGGTGGCTCGGCCGGATCGTGCCGACCGTGGACATCGAGGGCGCCTCGCTGCACAAGGCCGAGATCCCGGCGCCGCGCGACGCGGAGCTCGCCGCGGTCGCGGCACGCGAATAGCAGGACGCGGAGGGCTGCGCCCGCGGCGCGAAGCGGCCGCGGGCGCAGCCCGTCCACTCAGAACCCGGAACCCGGAACCCGGAGCTCAGGACTCAGGACTCAGGACTCAGGACCCAGAGCTCATGACTCAGAGCTCATGACTCAGAGCTCGAAGACGATCTTCCCGACGAGGTCCCCGGCGGCCATCTTCGCGAAGCCCGCCTCGGCCTCGCCGCGCAGCGGCAGGACGCTGTCGATCACCGGGCGGATCCCGGTGTTCTCGCAGAAGCGGAGCAGCGCGGCCAGCTCGTCGCGGGAACCCATCGTGGAGCCGACCACGCGCAGCTGGTGGAAGAAGATCCGGGTGAGCGCGGCGGGCGGGTTCGGGCCCGAGGTGGCGCCGGAGATGACGATCGTCCCCTCCTCGCGCACCGAGGCCACCGAGTGCGCCCAAGTGGCCGCGCCGACGGTCTCCATCACCGCGTCCACCCGCTCCGGCAGCCGCGCGCCGGGCTCGAAGGCCTGATGCGCCCCGAGTTCGACCGCGCGGGCCCGCTTGGCCTCGCTGCGCGAGGTGGCCCAGACCCGGAAGCCGGCGGCCCGCGCCAGCACGATCAGGGCCGTGGCCACGCCGCCGCCCGCGCCCTGCACCAGCACCGAGTCGCCCGGCCGCAGACCCGAACGGGTGAACAGCATCCGATAGGCCGTCAGCCAGGCCGTCGGCAGGCAGGCCGCTTCCGCGAAACTCAGCCCGGCGGGCTTGGGCAGCAGGTTCCAGCGCGGCACGGCGACCCTCTCGGCGAAGGTGCCCGGGTAGCGCTCGGTCAGGATCGAGACCCGCTCGCCCTCCGGCACGCCGCGGCCGTTCTCGCCGACCACGGCGTGCAGCACGACCTCGTTGCCGTCCTCGTCCACGCCCGCGCCGTCGCAGCCGAGGATCATCGGCAGCCGCTCGGCCGGCAGCCCGACGCCCTGCAGCGACCACAGGTCGTGGTGGTTGAGGGCGGCCGCCTTGATCGTGACCGTGGTCCAGCCGGGCCGCGCCGCCAGCTGCTCGGGCTCGGGCAGCTCGCCGATCCCGAGCCCCTTGAGCGGCTCGTCCTTCTCGATGCTCTGTGCGTAAACCGCGTACATGGGCGCTACCCTACTCGCGAGTAACTACCGTGCACAGCCCTTCCGCGCAGCCCTCCGCCGTGTCGATCGTGCCGATTCCGTGTCGATCACGTCGATCGTGGCGAGGGACCGTGAGCGGACCGCGCACGGGGCCACCGGGCACGCCGCGAACGCACGTGGACCGGCGAGCCCTCGGCGCAGGAGCTACGCGCCCTGCTCCTTCGCGGCCGCGGCCACCGCGGCGGAGACGGCCGGGGCGACGCGCGGGTCGAAGGGCGAGGGGATCACGCGCTCGGGGCTCAGCTCGTCGGCGACCACCTCGGCGAGGGCGTCGGCGGCGGCCAGCTTCATCTCCTCGGTGATCTGCCGCGCGCCGGCGGCCAGCGCGCCGGCGAAGACGCCCGGGAAGGCGAGCACGTTGTTCACCTGGTTCGGGAAGTCCGAGCGGCCGGTGGCGACCACGGCGGCGTACTTGCGGGCCACGTCCGGGTGGATCTCCGGGTTCGGGTTCGCCATCGCGGCGATGATGCAGTTCGGGGCCATCGTGGCCACGACGGACTCCGGCACGGTGCCCGCCGACACGCCGACGAACACGTCCGCGCCGCGCATCGCGTCCTCGAGCGAGCCGGTCAGCCCCGCCTTGTTCGTGAAGGAGGCGAGCTCGCGCTTGACCTCGGTCAGGTCGGTGCGGCCCGCGTGCACGATGCCGCGCGAGTCGACCACGGCCACGTCGCCGATCCCGGCCTCGACCAGGATCTTCGCGATGGCCACGCCCGCGGCCCCGGCGCCGGAGATCACCGTGCGCAGCTCGCCGAGCGTGCGGTTCGTGACCTTGGCGGCGTTGCGCAGCGCGGCCAGCAGCACGATCGCGGTGCCGTGCTGGTCGTCGTGGAAGACCGGGATGTCCAGGCGCTCGCGCAGCCGCCGCTCGATCTCGAAGCAGCGCGGCGCCGAGATGTCCTCCAGGTTGATGCCGCCGAAGGCCGGGGCCAGCCGCACGATCGTCTCGACCAGCTCGTCGGTGTCCGTGCAGTCCAGGCAGATCGGCACGGCGTCCACGCCGCCGAACTGCTTGAACAGCACCGCCTTGCCCTCCATCACCGGGAGCGCGGCCAGCGGGCCGATGTCGCCGAGGCCGAGCACGGCGGTGCCGTCGGTGACCACGGCCACCGTGTGCGACTTCCAGGTGTAGTCCCTGGCCAGCTCGGGCTGCTCGGCGATCGCGGTACACACCTCGGCGACGCCGGGCGTGTAGGCGAGCGAGAGGTCGGCGCTGTCGCGCAGCGGCACGGTGGCGGCGATCTCCATCTTGCCGCCGCGGTGCAGCGCGAAGACGGGGCTCTCGTGGGTCGGCGTGTCCATCTCGGAATCCGTGAGGTAGGGGCCCGCGGCGGAGCTCCGCGGCGGGATCAGGGCGGGCGCGGTCGTCGTCGCTTCACCGGGCATGGTCGGCACATCCTTGGGCGTCGTGGCCGGCGTCCCCGCGCGCGAGCGTCGAGGCACCGGGAAATCAGGGGGACAACGCCATCGTGTGGCTGCGCGCGGCGAGGGAGGGTTGGACCGCCGCACGCGGTTGGCACCCAGCTTAGGCCACTTCGGTCAGTGGAGCACGGTTATCGGACTTGGACGTCCGCCACCCGGATATGTAGGGATTCCACAATGTGGGACCCGGGTGGGCCCCACGGTCGGGTCGCGGCCCGGACACGAAGCGGCGAAGGGCTCTTGCCAACGCGGCGTCGTGGCGTACGGTTATGGCACATCACGGCCGGGGACACGCGTATCGCGTACCTTGGTCCAGACCGAATTCGACCTGAATCGCCTTCCCAGAGGGGGCAACAGACAATGGAACTCGCCTCCTACGCGGACCGTGCCGTCCACCTCGTCAACACGTTCGACCCCTATCGGCGGCGGGACGACCTGACCACCGTGGAGGACGCTCGCGCACTGCTCTCCCGACAGGGCGCCTGCGGCCGGTTGACATCGGCGGACGTGCAGGAACTGCGGACGCTGCGGGACAAGCTGCGGACCATCTTCGACACCGCCGACGCCGGCGCGCAGCAGCAGGCCGTGGACGTGCTCAACGGCCTGCTCGAGCAGTACCCGATCCGGCCGCAGATCTCCGGGCACGACGGCAACGACTGGCACCTGCACCTGGTCGAGGGCATGCCCTCGACGGCCGCGGCCTACGCGGCGAAGGCCTGCATGGGCCTCGCGGTGCAGGCCACCGAGCTGGGCATCGACCGGCTCGGCGTCTGCCAGGCCGCGCCGTGCCGGGACGTGTTCATCGACACCTCGACGAACCGCTCCCGGCGCTACTGCTCGGAGCGCTGCGCCACCCGCGCGAACGTCGCGGCCTACCGGGCCCGGCGGAAGGAGGCCGCGTTGGCGGGCGCGGCCAGTTCGGCGGCCTAGCGGCCTTCGAACGCGGATTGCCCGCGGCGTCGGCGGAACGCGGCGCGAGGATCGCGGCACGGACATCCCCTGGCACTGACCGGGCGGGAGCTGACAGCGCGTCGGCTCCCGCCCGGTCAGTTCCGTTTCGCCTTGCGCAGCCGCAGCAGCACGCGGGCGAGCACCAGCTCGTCCGGGACCGCGCCGAACTGCCGCGAATCGCCCGGGGCGTAGGGATTGTCCGCGAGCAGCCACCAGCCGCCGGATTCGCGGCGCGCGGCGCGTTTCACCAGGATCCGTTCGGGCATCCGGGGGTCCCGGGCCAGCACGGCGTCCCCCGGGCGGACCCGCGCACCGTAGCGGACCAGCAAGCGGTCCCCGTCGTAGTACGCGGGCACCATCGAGGGACCCTTCACCACGGCGACGCCCAACATGGGCGCAACTCTAGATCACACCTTGCCGGGCGACGGGAATCGACGGGCAGTAGGCTCGGTTGCGACGTAACAAGAGTTCACGCGTGAGAAGGAGTCATCCATGCGCATCCTCGCCGCGAAGACCACGGTCTCAGCCCACTGCGACCTGCCCTGCGGTGTCTACGACCCGGCCCAGGCCCGGATCGAGGCCGAGTCGGTCAAGGCGATCCAGGAGAAGTACCAGGGCAACGAGGACCCGACCTTCCGGGCTCGTGCCGTGCAGATCAAGGAGCAGCGCTCCGAGCTGGTCAAGCACCACCTCGAGGTGCTGTGGAGCGACTACTTCAAGGCCCCGCACTTCGAGAAGTACCCGCAGCTGCACACCCTGTTCAACGACGCGGTCAAGGCGGCGGGCGCGGGCGGCACCAAGGCCTCCAACGACCCGGCGACCGGCCAGCACCTGCTGGACCTGATCGGCGAGATCGACAAGATCTTCTGGGAGACCAAGCAGGCCTGATCTGCCTCGGCGCCCCGGGGGCCCGGCCCGTCCCGCGCGGACGCGCCGGGCCCCCGGGCCCAGGTGCGAGACACAGATGGTCCGAACGGGGTAACTTCTACTCACGGAGCGGCGGCGACCGCGTACGATGCGTGCGGCCGTGCGTCCGTCCGGGCCCGGTCACGCGCGTGGGAGGCACAGTGGAACACCAATCGAGTGCGGATGTCGGTCAGGCAGGAGGAACCGCGGTGTTGTCCCCGGACGACTTCGTCGAGGTGAGCATCCCGGCCGACGGGGCCTACCTCTCCGTGCTGCGCACCGCCACCGCGGGCCTCGCGGCCCGGCTGGACTTCACCCTCGACGAGATCGAGGACCTGCGGATCGCGGTCGACGAGGCCTGCGCGATGCTGCTCCAGCACAACGTGCCGCACACGAGCCTCACCTGCCGGTTCGACCTGGCGCCCGCGGAGCTCGCGATCACCGTCTCGGCGCCGACCGCGGACGGCAAGGCTCCGGCCAAGGACACCTTCGCCTGGACCGTGCTGACCGCGCTGGCCGGACAGGTCGAGGCGAGCGCCGGCGGCCCGGACAACCTGGTGGCGATCACCATGGTCAAGCAGCGCGGCGGGGCGGAGACGACGGCAGCGTGACTACGGCACAACGACCGATGACCCCGCCGACGCCGACCGAGCCGCCGGCTCCCGACGAGGACGAGGAACTGGACGAGGCCGTGGAAGCTGACGCGGAGACGACGACCGGGCAGCGCGCGGAGGTGGGCCCGCAGCGGACGGCCCAGACCGCCCGCAGCGCGGCCCAGGCCGCCACGCACGCCGAGGCCCGCGAGCTGTTCCGCCGGATGGCCGAGATGGACGCGCAGGACCCGGCCAGGGCCGGCGTGCGCGACCGCCTGGTCCGGATGCACCTGCCGCTGGTCGAGCACCTGGCCCGCCGGTTCAGGAACCGCGGCGAGCCGCTGGACGACCTGACCCAGGTGGCCACGATCGGCCTGATCAAGTCCGTGGACCGCTTCGACCCGCAGCGCGGCGTCGAGTTCTCCACGTACGCCACGCCGACGATCATCGGCGAGATCAAGCGGCACTTCCGGGACAAGGGCTGGGCCGTGCGCGTGCCGCGCCGGCTGCAGGAGCTGCGGCTCTCGCTGACGGCCGCGACCAGCGAGCTCTCCCAGCGCAACGGGCGCTCGCCCACGGTCGGCGAGCTCGCGACGCACCTCGGGATCAGCGACGAGGAGGTCCTGGAGGGCCTCGAGTCGGCGAACGCCTACTCGACGCTGTCCCTGGACGTCCCCGAGTCGGGCGACGACGAGTCCCCGGCCGTCGCGGACTCGCTCGGCAGCGAGGACGAGGCGCTGGAGGGCGTGGAGTACCGCGAGTCGCTCAAGCCGCTGCTGGAGCAGCTGCCGGCCCGCGAGAAGCGGATCCTGCTGCTGCGCTTCTTCGGCAACATGACGCAGTCGCAGATCGCCGAGGAGATCGGCATCTCGCAGATGCACGTGTCCCGGCTGCTCGCCAGGACCCTGACCCAGCTGCGCGAGAAGCTGCTGGTCGAGGAGTAAGAGCCCGAAAGAACGCGTTGGCCCGCGCACCGGATCGGTGCGCGGGCCAACGCGTCTCACGTTCCGTCAGGTGCTCCGGCTAGCGGGTCAGCACCCTGTGCGAGGCCGGGGCGAAGAGCAGCACGACGCCGAGCACGCCGTAGCCGATCGAGACCGCCGCGTAGACGTCGTAGCCGCCCTGCAGCATCCAGTAGGCCACGCCGCCGATCAGCATGAAGGTCATCAGGGCCGGGGTGCGTGCCCAGGTCTGGCAGCGCAGCAGGCCGCGGGCGACCCAGACGACGCCGAGGCCGAACACGAGGTAGAGCACGCCCAGGGTCTCGGCCATGGAGCGGCTCATCGGGTCGCCGGTGAGCCCGGCGACGACCTGGTAGACGCCGTACGCGGTCAGGGCCGCGCCGGGCAGGGCGGTGGCGGCGGCCGCGCCGGTGACGGTGGCGGGGCGCTGGCGCTCGGGGGTCGCTGCAGTCGGCACCTCATGAGCGTATAGCGCGGGCCGCGGTACCCGGTCGGCGGGGCCACCCGTCGTACAAGCACAAGAAGCGGGTACGTTAAAGGGCATGTCGGACAAGCGGGCTCGCGGGCTGCTGATCATGAATCCCAAGGCCACCACGGCCTCAGAGGGAACCCTCGACGTGCTGGTCGGCGCCCTGTCCTCGGAGCTCGAGCTGCATCACGAGCACACCAGGTACCGGGGCCACGCGGCGGACCTCGCCGAGCAGGCCGCCGAGGACGGCGTGGACGTGGTGATCGCCTTCGGCGGCGACGGCACGGTCAACGAGGCGGTCACCGGCCTGATGGCGCACGGCGCCGGCCCGGACGACCGGCCGAGTCTGGCCATCGTGCCCGGCGGCTCGACGAACGTGTTCGCCCGGGCACTCGGCCTGCCGAACCACGCGGTCGAGGCGACCGGCGCGCTGCTGCGGCTGCTGCGCGGCGGCGAGGACTCGGAGCCGACCCGCTACGCGAACCGCACCCGGCTGGTCTCGCTCGGCGCGGTACGCCCGGACGACGAGCCGGACGAGCGCTACTTCACCTTCTCCGCGGGCTTCGGCTTCGACGCGGCCGTGGTCGGCGAGGTGGAGCGGCAGCGGGCCAACGGCAAGAAGTCCACGCACACGCTCTACGTGCGCTCCGCGCTGCGCGAGTACTTCCGGCGCACGGACAAGCGCAACGCCCCGATCTCGGCGAAGGCGGCGGACGGCAGCGTGCTGCCCGAGCTGTTCATGGCGATCATCGCGAACACCTCGCCGTGGACCTACCTCGGGCACCGGCAGATCATCGCCACGCCGGAGGCCGGCTTCGAGACCGGGCTCGACCTGTTCGGCCTGACCACGCTCAGCGCCGTGCCGGTCTGGCAGACGGTCGGACGACTGATCGCGGGATCTCCCAAGGTGACCACGGGCCGGGGCGTGATCCTGCGGCACGACCTGCCCGAACTCACCCTGCTCGCGCACCGTCCCGTGCCCTTCCAGGTGGACGGCGACTACCTGGGACCACGCGAACGTGTGACATTCCGTAGTGTTCCCGCTGCGCTTCGCGTCTTCGCGTGATGTACTGGTTCCGGCGGGCCACCCCGGACACGGAGAGGCGCGCCACGGTTCCGGCTTGTCCTTGAACTCCCATGGCACGCTTCGTGGGCTGACCTTCGAAGACAAGGTGTGACCGAACCGACACCTGAGAATTGAAAAATGATTCCCGGAGACCCTTGTGCTCCGCGAGCGCGCCTGACAGGCTTGTTCACGGCCCTGAAACGTGGGCTGTGATCGCTCAGCGCCGAGCGTGGACACAGACCCATGGGATTCCGGCCCACCAGCCTCCGCGCGTCAACCTTCTCGCTCCGTGAGCGCAGCTCACGGCGGCAGGGAACGCCGATGCTCGTGAAAGCGTTCACATTCACAAGATCCGCTCGCGCATCGCGGCCGTACGGCGGCGAATGTTCCGGCGGGTCCGGGGAACCGGGAACGTACCAGACGGCGTCGGCGTTTCTATGAAACGTCGAATAGCTCGACGACGCGCGAACCGCACCACCTGAAGCACCATCAGCACCACGGCGCCGCCCGGCACCCTCGGGCGGGCGCCACCCCCAGCACTTCACAAACGCACGAGAGACTTTTGCGAAGGAGAAGGACCGATGAGCGACTGGCGCCACCGCGCCGCGTGCCGTGACGAAGACCCGGAGCTGTTCTTCCCGATCGGGAACACCGGGCCGGCACTGCTGCAGATCGAGGACGCCAAGGCGGTCTGTCGCCGCTGCGACGTGATCGACCAGTGCCTGCAGTGGGCCCTGGAGTCCGGCCAGGATGCCGGCGTCTGGGGCGGTATGAGCGAGGACGAGCGTCGCGCCCTCAAGCGCCGCGCCGCGCGTGCCCGTTCGCGGATGGCCTGATCCAGGCCCTCCGCCGACTCGACAGCACCACCCGCGTCACCCGCACCACCTGATTCACCGGCAACACCCGCACACCCCGCACGAACCCTGCCTGGCCCCGTCCCGCCGCGCGCCCACCGCCGCCGGCGGGGGGCCGGAGCGAGGAGCGACAATCCAGCGGGCAGAAGGCCCATCAGCGCCTAGCCCGCCGCGAACTCGAGAGAGACGACGGTACCGCCGCCGTCTCTTTGTCGCATGTCGAACTCGCCTCCCAGCTCACCCTGGACCAGAGTTCTGACGATCTGCAAGCCGAGATTCCCCGCCGAGCGCGGGTCGAAACCAGTCGGCAGGCCACGGCCGTCGTCGACCACCGTGATGGTCAGCCGGCCCCCGCGGCGCTGCGCGGTCACCTCGAGAAGGGTGCCCGCGCCGCCGTCGAGGCCGTGCTCGAAGGCGTTCTGCAGCAACTCGGTCAGCACCATGGCCAGCGGCGTGGCCACGGTCGCGCCGAGCACCCCGAAGCTGCCGATCCGGCGCGGGCGCACCGGCTCGGTCGGCACGCCCCCCGAGGTGGTGCCGAGGCTCGAGGCCGAGAAGTCCATCACCATGCTGAGCACCCGGTCGGCGATCTCGTCGAAGTTCACCCGCTCGTCGAGCGTCTGGGACAGCGTCTCGTGCACGATCGCGATCGAGCCGACCCGGCGCACGGCCTCCTGCAGCGCAGCCTTGCCGCGCGGCTCGTCCAGGCGCCGCGCCTGGAGCCGCAGCAGCGCCGCGACCGTCTGCAGGTTGTTCTTGACCCGGTGGTGGATCTCCCGGATCGTCGCGTCCTTGGTCATCAGCTCGCGGTCCCGGCGGCGCAGCTCGGTCACGTCGCGCACCAGCACGAGCGCGCCGATCCGCTCCCCCGCCGGGCGCAGCGGGATCGAGCGCAGCCGCATCGCGTTGCCGCGGTCGTTGGCCAGCTCGGTGTCCCTGGCCTTGCGGCCGCTCGCCGTCTCGATCAGCGCCTCGTCGGTCGGCCCGGTGCTCACGGCCATCTCCGCGCAGAGCTTGCCGAGGTGGGCGCCGATCAGCTCCGTGTTCAGACCCATCCGGTGGAAGACCGAGACCGCGTTCGGGCTCGCGTAGGTGACCAGGCCGTCGGCGTCCAGCCGGAGCATGCCGTCGCCGACGCGCGGCATCGCGTCCAGATGGCTGCGCGAGTTCGGCAGCGGGAAGCGGCCGGTGGCGATCATCTGCGCCATGTCCGAGGCGGTCTGCAGGTAGGTGAGCTCGAGGCGGCTCGGCGTGCGCGCGGTGAGCAGGTTGGTGTTGCGCGCGATGACCGCGATCACCTTGTCGCCGCGCCGCACCGGCACCGCCTCGACGCGCACCGGGACGGCCTCGCGCCACTCCGGATCGCCCTCGCGCACGATCCGCCCCTCGTCCAGGGCTTGATCAAGCAGCGGACGGCGCCCGCGTGGCACGACGTGCCCCACCAGGTCGTCCACGTAGGATGTCGGCCCGGTGTTCGGCCGCATCTGGGCCACCGCGACGTACTGCGTCTCGTCCGCCGTGGGCGCCCAGAGCACCAGGTCGGCGAACGACAGGTCGGCGATGATCTGCCAGTCGGCGACGATCAGGTGCAGCCACTCCAGGTCTTCGGGTTGGAGGGCCGTCTGCTCGCGGACGAGGTCGTTCATCGAGGGCATACGGACAGTATCTCCGATAGTGCGGAAAGATTCGGACCATGAACGATATGTGGGACTGGCTGGGCACGCGCGCGGCCGAGCGCGAGACGGCCGGCCTGCGCCGCCGGCTGCGCACCCGGGAGGTCGGCGAGGCACCGGTCGACCTGGCCGGGAACGACTACCTGGGCCTGAGCGCGCACGAGGAGGTGCGCGCGGCGGCGGCCGAGGCGGTGTGGGCCTGGGGCGCCGGATCCACCGGCTCGCGGCTGGTGACCGGGACGACGACCGAGCACACGGAGTTCGAGCGGGAGCTCGCGGAGTTCCTGGGCGCCGAGGCCGCGCTCGTGTTCTCCTCGGGCTACCTGGCGAACATCGGCGTCGTCACGGCGCTCGCCGGTCCCGAGGACCTGCTGATCTCCGACGCCCTCAACCACGCCAGCGTGATCGACGCCTGCAGGCTGTCGGGGGCCCGGCGGATCGTGGTCGAGCACTGCTCCCCGATCGCCGTCGAGCGCGCCCTCGCCGGCACCTCGATCCCCTACCGCCGCGCCTTCGTGCTGACCGAGTCGGTCTTCTCGGTGGACGGCGACGTGGCCCCGCTGGCCGAGCTCGCCGAGGTCTGCCGCAGGTACGGCGCCGCGCTTCTGGTGGACGAGGCGCACGGGGTCGGGGTGCACGGCGAGGGAGGCCGCGGAGGGGCCCACGCGGCCGGTCTGGCGGGCGCGCAGGACGTGGTGCTCACGGTGACCCTGTCGAAGTCCTTCGGGACGCAGGGCGGGGCCGTGGTGGGTTCGCGGGAGGTGATCGACCATCTGATCGACGCCGCGCGGCCCTTCATCTTCGACACCGCGCTCGCGCCCTCCTGCGCCGCCGCGGCCCGCGCGGCGCTCAGGATCCTGCGACGCGACCCCGATCTGGCCGAGCGGGTGCAGCGCAACGCCGCGCGGCTGCACAAGCTCGCCGTGGAGGCCGGACTGCCCGCCTCCGAGCCCTCGGGAGCCGTGACCTCCGTCATACTGGGCGATCCCGACCGCACGGTCGAGGCGGCGGAGCTCTGCGCCGAGCACGGGGTCCGGGTGGGCTGCTTCCGGCCGCCGTCGGTGCCCGACGGGCGCTCCCGCCTCCGGCTGACCGCCCGGGCCGACCTCACCGAGGCCGATTTCGCCCGCGTTTCCGAGGTTCTGCGCGAAATCCCGAAGCCGCCGAATGGTCCAGACCAATCGGAACAGAGGTCTGGACAACCTTCAGTGGTCTAGTCCACAATGGGCGCTGGTTCGTCGCCGCCCATCTGGAGGAATTCGCGTGAGGATCTCGGCCCGCAGCGCGGTCGTCGACGGGGTGTTGTCCCCCGTGACGCTTCGCGTGAATGACCGTCTGATCACGGCGGTGGAGCCCTACGCGGACCCGCAGGCGGACGTCGTGCTGGACTCCGGAACGCTGAGCGCCGGCCTGGTCGACCTCCAGATCAACGGCGCCTTCGGCGTGGACTTCGCGGACGCCGACGAGGCCGAGTGGGACGCGGTGGCCGCCAAGCTCCCGGCGACCGGCGTCACCTCCTTCCAGCCCACCCTGATCACCGCGCCGCTGAGCAAGCTGATCGCGGGCCTCGACACCGCGACCGAGGCCCGCGACCGCCAGGAGGACGGCGCGTACGCCCGGATCCTCGGCGTGCACCTGGAAGGCCCGTGGCTCGCGCCGCTGAAGAGGGGCGTGCACGAGGCCAGGTACCTGGCCGAGCCGACCTCCTCGGCAGTCGACGCGCTGATGTCCGCCGTGGGCTTCGACATCCTGACCACGCTGACCCTGGCCCCGGAGCTCCCGGGCGCCCTGGAGGCGATCAAGCGCCTGAGCGGAGCCGGCGTCACCGTCTCCATCGGCCACACCGACGCCACCGCCGCCCAGGTGGAGGCGGCGGCCGACGCCGGCGCCACCCTCGTCACCCACATCTTCAACGCCCAACGCGGCCTGGCGCACCGGGAGCCCGGCGTCCCCGGCGCGGCGCTCGCCGACGGCCGCTACCGCGTGGGCCTGATCGCCGACCTGCACCACGTGGCCCCGGAGATCTGCACCCTGATCTTCCGCGCGGCCCCGGGACGGGTCGTCCTCGTCACCGACGCCATAGCCGCGGCCGGAATGCCGCCCGGAGCGTACGTGCTGGCGGGCATCCCGGTGGAGCTGGGCGAGGACGGCGTCCCCCGCAACGCCGACGGCACCATCGCCGGCTCCGCCCTCACCCTCGACCAGGCCGTCCGCAACGTGCTCGGCCTCGGCATGCCGATCCCCGCCGTCCTCGACGCCGCCTCCCGAGTCCCCGCGGCGGCCATAGGCCGCCCCGACCTCGGCCGCCTGGCCGTCGGCGCCCGCGCGGACCTGGTCCACTGGACCGAAGACTTCCACCCGGCCCGCACCTGGGTGGACGGCCGGGAGATCCCGGCGCTCGCGGATACCGGGGTGGGACGGGTTTGAGGGTCCCGTCCCGCTCCGGGCCTGCGGCTGCTGT
>DASTAE010000163.1:0-6455 GCA_035712985.1 Actinospica sp.
TCTTGCCGGCGATGAGGTCTTGGGCGTCGGTGCGGACCTTGACGGGGTCGATGAGGTTGACGGACTCGCCGTCCTCGGTGGCGAAGCCCTCGATGGGGAGGGTGTAGAAGCTCACCCTGCCCGAGGTCACGGCGCCCGCCTGGCGGATGAAGGTCAGGGGGTTGAGGCCGGAGTCGACGACGACGTCCCGGTGGGCCACGTCCAGCAGGGCGCTCAGCTTGCCCAGGTCGCCGAAGACGCCCGCGGAGCTGAGCTTGGCGGCAGCCGACGCCAGGAAGGCCTGCTGGCGGTGGGTGCGGTCCAGGTCGCCGCCGGTCAGGTTGTGGCGTTGGCGGACGAACTCCAGGGCCTGCTGGCCGTCGAGGGTCTGCACGCCGGCCGGGAAGTCGGCGCCGGAGTAGTCGTCGTGGGCGGGCTGGCGCAGGCACACGGTGACGCCGCCTAGGGCGTTGGCGAGGTCGTAGAAGCCCGCGAGGTTGATCTCCGCGAAGTGGTCCACCTGCACGCCCAGCAGGTCCTGCACCGCCTCGACCGCGGACTTGCGCCCGGCCTCGCGGCCGATGGTCTCGAGCTGCGCCTGTCCGTTCACGCCGCTCTGCTGGGCCTGCTGCTCGGCGAGGGCCTTGGCCCGGCCGTAGGCCTCCTTGATCTTGTGCTCGCCCAGGCCGTCGGGCAGGTTCACGTAGTCGTCGCGCGGGATGGACAGGGCCACGGCGCGGGAGCCGTCGGCGGGGACGTGCAGCAGGATCAGGGTGTTGGTGTTGTAGCCGCCGATGTCGCTGCTGGATCCCGCGTGCAGCTTGTCCAGGATGCTGTACGGCAGATCGTTGCCGTTCATGTCCTTCCTGGAGTCCAGGCCCATCAGCAGGATGTTCTGGTCCGTCTCCGGATGGTCGCCGAGGCCGCTGAGCGCATCCGACGTGGTCAGCGTGCCGAGGATGGCACGGTCCATGTACCACCCCGTGGCGGCCACGGCGAGGACCAGCAGCGCGAGCGTTCCGGACAGGGCGCGCAGGCCGATCCGCAGTCCGCGCGGCAGCCGGGAGCGGGACGGGGGACGGGACGAGGAGCGGGCGGCCGCCGGGCGCGGGGCCGGGCGGCGCGGCGGGACCGCCGGGGCGGGGCGCGCTCCGGGGCGGTTCTCGGGCGGTCGCGGCCGCGGATTCCGGGTCATGCGCGCCGCCTTCCGCTCGGTTGATCCTTCCGTATTCCCGGCCCAGACTAGAAAGGCGCTGGTGGTGCACCGGGCAGGCACGGCCGCCGCTTCACCCGTTCGGACCCGCGCTTTCCTAGACCGCATCCCCTGTGTTACTCATGGGTACGAGGAGGCCGAACACCAACGGCCGATCACGCAGCACCGGGCGCCACAAGCCGCCCGGTCAGTACCTACGGAAAGGCGGCGACGGTGCCGTCCAGCTCGACCGTGCCATCCACGTTGCGCGAACTCGCGGCGCAGCTGAGCGAACGCCTGGCCGAGGTGCGCCTCGGCGGGGACGAGCGCTCCCGCGCCCGCCACCTGAGCCGCGGCAAGCTGCTGCCCCGGGACCGGATCGATCGGCTGCTCGACCCCGGCTCCCCCTTCCTCGAACTCGCCCCGCTGGCCGCCTACGGGCTCTACGCCGAGCACGGCGGCCCGATCCCCTCCGCGGGCATCGTCGCCGGCATCGGCCGGGTGCACGGGCGCCCCTGCGTGATCGCGGCGAACGACGCGACCGTCAAGGGCGGGACCTACTACCCGATGACGGTCAAGAAGCATCTGCGCGCCCAGCAGGTCGCCGCCGACAACCGCCTCCCCTGCCTCTACCTCGTCGACTCCGGCGGCGCCTACCTGCCCCTGCAGGACGAGGTCTTCCCGGACCGCGAGCACTTCGGCCGGATCTTCTTCAACCAGGCCCGGATGTCCGGCGCGGGCATCCCGCAGCTGGCCGCGGTGCTCGGCGCCTGCACGGCGGGCGGCGCGTACGTGCCGGCGATGAGCGACGAGACGATCATCGTGCGGAATCAGGGCACGATCTACCTCGGCGGCCCGCCGCTGGTCCGCGCGGCCACCGGCGAGATCGTCACCGCGGAGGAGCTCGGCGGCGCGGATGTGCACACCCGGCTCTCCGGGGTCGCGGACCACCTCGCGGAGGACGACGAGCACGCGCTGGATCTGCTGCGGGACGCCGTGAGGACCCTGCCGGGCGCTTCGCCGTGGATGACGCCGGAGGCTCCCGAGGCTCCGCTGGCGGATCCCGAGGAGCTCTACGACCTCGTGCCGACCGATCCGCGCATCCCCTACGACGTGCGCGAGGTCATCCGGCGTGTCGTGGACGGGTCGCGGACGCACGAGTTCAAGGCCCGGTTCGGCGAGACGCTGGTGTGCGCCTTCGCGAAGATCCACGGCTATCCGGTCGGCATCCTGGCGAACAACGGCGTGCTGTTCGGCGAGTCCGCGGTCAAGGGTGCGCACTTCATCGAACTCTGCCAGCAGCGCCGGATCCCCCTGCTGTTCCTGCAGAACATCAGCGGCTTCATGGTCGGCAAGGACTACGAGAACCGCGGCATCGCCCGCGACGGCGCCAAGCTGGTCACGGCCGTGGCCTGCGCGACCGTGCCCAAGCTGACGGTCGTGATCGGCGGCTCCTTCGGCGCGGGCAACTACGGCATGTGCGGCCGCGGCTACGACCCGCGCTTCCTGTGGATGTGGCCGAACGCGCGCATCTCGGTGATGGGCGGCGAGCAGGCGGCCACGGTGCTGGCCACGGTGCGCCGGGACCGGATCGAGGGCGAGGGCGGCGCGTGGTCCGCCGAGGAGGAGGACGCCTTCAAGAAGCCGATCCGGGACCAGTACGAGACGCAGGGCTCGCCCTACTACTCGACCGCGCGGCTGTGGGACGACGGCATCATCGACCCCGTGGACACCCGGCGGGTCCTCGGCCTGGCGCTCGCCGCCACCTCGTACGCCGAGCCAGAGCCGGTCAACTACGGCGTCTTCCGGATGTAGGGGGCACGATGAGAATCCTGATTGCCAACCGAGGCGAGATCGCCCTGCGCGTCATCCGCACCGCGAGGGCGATGGGCCTCGGCACGGTCGCCGTCTACTCGGCCGCCGACGCCGGCTCGCCGCACGTCAGGGCCGCCGACGCCGCCGTGCGCCTCGGTCCGGCCGCGGCGAGCGAGTCCTACCTGAACGTCGCCGCGGTGCTCGCCGCCGCGCGCGAGACCGGCGCCGACGCCGTGCACCCGGGCTACGGCTTCCTCTCCGAGAACGCGGGCTTCGCGCAGGCCTGCCAGGAGGCCGGGCTCACCTTCATCGGCCCGCCCGCCGACGTGATCTCCGCGCTCGGCCGCAAGGACGCGGCGCGCGAGCTCGCCGAGCAGGCCGACGTGCCGGTGCTCCGCTCGTACCAGGCCGGCGAGGTGCCGCCGGACGTGTTCCCGGTGCTGGTCAAGGCCGCTTCGGGCGGCGGCGGCAAGGGCATGCGGATCGTGCGCGCGCCCGCCGGGCTGCCGGAAGCCCTCAAGGCCGCCGAGCGCGAGGCGGAATCAGCGTTCGGCGACGGGACCGTGCTCGTCGAGCGCTATCTCGAGCACGGTCGGCACGTCGAGGTGCAGATCCTGGCGGACGGCCACGGAAACGTCGTGCACCTCGGCGAACGCGACTGCTCGGTCCAGCGCCGGCACCAGAAGGTCGTCGAGGAGAGCCCGGCGCCGACGATCAGCCCCGAGCTGCGCGAGCGGCTGCTCGACGCCGCGGTCCGGCTGTGCCGCAAGGTCGGCTACGTCAACGCGGGCACCGTCGAGTTCATCGTCTCCGGGGACGAGTTCTTCTTCCTCGAGGTCAACACGCGGCTGCAGGTCGAGCACTCGGTCACCGAGCTGGTGACCGGGCTCGATCTCGTCGAGCTGCAGATCAGGATCGCGCGCGGCGAGCGGCTGCCCGAGCTCTCCGCGCGGCCGGACGGCCACGCGATCGAGGTCCGGGTCTACGCCGAGGACGCCGAGCACGGATTCCTGCCGCAGGCGGGCGTCGCGACGACCGTCCGCTGGCCGCGGCGCAACGGCCTGCGCGTGGACACGGCGCTGGGCGGCGGCGGCGAGGTGACCTCGTACTACGACCCGATGGTGGCCAAGCTGACCGCGCACGGAGCGGATCGCGAGGCGGCGCGGCGGAATCTGCTCGAGGCCGTCGCGGACACTGAGATCAGTGGTCTGATCACGAACCTCGGCTTCCTGCGCACGGTGCTCGGCTCGGCCGAGTTCGCCGACGCCGCGATCGACACCTCGTGGCTCGACACGCACCCGGACCTGCCCTTCCACCCGCGCCTCGAGCCGGACGGCCCGACGCCCTTCGACACCCTCGACGGCTGGCGGCTCGGCGGTCCGGCGCTGCCCGCCCGTGCGCACGCCGAGCGGGCCGCGGCGGACGACGGAGCGTCCGCCGAGGCCGACGGCTCGGTGCGGGCGCCGATGCCGGGCACGGTCCTCGCGGTCAAGGCGCACGAGGGCCAGAGTGTCACCGCGGGCGAACCGCTCGGCGTGCTCGAGGCGATGAAGATGGAGCACACGCTGACAGCGCCCTGCGACGGCACGGTGACCTCCGTCGGCGCCGCGGTCGGCGACCAGGTGCCGCTGGGCCATGTCCTGTTCCACGTGGAGGCGTCATGATCCCCGGGCTCCCGCAGAAGCTCACCCAGCACGGCCTGCCGCAGCGGGTCACGGTGTACGAGGTCGGCGCGCGCGACGGCCTGCAGAACGAGAAGGCCGTGGTGCCGACCGCCGCCAAGGCCGAGTTCATCGAGAGGCTCGCCGACGCGGGCCTGTGGATGATCGAGGCGACCGGATTCGTGCACCCGAAGTGGGTGCCGCAGCTCGCCGACGCCGACGAGCTGATGCCGATGCTCGCGGCGCGGACGTTCAACGAGCACACGCGCTTCCCGGTCCTCGTGCCGAACCGTCGCGGCCTGGTGCGCGCGGCGGCGACCGGCGTGAAGGACATCGCCGTGTTCGCCTCGGCGACCGAGACCTTCGCGCAGAAGAACCTCAATTCGACCATCGAGGACTCGATGACCGAGATCGAGGCGACGCTGCAGCAGGCCCTCGCCCGCGGCATGCGCACCCGCGGCTACGTCTCGATGTGCTTCGGCGACCCCTGGGAGGGGCCGGTCTCGATGCGCAAGGTGACCGACGTGGTCGCGCGGCTGGTCGAGGCCGGGTGCACGCAGGTCAGCCTCGGCGACACGATCGGCACCGCCACGCCCGGGCACGTGCGCACCCTGATCGACGCCCTGGAGCGGCGCGGCGTGCCCCGCGACCGGCTCGCCGTGCACTTCCACGACACCTACGGCCAGGCCTTGGCGAACACCTACGCCGCGCTGCAGGCCGGAATCGCGACCGTCGACTCCTCCGCCGGAGGACTGGGCGGCTGCCCCTACGCCGAATCCGCCACGGGCAACCTCGCCACCGAAGACCTCGTGTGGATGCTCGACGGACTCGGCATCACCACCGGCGTGGACCTGCGCAAGCTGGTCGACGTCTCGGGCTGGATGGCCGACATCCTGGGCCGGCCCGCCCCCTCACGAACCGTGCAAGCCCTCACGAAGGGCCCGAAGAACGGATGACCGCGATGCTCGACCCCACGCTGCCCGCCGAGTACGAGGACCTGCGCAAGGCCGTCGAGGCCTTCGCGCGCGAGGAGGTGTCCCCGGTCATCGGGGACTACTACGAACGGCACGCCTTCCCCTACCCGGTCGTCGCCGCGATGGGGCGGATGGGCCTGTTCGGCCTGCCGTTCCCCAGCGAGCACGGCGGGATGGACGGGGACTACTTCGCCCTGTGCATCGCGCTGGAGGAACTCGCCCGCGTCGACTCGTCCGTGGCCATCACGCTCGAGGCCGGGGTGAGTCTGGGCTCGATGCCGGTGCACCGCTTCGGCACCGAGGAGCAGAAGGAGCGCTGGCTGCCCGAGCTGTGCCGGGGCGAGCGGCTGGCCGCCTTCGGCCTGACCGAGCCGGGCGGCGGCTCGGACGCGGGCGCCGTGAACACGCGGGCCGGGCAGGTCGGCGACTCCTGGGTCATCAACGGCGCCAAGTCCTTCATCACCAACTCCGGCACCGACATCACCTCGCTGATCACGGTGATGGCCGTGACCTCCCGGGACGAGGACGGCCGCGCCGAGCTGAGCTGCATCCTCGTGCCGTCCGGCACCCCGGGCCTGACGGTCGAGCCCGGCTACTCGAAGGTCGGCTGGTGCGCCTCGGACACCCACGGCCTGGTCTTCGACAACTGCCGCGTCCCCGAGAGCCATCTGCTCGGCGAGCGCGGCCGCGGCTACGCGCAGTTCCTGCGCACCCTCGACGAGGGCCGGATCGCGATCGCCGCGCTGGCCACCGGGCTCGCGCAGGGCTGCGTCGACGAGTGCGTCCGGTACGTCAGGGAGCGGTCCGCCTTCGGCCACAAGATCGGCGAGTACC
>DASTAE010000164.1:0-8010 GCA_035712985.1 Actinospica sp.
CATCGCGGAGATGACCGAAGCCGTCCGCGCCCACCGCGAAGGGTTCGACGACAACGCCGGCGCCGACTTCGGCGGATCAGGTGGCTGAAGGGCGGAGCACAGGTCGTCGATCACTTCCGTCAGCCCGCGGCGCGTAGGCACGCTGCATCGGATGGAGGGTCGTGGCCATCACGACGCGGTCCCGCTCATGCAGCACGGCCTGCCAGGCCGCCGGCGCAGCAGACCGTGGATCGCGTTGTTCTTCTCCGGCTCGGTCAACGCCAACCGGTAGTCGGCCCCGTCGAACGAGTACCGCCCGCCGTCCAGACGGTTCGGCCAGGGAACGAGCGGAGCCCCGTGTGCACCGTCGGCCATCGCGTCCACCGCGTAGGGGTGCAGCACATCGCGCTGCCCGTCCCGATAGGCCCGGATCCCACCGCCGACCTCCACGACCGTCGCACGCTGGTCGCCGAACGCGATCTGAAACTGCCGCCCGGACGGCGCGGCCGGCTGCTTCACCGGCCCGGCCTCCCCTCGGACACGACCCGCCCGACCCTCCTGTTCCGCCTGACCGGCCTGCCTAGCCGACATGACGTCCCCTCTCCTCCTTACCTTCCTTTTCCGTCCAAGGCCGGCCGGACCGCCCCGGCGAGGTGCCCGGGGTTGCCCGGCCGTGCGGCTCGCGGCGCCTACTGCCCCTGTTGCTGGTTCTCGTCCGCCTGCTGACCCCGCTGGTCCTGCTGATCCTGCTGATCCTGCAGCTGGTCCTGTCCACCGCCGAGCCGCTTCTCCACCTGGTCCCCGCCCTGCTTGATCTGGTCGTCGTACTCATGGCCCGTGCGCTCGCCGGCGACCTTCTCCGCCTCCTCGACACCCTTGTCGACGTCCTGCGCGTGCTCCTTGCCCATCTGCTCGGCCTTCTTCGCGAAATCGCCCAGATCGCTCATGCGGTCCTCCTCCAACTCGGGTCGGTGAACTGACCCGACCCGGATTGCTCGTCTTTCCGCGACCCAAACGCCCCGCGGACGGAAGATCCACCATTCGGCCGAGCCGGCCGAACGACCCGACGCGGTTCGTGCGCCGGTGGACGATTCGAGCGCCCCCGGTGGCCGCGACGTCCACGGGTAGGTTCCGACGTGTCCGCCCCCGCTCCCCCAGCTGCCAAGGAGTGTCAATGACGGCAACCAGGCGGTCCGCCGCCGCGTTCGTCGGTGTCGTGGCCCTGGCCCTCGGTACGGCGGTGGCCGCGTCCGCGCCGGCCCACGCCGCCGTCGCCACGATCACGTGCACCGGTTGGACGTACACCACCTACACCCCCGGCCTGACCGACACGGTCCGGCCGACGACCGTGGTCGACCAAGGCCGGCTGAACGTCATCGGCCCGCACAGCCCCACCGGAAGCTGCCTGGCCGTCGGCTCCAGCGCGACCTCCGGCACCCGCGACGTGACCGCGCTGCTGAACCTCAGCTGCAACGCCATCCTCACCGAGTCCGGCGTCGAGACCATCATCTGGAACGATGGCCAGTCGACCTCGTTCACCTTCACCGCGACGGCCGCCCACATCGGCTCGAACACCGTCCTGACCGAGACCGGCGACGTCACGACGGGCGAGTTCGCCGGAGACCACGTCGTCGAGACCTTCACCGCCCCGAACCTCAGCATCCTCGACTGCGCCACCGCCACCGGCGTCGCCAGCCTCGACTACGCCACCGCGATCACGATCGCGCCGCTGTAGGTGCCCGAGAAGTGGGCGCGAATGGTAGTAGTGCCGTACATCAGTGTGAGCCCCAGAATCCGCAGTGCGGCGCGGCGGCCTCGTCCTCCAGCAGTGGGCCGGTGACCTCGGTCGGCCGGCTGCCTCCGGCGAACACCGTGCGGCAGGGGTGGTCGAGGGTCGACACGTCCGGACCGGGGCCCGCGATGGCGATCAGGCGCTCCTCGGACAGGCCGTAGACGACCGCGCCGATCCCTGCCCAGAAGATCGCGCCGGAGCACATGGCGCACGGCTCGCACGAGGTGTAGAGCGTGTAGCCGGGAAGCTGCTCGTGCGGGATCGTGCCCCAGGCCTTGCGCACGAGGTTCGTCTCGGCGTGCCCGGTGACGTCGTTCTCGGTGACCACCGTGTTCTCCGCCTCCAGCGCGATCGAGCCGTCCGGCGCGACGAGGATCGCGCCGAAGGGATGGTTCCCGTGCTCGCGGGCGTCGGCGGACACCTGGATGGCGCGGCGCAGGAGCTCCTCGGCGGATGCGGTCATGGCGGTTCCTGTTCCAGAGACGTCGAAGGCGAGCGCGGGCGGCGATGCCCCACCAGTCTCGCCGACCCGTGCCCCTCTGCGTCTCCTGGCCGCGCGGCCGCCTCGGCCTACCAGGCGGCCTCCCGGTCAGTCGGACTTGTCCGCGTACGCGTCCTTGGCCTTGTCGAGCATCGCGGCGAACGGTCCGACGACGCGCACCGCCGTCGGCGAGCCGGCGGCCCCGGGATGCGGGTGGGTCGGCGCCTTCTGCTCGGCCTCGAGCAGCTTCGTCGCCATCCGGCGCTGCTCCTGCTCGTCGCAGTCGGCGTTGACGGCGGGGAACTCCTCCTGCTCCTCGTGCTGCGCGTGCTCCTCGACATCCTGTTCGAACTGCGCGAACTTCTTGTTGAACTTCGCAAAACCTGCCATCCGCGCACGACCGTGTGGCGCACGAGGTCGGCTGCGCTACCTCGTGCGCCACGCCGGTTCCTCAGAGGGCGGTGGCGAGCCGATCGGCGACCAGGCGGGTGAAGCGGGCCGGGTCCTCGATCTCGCCGCCCTCGGCGAGCACGGCCAGGCCGTAGAGCAGTTCCGCGCTCTCCTTCAGGGCCTGGTCGTCCGCGTCACGGGCGTGGGCGTCGCGCAAGGAGGTCACGAGCCGGTGGGCGGGGTTGAGTTCGAGGATCCGCTTGGCGTGCGGGACCGGCTGGCCGGAGGCGCGGTAGAGCCGCTCCAGCGCGGGAGTCAGGTCATTCACATCGCCGACGACACACGCCGGGGAGGCGGTCAGCCGAGTGGAGATCCTGGTCTCCTTCACGTCCGCGCCGAGGGTTTCGGTGAGGAAGGCGAGCAGTTCGGCGAATGACTCCTTCTCAGGCTGCGCCTCGGAATCGTCCTGCTGATCCGTGGCCCGCTCGTCCAGATCGACCCGGCCTTTCGCGATCGAGCGCAGCGGGGTGCCGTCGAACTCGGTGATCTGGTCGGCCCAGACCTCGTCGATCGGGTCGGCGAGGATGAGCACCTCGTAGCCCTTGGCCTGGAAAGCCTCCATGTGCGGGGAGTTCTCGATCGCGGCGCGGGAGGGGCCGGTCAGGTAGTAGATCTCCTTCTGGCCTTCCTTCATCCGCTCGAGGTAGCCGCGCAGCGTGGTCGGCTCGGCGGCGTCGCGGGTGGAGTCGAGCAGGAGCAGATCCAGCAGAGCCTCGCGGTTGTCGGCGTCCTCGAGCAGTCCTTCCTTCAGGGCGCGGCCGAAGGCGTCGAAGAAGCCGCGGTACTTCTCGGCGTCGCGGGTCTGCAGGTCCTTGGCGGTGGCCAGCACCTTCTTGACCAGGCGACGGCGTACGCCGCGGATGTGCCGGTCGTGTTGGAGCAGCTCGCGCGAGACGTTCAGCGACAGGTCGTGCGCATCGACGACACCTTTGACGAACCGCAGGTAATGCGGCATCAGGGCGTCGCACTCGTCCATGATGAACACGCGGTTGACGTACAGGTGCACCCCGCGCTTCGCGTCACGGGTGTAGAGGTCGAAGGGCGCGTGGGAGGGCAGGAACAGCAGGGCGTCGTAGGCGAAGGTGCCCTCGGAGTTGAAGTGGATGGTCTCGAGCGGGTCGGTCCAGTCGTGCGCGATCTGCTGGTAGAACTCGCGGTACTCGTCCTCGGTGATCTCCTTGGCGGGCCTGGACCACAGAGCCTTCATCGAGTTGATCGTCTTGGGTTCCTCGACCGTGGTGCCCTCGTCGTTCGAGGTGGTCCGGATCAGGCGGATGGGCCAGCGGATGAAGTCCGAGTACTGCTTGACGATCTTCCGGATCTGCGCCTCG
The DNA here is from genome assembly GCA_035712985.1 of Actinospica sp. Taxonomy (GTDB): domain Bacteria; phylum Actinomycetota; class Actinomycetes; order Streptomycetales; family Catenulisporaceae; genus Actinospica. The sequence goes on from DASTAE010000164.1 coordinate 4,034, forward strand.
GCGGTGTAGTCGAACACGTGGTCGTCCGTGTCGACGGGCTTGAGGTGCAGGGTGACCGAGGTGCCCTGCGGGGCGTCGGGGGCGGGCTCGATCCGGTAGGTGTCCTCGCCGGTCGACTCCCAGCGGGTACCGCCCTCCTCCCCGGCGCGGCGGGTCGTGAGGGTGACCTTGTCGGCGACCATGAACGCGGAGTAGAACCCGACACCGAACTGCCCGATGAGCGTGTTCGAGGCCTCGGCGTCCTTGGCGGCCTTGAGCTTCTCCAGCAGGCCCGCGGTGCCGGACTTGGCGATCGTGCCGATCAGGTCGATCACTTCGTCGCGGGTCATGCCGACGCCGTTGTCGCGCACCGTGAGGGTCCGCGCGTCGGCGTCCGGGTGGATCTCGATGTGCAGATCCGCGGTGTCCGCGGCGAGGTCGGAGTCCTGGAGCGATTCGAGGCGGAGCTTGTCCAGGGCGTCGGACGCGTTGGAGATCAGCTCGCGCAGGAAGATGTCCTTGTTCGAGTACAGCGAGTGCACCACCAGGTGCAGCAGTTGCCGGGTTTCGGCCTGGAACTGAAGGGTCTCGCTTCCGCCGGACACGGGCGGTGCTCCTTTGGGCTCGGTGACGCGGTGGGTTTCGACGGCTTCGGGGGTCCTCCCGCCCCTGCCCGCGGCCGCGGGCAGGGGAACCGGGGCGCGGGCGGCGGCGGGAGGTCAGGGGTGCGGGGTGTCGGTCAGCGGCGGGTCAGGCGTTGATCTCCCTGCGCTCGTGCTCGCCGGTCGCGGTGATCTCGATCCTGCGGGGCTTGGCCTTCTCGGCGATCGGGATGCGCAGGGTGAGCACGCCGGCGTTGTAGTCGGCGTCGATCCGGTCGGCGTCCAGGGTGTCGCCGAGGAAGAGCTGCCGGGAGAAGACTCCGAGCGGTCGCTCGGCCACCTGCATCTCGAACTTCTCGCCGGTGTGCACCGGGCGGCGTTCGGCCTTGACCGTGAGCACGTTGCGCTCGACCTGGAGCTCGATCGCGGACGGGTCGATGCCGGGCAGGTCGAAGCAGACCACGTAGGTCTCGCCGTCGCGGTAGGCGTCCATCGGCATCGGGGTCGGGCGGGACCAGGTTCCGGTGCCGGCGGTGCCGAGCAGCTGGGTGGCGAGCCGGTCCAGCTCGCGGAAGGGGTCGGTGCGCATCAACATCGAAACAGCCTCCTTGTGAGTCAGAGCGGGCCCGGACCCGACCGGCCGGGGGTCCGGTGTGCCTTCGCCAACTTTTCTAGCATGTCGTCGTTCCGATGACAACCCGGCATGTCGCCATTGGGGTGACGAGGCGGAATCGGGAGAATCTCCCCAGGTCACGGCTTCGGGGCACGCCGCCGGAGCCGTCAGCGGCGCCTGGCTTGAGCCTCGCTGCGCGCGCTCTCGGCGCCGCCGGAGAGTGCGTCGATCTGCTCGGTCAGGTGCTCGTGCCCGTCGCCGAGGTGCGCCCGCGCGGCGAGCAGCGGGGCGAGCAGCGCCGCCGCGTCCGCGCCGCCGAGCGCCTCGTGCAGCGCGGCCATCGGAGCCTCCGCCGCCTTCGGCAACCCGGTCACGCCGCCGACCTGGGCGGCGAGTACCCGCAGGTCGGCGGAGTGGTCTCGGGCGTAGGCGTCCACCGCGCGTATTCCGGCGCGCCGGCCGCGTTCCGCGGTCACCCGCTGGTCGCCGGTGGTGGCGGACTGATCCGTACCCGGGCGCAGCCGCAACGCGCGCCGCTCGGCCGCCTGCCGACTGGCGACCCCGAGCGCGGGGGCGAGTTGGGCCCAGCTCGCGCCGTTCGCCCGCGCCGCGTCGATCAGCTCCGGTTCCCAGCCCGCCAGTTGCTCGCGCATCTGCCGCAGCAACGCCAAGGCCACCAGGAACTGGGCGGAATTCGGTCCGGACGGCTCCGAGCGGGCGGTGTCGACGGCCGCCTCGATCCGCTCGAGACCCGCGGCCGCCTCCGTCTGGCGGGTGTGCTCGCCGGGCGCCGCCGCGCCCGGCCCGGTCGATCGCACCATGACAGTCACCCTTTCGCCGACACTCATGTTTGTCATCGCTTAGACGACATGCTACAACGAAGACTCGAGGCCGCCCACCGCCCGGCGGCGTGCATGAACAACCACCTCAACGAGTCCCGCATGACAGGAGGAGTAGACGTGGACACCACACTGGGGATCACCCGCCACCAGGACCCCGACGGACGCACCGTCCTTGCGGTGCGCGGCGAAGTCGACATCCACACCGCCGCGCGCCTGCGGACCGCCCTGACCGAGCAGGTCGGCCGAGCCGGCGCGCTGGTGCTCGACGTCAGCGGCGCCGTGCTGATCGACGCGGCCGGCCTGCGCGCGCTCACCGTCGCCCAGCGTCAGGCCGCCGAACTCGGCAAACCCCCGATCACGCTGCGCGGAGTACGCCCGTTGCTGGCCAAGACCCTCCACCTGGCCGGACTCGACCATCTCTTCCCGCGCGAGCCCGCCCAGGCCCCCGCCCTGGCCACGCACCGAGGGCGAACGGCCGCACCCCTGGCCGCAGCCTGACCCGGGACCGATCAAGGAGCGGCAGTGACACCCGTGGAGCAGCTCGTCGAACACGCCCGCACGATGGCGCGCCGCGCCCGGCGACCCGGCAGTGACGCGTGGCAGCACGGCTCGCTCCACGACGTCGTTCTCGCCCACGGCCGCACCTTCGAACCCGCCCCCCTGCCCGAGGACGTCTACCCCGCGCTGCCCGGACACGCCGCCCGAGCGGCCGCGATCCTCGCCGACCAGTACGCCTGGACCTATGTCGAAGGCCTCGCGCTCCTGCCGGATATGCGCACGGTGATCGAACACGCCTGGTGCGCCACCTTCACCGGCCAGGTCGTCGACCCGAACCTCAGCGGGGACATCGCGGCGGCCTACCTCGGCGTCGCGTTCACCATGAACTTCCGCCGAACCACCCTCGCCCATCGCGCGGGCGCGATCCTCATCAGCGACCCGGCGGGAAACCCGGCCCCGCACCCCGAAATCCTCCAGCACGGCCTCGCCCCCGACGCCATCCTGGCGATCGGCAAGCCGTACGACCACGCGGGTGCCACACGCAACCGACTGCACTGGCCCCAAGGACCCGCACAGCCAGGAGCGGGAAGCGAGACGCCTGCCGACGCCCCACGCGACGGAGTGCACGCGCGGGACCGACTGGCGTCCGCGGCCTGACCGGTAGTCGCTGAAGGCGCTGGCAGGCCGGCAAGCGCGTCACGGCGACGCGCTTGCCGACCTGCGGATTCATGCAGCTGGCAGGGTCAGGCGATGGCGGGGCTGGTACCCGCGAGCATGCCCTGCCCGGTGTTGGTGTTGCCGCCGGAACCGAACACGATCAGGCTGCCGGTGTTGGCCTGGAACGCCAGCTCGTAGCCACCGCCGGCGAGCGCGGCGATGCTCGGGCTGGTGCCCTTCATCATGCCTTCGCGGTAGAAGGCGGAACGCGCCTGCGGATCCGGCGGGATCAGCTGCGGCGGCACGCCGAGGCAGCGCAGGAAGTAGTCGAGTGCCTCGGCGGGGTCCAGCGGGGTGAGCCCCGGGGAATGCCCGCGCAGATCGAGGAACATCCGGCCGTCCGGGAAGCGCTCGGCCATGCGGTGCGCGGCGTGGAGGGCGAGCGCCGTCTTGCCGATTCCCGCCATCCCGTCGATCGCCACGACCGCCGCCGCTCCCGAGCCCAGCCGCCGTGCCGCGTCTTCGAACTCGTACAGTTCCGCCAGCTCTCGTTCGCGGCCGGTGAACGCCGAGGTGTCGGGCGGCAGGTTGAAGCGCGCACCATGGCCGCCGGCCCACGGCCGATCGCCGGGGGCGGGAGCGGGGGCGGGAGCGGTCAGAGCGGAGTCGCGCGCCAGTATTCGCTGGTGCAGCAGGCGCAACGCCGCGCACGGCTCGAGGCTCAGCTCGTCCACCAGCGTGCGCCGCAACCGTCGGTAGACCTCCAACGCCTCCGCCTGACGCTCC
>DASTAE010000165.1:0-6551 GCA_035712985.1 Actinospica sp.
GAACCGGCGCGGAATCCGGGGCCTGATGCGCGACGAGATCGGCGCGAACGTGGGCGCGACGCTGAGCGTGAACCTGATCCGCGAACTGCTGAAGACCGCGACGCTGAGCGGGCAGGACCTGGCGCTGCTGATCGACGCCGAATAGGCGATCGGAGATGAGAGCGGGGGCCGCCGTCCTGAGGACGGTGGCCCCCGCTCGGCTTTCGGTCAGGGGTTCCTGGCCCGGTCACGCCCCACGCGTCGCCGGTCCGGTTGATGCGCTTGCCGGTCACCTCGTGCACGGCGCCCCGGCCGCCCTGGCCGAGCCGTCCGCCGAGGGCGAGCGTGCCGAGTTCGACGGTCCGCGGCCGGGCGACGGTCATCGCCGCTCTCCCGGGCGCAGCGGCCAGACGGCCAGCAGCGTGCGGTCGTCGTCGAAGGTCTCGCGGGAGAAGTCGAGGACGTGCGCGAACCAGAGCGGCGCGGGCGGCGTGCGCAGTTGCTCCGCGAACAGCGCGCCGAACTCGCCGTCGCCGTCACCGAGCGGGTCGCCGAATCCGTCGGTGCCGACGAGCAGCGTGTCGCGATCGGAGAGCTGCGCCTGGATGCGCTCCAACTCGGCGGGCAACTGCGGCAGCGCGGCGACGCGGTTCGAGACGAACTTCTTGTCGCCGCCGGTCTTCGTGGTGAACAGCGGCGTGTACAGCTCGCGGTCGTAGGGCGCGCGCGAGCGGTCGAGCACCCAGGCGCCCGAGTCCCCGACACGGCAGAGGTCGACGAAGACCTCGCCGTCCCGCATCGGCTGCACGATGCCGGTGACCAGCGTCGTCGCGAACAGGTCGGAGACCTCCCGGAGGCTCGGCGCGTCGGTGTGCGCGCGGCCGAGGCGCCACTGCGTGAGCTCGACCAGCCGGGCGACGGCGTTCTGCACGACGGCGCCGAGGTCGATCTCGCCGCCGCGCGCGAGTTGCTCGACGAGCGTCTCGATCGCGATCCGGCAGGCCTCGCGTGAGCCGTACTCGGAGTGGACGGCGCCCGAGACTCCGTCCGCCACCGCGAAGACGAGCGTCCCGGTGCGCTCGTAGACCGTCGCGCGCACGCAGTCCTGCCGCGGCTTCGAGCGGCGCGGCCAGCGGTGGCTGTCGCCGCGGACGGAGGCGGCGCGCAGCGTGAACCGGTCCGTGGACCACCCCTCGCACTCGGTGTCGAGGACGTCGTACGCGCTCTGCTTCGGCGGTCCGGGCTCGAAGGGCAGCGACGGCGGCTGCACGGTCATCCGCTCCCAGGCCGCCGCGGACAGGGTCGGGTGCTTGGGGGCCATCGTCAGACCTCGTCGATCGCCATCGTGAACTGGTCGGGACGGTTGACCACCAGCTGCGGGTGCGCGGAGTTGAGCGCCTGCCCGGACTCGACCAGGCTGGAGACGAGGGCCGCGAAGAACTCGGAGATGGCGGCGCCGAGGTTCACGCCCGGCTTGGCCACGAAGGCGAACTGCTCGTCGGTGGCCACGTCGATCATCGTCGCGGGCTTGGCGTCGCCGATACCGCAGGCGATGACGTTCGGCGCGGCCTGCGTCCGCGTCTTGTCGACGAGCGTCGCGTGCGCGGCGCGCCAGCCGTTGCCGTCGGTGGGCTGGCCGTCGCTGAGGAAGAAGACCACCGGACGGTGCACCTTGTAGCCCTGGCCGCGCAGCCACTGCACGTCGGCCGGGATGCGGTAGAGCAGGTCGTTGAAGACGGCTCCGTAGTTGGTCACGCCGCGGATCGTCACCTGCGGCACGGTCGTCTCGGTGCGCATGTCGGCGACGGCGAGACGGACCCGCACGTCCTCCGAGAAGCCGAGCACCGCCAACCGCAGCTTCGCCGCGATCATCGGCTCGGCCCGCAGCGACTCGCACAGGGAGAGCAGCCCGTCGGACAGTTCCCTGCGATACGGGCCCATCGAACCCGACTCGTCGGCGAGCACGTACGCGGGCAGAAGCACGCCCTTGACGTCCGGCATCGGTCCGCCTCCATTCCTGATGTATCAGCCAACTGCCGTCGCTCACGGAGGCTAGGCCGGGCGCCCGAGGACCGGTCCCGGGCTCGGGGTTCTAGCGTCCGAGTCGGCATCGCCGCGATGGAGGGGGACGGATCCCGATGGTCAAGAGGCTCGCGAGCGACCGGACGCCGGTTCCGGTGCCCGAATTCCCGCTCTGGCACGGCATTCCGCGCCTGGTGCCGCCGCCCTTCGGCCCGGCCAGGCTCCCGCTCGTGGCCGCCGAGCCGCCGCCCGCGGCGCTCACCCCCGCGCCGGCGCGGCCGACGGCGACCGTCTGGCATCCGGCCACGCCGCATCCCGGCGCGGACTACCGGCCGCCGCCCCGCCACCGCGCCCCGGCCCCCGATCCGGAGCCGCAACGCCTCGTGCCGATCGCATCGATCGCCGCACTCGCCCTCGTCGGACTGTTCGCGGCAGCGGCGACGTATGTGGTGCTCCATCGCACGTCGGCGGTCACCCCCGCTCCCGCGCCGACGCGGCGCACGGCCACGGCGAGACCGAGTCCCACGCCGTCTCAGACCACTCGTTCGTTCACCGCGGCCGTCTCGGCGATCGCGTCCGCGTCGATGATCCACTACGTGGGGCGGCAGGCGGCGCCGCAGTGGGAGGCGTCGAGTTGGGACGTCTACGTCACCGCCGACGGCTCCATGATCGGGACGGAGACCGTGGAGGGCCGGCGATTCGACGTCCTCGCCGTCGGCGACGGCGCCTATTTCGAGGTCGCCGGGCGCCGGAACGCGTGGACCACCGACAGCGGTCTCGCGGACGCGCTGCCTGCCGGCCTCGACGCACCGAACGAGCTGGCCGCGGAGGTCGGCGAGAACCTGCCGGGCAGCGCGCAGGAGACCGCGTTCCTCGACGCGGCGCCCGCGATCGTGGTCGTGACCCGCGCCGGCGAGTTGTACTTCTCGGCCGCGAACCCGCAGACTCTGCTGCGAATCGACTCGGTCAATCCGTCCGGCGGTTCGGTCGAGACGGACGTCGAACCGACCTCCTCCACCGAGCGGGACCAGGTCGCCGGCCAATTGGCCGCCGAGGCCCGGGAGGTCGGCGCGGAGTAGGGGGTGGCGGATCGCGCCCCGAGGGCACTGTTAAGGTAAGGCTTACCTCATTCATTTCGCCCTCAGGATCACGATCCGCTTCCTTGGAGCCGCCCGATGCGCCGTCCCCGCCTCCTCACCACCGCGCTGCCGGGGCTCGCCCTGATAGCCGCGGCCACCACCGGGTGCAGCGCGCTCGGCGGCGGCTCGCCGGCGGCCGGGCAGTCGGGCGCCACGACGCTGGTCCTCTACAGCGGGCAGCACGCGCAGACGACGCAGGCGCTGGTCGCGGCCTTCGAGAAGCAGAACCCGACGATCCACGTGACGGTCCGCTCCGACGACGAGGGGACGCTCGCGCAGCAGATCCAGCAGGAGGGGTCGAAGTCCCCGGCCGACCTGTTCTACGCGGAGAACTCCCCGGCGCTCGAGGTGCTGCAGGAGAAGGGGCTGCTGGCCGCGGCCCCGGCGGCCGCGCTGTCCGCGATCCCCGCGCAGTACGACTCGCCGAAGGGCGACTGGGTCGGCGTCACCGCGCGGGTGACCTGCCTGGTGGTCGCCGACGGCGTGACCGCCGCGCAGACCCCCACCTCGGCCATCTCGCTCGCCGATCCGGAGTGGAAGGGCAAGCTCGCGTTCGCGCCGAGCGAGACCGACCTGCAGCCGATGATCACCGCGATCGCCGCGAAGTACGGCACGGCGCGCGCGGCCGCGTGGCTCAGCGGAATCAAGGCGAACGCGGCCGACCACCTGTTGCCCGACAATGAGACCGTCGCCAAGGACGTGGACTCGGGGCAGGTGAAGATCGGCGTGGTGGACAACTACTACTGGTTCCGGCAGGCGGCCGACGACGGCGGCCAGGCCAAGTCCGGCTCGCACATCGCGTACTTCGCGAACGGCGACCCGGGCTACGTGCTGAGCGTCTCCGGCGTCGCCACCCTGGCCTCCAGCAAGCACAAGGCCGCGGCCGCCACCTTCACGACGTTCCTCGCCTCGCAGACGGCGCAGAAGATCATCGCGGACTCCGACAGCTTCGAGTACCCGCTGCTGCCGGGCGTCGCCGCCAACAGCGAGCTTCCGGCGCTGTCGACGCTGCACCCGGGCACCGTGTCGATCAGCGCGCTCGGCGACGGATCGACCGCGATCTCGCTGCTCCAGCAGGCGCAACTGCTGTGATCACGCAGGTCGAGGCCGTCCGGTCGCGCCGCACGCGCCGGTCCCCGCTGCTGCTGGGACTGGCGTTCGGCGCGGCCGCGCTCTGCCTCATCCCGCTCGTGTTCCTGTGCGTCCAGGCGATGCAGGCCGGGTGGGGCTCGCTCGCGCGGCTGCTGTTCCGTTCGCTGACCGCGCATCTGCTGCTGAACACCGTCGAGCTCGCGGTGTGCGTGACGGCCCTGTGCGCGGTGATCGGCACGGCGGCCGCGTTCGCGACCGAGCGGACCGACCTGCCGCTGCGGCGCGTCTGGTCGGCGCTGATCGTGCTGCCGCTGGCGATCCCGGACTTCATCGTCGGCTACACGTGGTCCTCGCTCATCCCCTCGCTGCACGGGCTCGGCGGCGCGGTCCTCGTCATGACCCTGAGCCTCAATCCCCTCGTCTACCTGCCGGTCGCGGCCTCGCTGCGCTCCTCGGACCCGGGGTTGGAGGAGGCGGCGCGCTCGCTGGGCTACGGTCCGCTCGCGGTCTTCCGCAAGGTCACGCTGCACCAACTCCGGCCCGCGCTGCTCGGCGGCTGCCTCATGGTGTGCCTGGCGCTGCTCGCCGAATACGGCGCGTTCGAGATCCTGCGCTTCCAGACCTTCACGACGACGATCTACACCGAGTTCACGATCGCCTTCTCGTCGTCGGCCGCCAGCGCGCTCGCGCTCGTGCTGGTGCTGCTCGGCCTCGGAGTCCTCGCCGCCCGCCACTTCGCGACCGAGCACCGCGGACGCGCGGCGCGGATCGGCGGCTCCCGTCGCCCGCCGATCCGCTACCGGCTCGGCCGACGCGCGATCCCCGTGGCGCTCGGCTGCATGCTGCTGGCCGGGCTCTCGCTCGGCGTGCCGATCTCCACGCTGGCCTACTGGCTCAGCCAGCCGCGCACGAGCACGCTCCCCGCCGCCGCGACCGTTCCCGCCGCCGCCGAGACGACGCTGCTCTACGCGCTGCTCGCGGCGCTCGGCTCGACCCTCCTCGCGCTGCCCGTGGCCGTGCTCGTCGACCGGCATCCCGGACGCTTCTCCCGCACCCTGGAGTCGGCGGCGCTCAGCGTGCAGGGGCTTCCCGGCCTGGCGATCGCGATGGCGCTGGTGTTCTTCAGCACCCGGTACGCGTTCGCGCTGTATCAGACCCCGTTGTTGATGATCCTCGGCTACTCGATCCTGTTCTGCCCGCTCGCGCTGGTCTGCGCGCGCTCCTCGCTGACCCACGCGCCCGCGCGGCTGGAAGAGGTGGCGCGCTCCCTCGGCAAGCGGCCGGCCGTGGCGCTGGTCCGGGTGACGCTGCCGCTCATCGCGCCGGGCCTCGCGGCGGGCTTCTGCCTCGTGTTCGTCTCCGTGGTCACCGAGCTGACCGCGACGCTGCTGCTGCTGCCCAGCGGGGTCGAGACCTTGGCGACGCAGTTCTGGGCGTACCAGAATGACCAGTCCTACGCGTCCGCCGCACCGTACGCGGTCGCCATCGTCGCGATCGCGGCCGTGCCGAGCTACCTGCTGGGCTTGTGGTTCGACAAGAAACGAGGAGCGTGACCACCCGTGGCCAACGCATTGGTGAGTCTCGAGTCGCTGCACAAGTCGTACGGCGCGACGCCGGTCCTGCGCGGCGTCGACCTGAGCATCGAGGCGGGCACGTTCACCGCCGTGCTCGGTCCGTCCGGCAGCGGTAAGACCACGCTGCTGCGCCTGCTGGCCGGGTTCGAGCGCGCCGACCAGGGCCGGATCGAACTCGGCGGACGCGTCGTGGACGACACCCGCCGCGTCGTGCCCCCGGAGAAGCGCCGCATCGGCTACGTGCCGCAGGACGGCTCGCTCTTCCCGCACCTGACCGTGCGCGCGAACATCGGCTTCGGGCTGCCGCGCGCCCAGCGCCGCGGCGGCCGCGTCGACGAACTGCTCGCGCTCACCGACCTCGGCACGATGGCCGACCGCTACCCGCACCAGCTCTCCGGCGGCCAGCAGCAGCGCGTCGCGATCGCCCGCGCGCTGGCGATCGAGCCGAAGGTGCTGCTGCTCGACGAGCCGCTCTCGGCGCTCGACGCGCGCGTGCGCGCGCAGCTCCGCGTCGAGATCCGCAACCTTCAGCAGCGGCTGCAGATCACGACCCTGTTCGTCACCCACGACCAGTCCGAGGCGCTCTCGATGGCCGACCGTGTCGGCGTCATGCAGGCCGGGCGGCTGGAGCAGCTCGACACTCCCGAGAACGTCTATCGCCGGCCCGCCACCGCCTTCGCCGCCGAGTTCGTCGGCGCCATGAACCGGTTGCCGGGGCGGATGGGCGACAGTGGCGACGTCCAAG
>DASTAE010000166.1:0-18704 GCA_035712985.1 Actinospica sp.
GACGGGCACGTCGAGCCCAGCGAGATCGGCGAGGCCGCGCCGACCGCGGGCCTGAGCCAGACCAGCTCGGTCTCCGCGGGCCGGGACTGGGCCGGCACGCGCCTGGTGGCGCCGAAGGCGGCCCGGGTGGGCAAGCGGTGAGCATTCCGGCCGGCAAGCCCGCGCCGCGGTTCACCCTGCGCGACCAGCACGGGGCCGAGGTGGCGGTCGGCGGAGAGTCCGAGGACGGCCGGGCCACCCTGGTGGTTTTCTACCCCTTCGCGTTCTCCGGGGTGTGCGGCAGCGAGCTCGCCGCCCTGCGGGACGCCGGGAGCGAGTTCGACGGGGAGCGGGTGCGGTTGGTGGCCGTGTCCTGCGACCCGATGCACTCGCTGCGCGGCTACGCGGACCAGGAGGGCTTCGGCTTCGCGCTGCTGTCCGACTTCTGGCCGCACGGCTCCGCGGCACGCACCTACAACGTGTTCGACGAGGCGCGCGGCTGCGCGGGCCGCGGCAGCTTCCTGATCGACCGGGACGGCGTGTTGCGCTGGTCGCTGGTCAACCCGATCAGCGAGGCCAGGCCGCTCGACGCGTACCGCGAGGCGCTGGCCGGGCTGTAGTAGTTCCGCGGGCTCCGTCGCTTCTGGAGCTGAGCTGAGCCGGCCTGAGCCGGCCGGAGCTCAGCCGGCCCGAGCACCGGAGCGTGCCCCGCCGCGCATCCGCCGACAGCGCGCAACCGGATCCGAGGAGATCCGCGCGTCGGCGGACGGGCGGCGGGGCATACTGTGCTCGTGTGCGTGCCCGTCGCAGGGTACGAAGGCTACGCGCGAGCGTGCGAAGAAGAGGTGGGGACGGCGTGTCCGGTATCGACTGGAACTCGGGCGGACAGGCTCCGTTCACCCGGATCGGCCTCTCCCCCGCCGACGGCGACCGCTCGCTGACCAGATCGGGCGCGGGCTCGGGCACGCTGCGGGTGAACCTCCGCTGGAACCAGTCCGAGGACCCCAGGCGGGGCGCGGGCCGCGTGCTGCGCCGAAGGCTGGACCCGGGCCCGTCCCAGGGCGTGGCCTCGGGCCCGAAGGTCGACCTGGACCTCGGCTGCCTCTACCAGTTCACCGACGGCCAGCGCGGCACGGTGCAAGCGGCCGGAAACAGGCACGGCGACTTCGCCAGACCCCCCTACGTGCGGCTGGACCGCGACGACAGGACCGGTTCGTCGACCGGCGAGAACCTGTTCATCAACATGGACCACAGCGCCCACTTCCAGCGCCTGCTGATCTTCGTCCTGCTGGCCGGCGGGGCCGACGACCTGACCAAGGTGGGCGCCGCCGTCACCCTCTACCCCACCAGCGGCCCCGCCCTGGAACTGCGCCTGGACTCCCCCGGCCCCGGAACCGGCGGCTCAGGCGGCGGTGGCGGAGGAGGTGGCGGCAAGGCGAAGAGCTGCGCCGCGGTCCTCATCCAACGCACCGGCACCGAGTTCGCCCTGAAGACCGAGGCCCGCTTCTTCCCCGGCTTCCAGAGCGAGATCGACAAGGCCTACGCCTGGGGCCTGCGCTGGGCCGCCGGCCCCGGCAAGGTCCGCATCTGACCCGAAGCGGCCCCACCGGCCGTTGCCGCTACACTGGGGGCTGCACCGGGCGCTTAGCTCAGCGGTAGAGCGCTGCCCTTACAAGGCAGATGTCACTGGTTCGAACCCAGTAGCGCCCACCACTCGTTCGTGGTTCTTCGCGGCCCCCGCCTTCGATCGTTGGAGCGGGGGCTTTTCACCGTGCTCGGTGGTCCGGGGCCGGGGTTCGTGGGTTGACTGACTGGACGTTACCCACCCACCCGCCCCAGTCCCAGCGTGGCCCGGCCGCGTCGGCTGCCTGCGGGAACGGCGGGTCCGGTGGGATGGGCGAGAACTTTCTCTACGAGGATCAAGGCGCGCCAACGCCCGACATGTCAGAGACTGACCGACTGACGGCAGAGCAGGACCTCAGCCCGAGGAGTGGACGTGGCCCAGCCGGAATTTGCGCGCCGCATCGCGGTGGCGCCTGGCACTCTTTCCAGCATGGAGTACAGATCGCATCACCACTGGAGTCACAATGGTGTGCAATACGAGGTCAACAGTTTCCACCACAGCGAAGCTGACGCCTGGTGCTACGAGCTGTACCGCCTGGCTGGCGAGCCAGGCAGGAACGATTACATCGAAGTGCGCATCCCTGATGTGACGCCTGATGGTCCCTTCACTCCCGCGCCAGCGGCGGAGGCGGTCTTCATGGCCCACGGAGAGCCAGTCATTCCGTGGCCCGTCGTGCGCCAGTTCTTAGATCTGATTCAGAAGTACGGAGACCTCGTGGAAGGGCCTGCGGATCGCTCATCCGCCCGACCGGGCGCAGCCTCAGATGTCACTGGTTCGAGCCCAGTAGCGCCCACCACTAGTTCGTAGTTCTTCGCGGCCCCCGCCTTCGATCGTTGAAGCGGGGGCTTTTCGCCGTGCTCGGTGGTCCGGGGCCGGGGTCGGCTGCCTGCGGGGACGGCGGATCTCTGCGGGTTCGGGGTGGTGGTGGGGCTGCGGCCTACGGCTGGTCGGCCGCGGCGACAGGGGGCGTCAAAACGCGGCGCCGAAGGCGACGGCAGCGCCTGGGATCCCCGCACGGCTCTAGGCGACGGTCAGCCTGCGGACCGGACGTGGGCAGCTGCAGCTCCGCGGACGCCGAGGTGGAGCAGTGCGTCGGCCGCATCCCGCCGGCCCGGAACTCGGCGGGGTTGAAGGGTCAACCGCCCCGTCCTCGATAGTCAATGGCCGAGCATCAGGACTTCTCGCACCATCGGACGGGGCTTTCGGCCCGCGAACGGCTCGACTCGAAGATCCACAATGGATTCAAGGCGGGAACCGCCGAGAGCCCATCGCACACGGGGTGTTCCGGGAGGCGGCCATGAACAAGACTTTGACGGCAGTGCTGCTCGCCGCTGTCCTCGGGGCGGCGAGCGCGTGCGGCACGGCGACGTCCACAACTCACTCCGGTGAACCCGGCAGCCCAAGCACCACCGCACCCTCGACTACGGCGCCTTCTGCGCCGGGATCCGAGACCCCTAAGTCGGCCGGGGAGATATGGCAGTGGGCGCTGGGCCGGAACGTATGGGCTGATTCCTCCCTGAGGCCGTACTCGGGCTCCCTCGGCACCACCTCGGATACGGATCTCAACGTGCAGTCCCAGGGATTCAAGCTGAGCTTCGACTCCTCGGGCACTGTCACCGAGGTGACTCTGTTCAATGACGAGACCGCGATCGGCCTGCCCTCGTCGAGCTCGAGCTTCACGGCATACCGGGGAAGCCTGCCAGCAGGGTTGTCGTGGCAGGACACCGCCTCCACACTCGGCGAACAGTACGGCGCGCAGAACCAGACCGGCGGATACGGCACTGACATCACGTTCACGCACGTGACCGGAGACGGCTACGAAGTGCAGATCGCCTTCGCGGCACGCCACGCATCGGATCTTCCCAACTCGCCGATCCATTACATCGCCGTGAGCAGGCCCTGAAGCGAGTGACGACCTGCGCGAGGCGGAACGCGAACAGCCCAAGAGTCGTGAAGGAGCTGGGACCAAGGCCACTGGCACCTACCACGTCACTGCACGAACGTGGCTTATGTACAGGTAGTAGACCCTTGTGAGTATGCCATGGTGACGACGACGAACTTCGGGCAGCCGGACCTCATGAAGATCGTCCCGGCGGCCCAAATACGCGCGCTCTTGACGCAGGGACCGGGAGACGGATTCATCGAGCCGCTGTCTCAGCTGTGGATCACAGGCAGCTTGAATCTCGAACGAATGCACCTTGATACCCCGCTCATCCTGCGCGGCTGCCATCTTGAGAAGCCGGTGAAACTCGCGGGAGCGCGACTTCCGGCACTCGAACTGACGGACGGGTGCACGATGCCCTCGCTGGATGCCAAGCACCTCGTCGTGGACGGCGATGTTCGGCTCGACGAGATCGAATGTGGATCACTCGACCTATCCGGCGCGCACGTGACGGACGACCTTCACCTTCAGCACGCCCGCGTGGAGGGCCCGCTCAATGCCCGCGGCGCACAAGTCAGCGGCCGCCTGATCGCTGACCATCTGACTGCACGCGGCCTGCACTTGACCGGCGCCAGCGTGCACGGACAGATCACACTCAACTGTGCCCGGCTCGACGTCGACCGCGAATCGCGTGAGCAGCGTGCACTTGACGCAGAGGGGCTCATCGCGGCAGATGGCGTGGAGGCCCTCGGCTTGGCGACGAAGGGCCCGGTGAGCTTCGTCGACATGCAGTGCACGACCACGGTCGAGCTCAGAGGCGCCCAGCTTGAGAACGATGTCAAGGGCAAGCCCGCGCTCCTGCTGGATCGCTGCCACGTCAGCGGCAGCCTGTACTGCGACGAGGGTTTCGCGGCCGCGGGAGGCATCCACGCGATTGGCGCCCGCATTGACGGCAGCGTCTACCTCGATGGTGCGCGCCTGGTCAACGAGATCTCGAACGAGACGGCCCTGAACCTACGGCGCGCCAAGATCGGCGGTGATGTGAACGCTGGAGACCGCTTCACGGCCAAAGGCATCGTGGACATGGCCAGCGCGCGCATCGACGGCAGCCTCCGCCTCAGTGGCGCACACCTGGCCAACGAGGTTCCCGGTGGGGAGGCGCTGATCCTTCGATGCACCACGATCGCAGGCAACGTCGAGGCCGGGGACAAGGGCACCGGCTGCTTCACCACCGAAGGCTGCGTCGACATGGACGACGCGCAGATCACTGGGTGCGTGGACTACACCCACGCCAATCTCAGTGCGCCCAACGGCACGGCCTTGACTGCGAATCGCGCGCGCACGGGGGCGGGATTCCTGATGGACAACATCGAGGTGAACGGCGTACTCGCGCTCAACAGCGCAACTATCGGCTGCGACCTGCTGATCAACCATCCCCAGATCGACGCGGGCTGGCCCGAGAGAACCGCACTCGCACTCGAGAGCAGCAGCGTTTGCGGGAAACTACGCATCTGCACCGACAAGGACGGAGACTACATTCGCGGGAGCGTTGATCTTTGCAGGGCGGAGATCAGCACCGTGGAGCTGGCTGGAGAGCCGCCGTCGGGCACCACCGACTTCACCGCGGCCAGACTCGTCCTGCTCCGCGACGAGCCGGAGAAGTTCCTAGGTCTCGATCGCCGGCTCGTCCTCAACGGCCTCACCTACAAGTCGATCCACCTGACCGACGTCGCACTCGAAACCCGCCTCGCCTGGTTGAAGGCGGGCACCGGCAAGGTCCGATCAAGCGCGAACGGATACGAGTCGCCGAGGCACGATTGCGCACCTCAGCCATATGAGGAACTCGCGGCCGCGTACCGGCGCCTCGGACTCGTCAAGGAAGCACGGCGGATCCTCCTGGAGAAGAACCGTGCCCGGACCCGCGGGATGCATTGGCGCAGCGAGTGGCACTGGCGAATCCTCAACCGCATACAGGACGCGCTCATCGGCTACGGATATGCGCCGTGGAGAGCATTCCTCTGGGTGGCAGCCCTGTTCAGCATCGGGGTGGTTTACTTCGGGGCCATCCAGAATCCAGTGCCCACGAACGGCAACGGCACCTTCACCGGCATCGACGCCGTGCGCTATCCGATGGACCTGCTCCTGCCCGCGATCGGCATCGGGGGCAGAAGCGCCTGGACACCCGACCGCGGGTTCGGCACGTACCTCGCCCTCACGCTCATGATCGCCGGCTGGGTACTCGGATTCGCGATCATCGCCGGCATCACGCGCGCCATGAGAAGAGACTGACGAGGCCCACCGGCGCGGCAGGACCGCATTCCCATAAGGTCCGCTTCTTGCCGTGCAGCGCCAGACGGCCCGGCTGGGTCTCCAGCCGGGCCGTCTGGCGCTGATTGGGGGTCAGCAGTAGTAGGACCAGTCGCCCAGGTCCTGGTCCTGACCGTCGAGGCCCCGCGTCACGTGGTAGGTCGAGCCGTCGCCGTGAGTGGTCTCGAAGTTGTCGATCCAGGTGTAGGAGTAGGCCCCGAACGGCGAGGTGGCGTCGCCGTTCCAGAGAATCACGGTCGTGCCGGTCGGGCAGCCGGTGAGCGTCGGAGGCGTGACAACGTCGGCGCTGGCCGCGCCCACCGCCGCCGCCGTCGAACCGGCGACCACCGCGGCGACCAACAGGCCCGCGCGGATCCGACGTCCGGAGAACACACTCAAAGCGCGCATCGATCTCACCTTCCATATCTGTGGATTGGACTACGCCATTAGCGCCGCCCGCGACCACAGTGCCACCACGATGTAGCAGCGCTGTAGCGCGGCGTCCGGGGGCGGGCTTTGGAAGCGAGGTCATGACCGGGGTGACATTGTGGACGCATGGATGACGATCCGAACGGCCGACTGACACCGGCCGAAGGACAGCTCATGTTGAGCTTGTTCGCGCGCTACTGCCAGCACGATCTTGATCAGTTCGACTTCTGGCGTATCACGCTGCCCAGCGGCGGCGACATCTATGTCGACGTGTCCGACGGCCTGCCGTTCAGCGCCAATCCACCCGATAAGTACCGCAAAGTCTGGCCGCCAGCCGAGGCCTGACATCAGTCGTGACATCAACCCAGTGGGAAGGCCTAGCTCCAGCCGGGTGCGCATGCACGGGTATACGGGTGTCGACATTGGCAAGCCCTAGCGGGCGCGTGACCAGCGCGAATTCACTAGGCAGATGTCACTGATTCGAACCCAGTTGCGCACACTCGTTTGTAGTTCACCCACCCCGGGCCCGGCGTGACCGGGCCGCGTCGGCTGCCTGCCGAAAGAACGGATACAAGGATCAAAAACTGCTCAACCCCAACGTAGAAGCATTACACGAGTCGCTACATCACTGGTGCGGCCGTCGAGCTTCGTGGGCTGACGTCGGCAGACGTGGGCTGTGCATGCGACTGTCGAGGGTGGCCGCCATCGGCCACCCTCGACAGGGTTCGGTGCGATTCGCGGTGCGGATTCGGCACGCTGGCGGGGTCGGGTTGTCAGCACCGGGCTATCAGGACTAGACGGTCCGGTTATCACCGACCCCGCCGTCGCAGGGGTGGATGTCGGCGACGCTCGGGCGTGGGCCCGAGGCAGCGACTGCTATCCCTCTGCCGCCATGCTCGCGCCGAGGGTGTTCAGGGCCTTCTGGACCAACGCCTGGGCCTTGGAGCTCAGGTTGGAGTTGGTGCCGTTCACGACCCAGGACGGGCCGGAGAAGATCGCCACGGTCACACCGTTGTCCACGCCGCCGGTGGTGCCGCTGTCGGGGATGCCGAGCAGGCTGGCCGTCTTCACGGACGCCTCGCCCAGTTCACGGGAGTCGTTCTCGGAGGTGGTCTGGTCGTTCCCGGTCTGCGTGTCGCCGAAGATCGCGCCGATGACCTTGCCCTTGTAGAAGACCAGCGCGAACTGCCGGCCCGAGATGTGGTGCTCCTTGTAGAAGAAGTGCGGGCAGGGGGACTTCCGGTCCCAGCAGTCGTCGCCCAGCACGAAGAACGGCACGTGGTGCGCGCCCAACTGCGCGCCGTTGCTGTCCTGGAACGTCGTCTGGTCCTGGTGGTCCGGATCCGGATCCGGGTCGCTGCCGTCGTCGTCGATGGCCATGCTGGACGTGTAGACGAAGACGCCGGACGCGGGCTGGTACACGTTCACGTTCATAGCCCGCGTCATGGTGTTGATGTGGGGCTTGGAGTTGACCTGGGTCGAGGACGTCGAGTGCTTCTTGATGCCGGCCAGCACCTCGGCGGCCGTGTACGTGGTACTGGCGGGCGCGATGGCGGCCGCGTTCGCGACGGTGCCGCGGGTGGGGGTCGAGGCGAGGGCCGAGTTCAGGAACGCGACCTGGGTGCCGATCGCGAGGGCCGCGGCGGCCGCGATCGTGAAGCGCATGCGGTGCGAAGACATGAGGTGGGTTGCCTCCGGTGTGGGTTAGTAAACTTGACTAATCAGAATGGAAGCACCCGCGACGCCCTCGCGCAATCGTCCAAGCAAGATCATCATGAGCAATTAATGGCGGCTTAAGATCACGATCTCGGTGCCCCCGTCGGCCCGCAGGCGGCCGACGCGGCCGGGCCGCGCTGAGACCGGGGCGGGCGGTTGGGCAACGTCCAGCCAGTCAGCCCACGACAACCGGACACAGACCGGCGACGAGCTTGGGGCCGTCGGCGTTCGAAGACGCTCAGATATTCAGGCACTGATACTCGATCAGGCCCCTGAGGCGTAAACGCGCTGGACAGCGGGCAGTTCGGTGAATTCTCTTGCGCAGCGCGGCGTCGAGGGCGAGACTGGCCGGGTGACTTTCTTAGAACAACTGTTCGATACAGGTGGGCTTGCGGGCGCGGAGCACGGAGGGATCCCCGTGACTCTTGGGCGGCTGCGGCCGGAGGTGGCGCGGGGCGCGTCTTGGGTGTCGGGGGACGGGGTTTCGCGGTACGGGGTGGCCGCTTCGCATGAGTGGTGAGGGGAGCACTCGGACCGAGGAGCGTCCGTCGGCCGTGGCTGGGGCTGAGGCTGGAACTGCGACTGCGACTGCGGCTGCGACTGCGACCGGAGCTGTGGCTACGGCCGGGCGGTCGGGGGACGTTGTCCGTGAAAGCCCGTCCGGCTCCGGCGGGCGGCAGCCTGCGGGACGGGGGCGGGCTCGGCTGTTGGCGGGCGTCTGCTTGGCGTTCTACCTGGGGCAGGGGCTTGCCGGGACGGGGGCGCTGCTCTTTCTCACCGGGCCGGTTCGGCTCTCGGTGGGAGCGGTGGGCGGGTGCTTGACCAGTGCGGGGCTGCTCGGGCTGTTGGCTGCCGTGCCGGCGGGGCGGGTTTGTGACCGGCTCGGGCCCAAGCGGGTGTTCGCGGGGGCGCTGGCCCTGATGACGCTTGCGGCGTTCGGGTTCCTGGCCGTGCGGTCGGTGCCGGAGGCGCTCGGGGTTGCTTGCGTGTACTCGGCGGCTTGCCAGAGTGCCTACACCTCTCGGGGGGCGTTGGCCGTGTACGTCGCCCCGGAGGACCCGGCTCGGCTCAATGCGTCGCTCTATCGGGCGGGGAACGTGGGCTACGCCCTGGCCACGCCCGTTATCGGCGTGGCGGCGGCTCGGGGGACGGCGGCGGCGTACTGGTTCGTGCTGGTCGGCGCCGGGGTGGCGTTCGGCCTGGCGACGGTCGGGTGCGTTCCGGTGCGGGTGCGGCGGCCGGTTGTCGACTCGGACGGGGCGGAAGCCGGCCGTGAGGGGTGTGAGGGCCATGAGGGCCGCGCCGGGCGGCCGTTGCGGGATGGGCGGTTTCTGGCGCTCACCGGGCTCTATGCGGTGACCAGCTTGCAGTTCATGGTCACGGAGTTCGCGCTGCCGCTCTGGGTGGTGGATCACACTCGGGCGCCGCGCGCTGTGGTGGGGGCCGCGGCGTTGGTCTCCACCGTTCTTGTCGTGGCCGTGCAGCCGGTGGCCAGCCGGCGGGTCTCGGGCATTCGTCGGGCGGCTTGGGCGATGGCCGGCTCCGGGATCGCCGCCGGCGCGGGGTGCCTTGCGCTGGGGGCGGCGCACGGTCGCGGGCCCGGCTTGGCCGCCGCGCTGGTGCTGGTCGGGGCGGTGGCCTTGGCGGCGGCCGAGGTCGTGCAGGTCGTCGGCGCGATCACGTTGTCTTATCGGCTCGCTCCGGTCGCCTCGGTCGGCGTCTACCAGGGCGTTTTCAGCCTTGGTCAGGGGCTGGCCATGGCCGCCGGGCCCGCGCTGCTTGCTCGGACCGTGCTGCGGCCGGGGGCCGGGTGGCCCGGCGCGGCGGTGCTGCTGGCCGTCGCCGGGCTGCTGGTGCCCGTCGTGGCGGGCGGCGGCCGCATTCGACCGAACCACGAACCTTTACCCACTGAAGACGGAGGTCGGCAATGAATCCACGTGCACTGATACGGCGCGAGCAGATACCCTCGCCGCGGCGCGCGCCCGCCGCGGAACGGCTCGGGCGGGCGGTGATCGTCGATCCTTACAGCACCGGCGCGCACCTCGCCGAGGCATTCGGGCGGCACGGCGTCCAGTCGGTGGCGGTTCAGGGGATGGCCCCGCCGCTCGGGCGGAGCGAGCGTCTGCGCTACGAGCAGTACGCGGCCGTCATCGCAAAGGGCGCGGACACTCCGGAGGCGGTGTTGTGCCTGAAGGAGTTGGACGTGCGGCACGTCCTGGCGGGCACGGAATCCGGCGTTCCGCTCGCCGACCGGATCGCCGATCGGCTCGGGGTGCCGGGGAACGATCCGTCCACGTCGATGACGCGACGGGACAAGTTCTCTATGGTCCGCGCGCTCGCGCACGCCGAACTGCCGCACGCCCGCACGATTCAGGCCGGCAGCCACGACGGCGCGCTGACGGCCGCCCGGGACCTCGGCAGTTGGCCGTTGGTGGTCAAGCCGACGGCAAGCGCCGGGAGCGACCACGTCGTCATCGCGCACGACATCGAGGCGGTCTCCGTCGCGGCCAGGGAGATCCTGAGCACGTCCGACCTGTACGGGCAGCCGAATCAGACCCTCGTCGTCCAGCGGTACCTGACCGGCACCCAGTTCGCGGTCAACTCGGTCTCGAAGTACGGCGTGCACCGCATCGTCGAGATCTGGCTCGATCGGCGCACGGACCTGGGCGACGGGCGGCTGATCTACGACCGGATGGATCTCCTCGCCCCGGACGACGCCCGCGTCCCGATCCTCGCCGACTATGCGCGCGCTTGCCTCGACGCCCTGGGCATCGTGCACGGCCCCGCCCACTCCGAGGTCATGCTGACCGCCGACGGACCGGTCCTGATCGAGACCGGCGCCCGGCTGCAGGGCGGCGACTCGGTCCCCTTGATGCGCGCGGCGACCGGGACCAGTCAGACCGACGAGGCGGTGCAGGCCGCGCTCGACTCGCCTGAGGCGCACGCGGCTCGTACTCGCACGCCGTACGCCTACGCGCCGGTCACGCAACTGTTCCTCCAGGCGCCGAAGGACGGCTGGATCAACGGGAACGCGATCGAGCGGCTGCTGCACAACCCAGGTGTCGCAGGGTTCGTTTACACTCCGGCCTCCGGAACGGAGGTGCGCCAGACCGTCGATCTGTTGTCCAGCCCGGCCACGGTGTACCTGTCCGCCGACTCCGCGGAGGAGATCGATGCGGCGCACGGGGCGGTGCGGGAGCTGGAGGCGACGCTCATGTATGAGGGCTGAGTCGCGCGTGCCACCGGAAGATCCGCGTCGACCTGACGCCCGCGTTCCCCTTCGGGCACGGACTCGCGTACACGACCTTCGAGATCGAGGACGTGCGCGTCGAGGAGTCCGCGGTCTGCGGGGACGGAACCATCAGCCTGGTCGCGACGGTCGCGAACGCCGGGCAACGCGCGGGCACGGCCTCGATGGCGGCGTCAGGTCCGTCGACCACACCCGGAGCACGACCACGCAGGTCACGGTCGTGCGGCACTGAGTGGGGACGCCGCGGGGCCGGACCAGGTGCCCGAGCCCGGCCCCGCGGTACGCCCGCTGATCCGCCGTCCCGGCTAAGCTCGCCTGATGACCTTGGTATGGGAGCAGGTAATCGTTCACGCGCAGGATCCGATCGGCCTGGGAACGTGGTGGGCCGAGGCGCTGGGCTGGGTCGTCGTGTTCTCCTCCGACGACGAGTTCGAGATCCGGCCGGCGCCGGATCATCTGCCGGGCATCGACTTCGTGCGGCTCGAGGAGGCGAAGAAGTCGAAGAGCCGGCTGCATCTCGACTTCCGGCCGGTCGACCAGGCCGCCGAGGTGGCGCGGCTCGAGGCGCACGGGGCGCGGCGCGTCGACATCGGCCAGGGCGAGCAGTCGTGGGTGGTGCTGGCCGACCCCGAGGGCAACGAGTTCTGCATCCTCGCCCCACGGCCGTAGATGGCGGCGCGGCGCACGGCCCTGCGGCATAACGAGGGGAACGGGGCGACCGGCGGGATCTGGCGGGTCGCGGAGGGCTCGCGCAGCAGGATCCTGAAGGTCGCGCGGCACGGGGAGGCGGCGCCGGGCTCCGCGTGGGTGACCAGCGAGGACCCGGCGCACTTCAACTACTGGCGGCGCGAGCCCCTGGCCTACGGCTCGGGGTTCGCGGACGCGGCGTATCGGGACGGCGGGATTCGGGCGCCTCGGCTGGAGGAGGCCGTGACGCTCGAGGACGGGTCGATCGAGCTCTGGTTGGAGGACGTCGAGGGCGGCGACGGTTTCTCGTTCTCCGTCGCGCGGCTCGGGCGTTTCGGGCACGAGCTCGGGGTGGGCCAGGCGCGTTGGGCGGGTCGGGTGCCCGGCCTCGACGAGGTGTCCTGGCTCTCGCGCGGCTGGCTGCGGCAGTACGTCGCGAGCGGGCCGGGGCACGACGTCGAGGCGAGCGAGGAGGCGTGGACGCATCCGGTCGCCCAGGTGTGGCCGGAGCGGGTCCGGGCCTCGCTGCGGCGGCTTCGGGAGGACCGGATGGCCGTACTCGCGCGAGCCGAGGCGCTGCCCCGCACGCTGTGTCATCTGGACTGCTGGCCGGCGAACCTGATCGAGGACCCGGCCGGCACGACCGTGCTGCTGGACTGGGCCTTCGTCGGCGAGGGCGCGATCGGCGAGGATCCGGCGAACCTGATCATCGACAGCGTGACCGACGGGCTGATGGACGCGGCGCTGCTGCCGGAGATCGCCGAGGCCGTGAGCGTCGGATACGCCGAGGGTCTGACCGACGGCGGCCTGCGCATGCCGGAGGGCGAGGTGCGGCGGGCGATCGCCACATGCGCCGTCGCCAAGTACAACTGGCTCGGCGCGGCCGCGATCGGCGCGGCGGTGCGCGGCCGTTCGGGCAAGGCCTCGTACAACCAGGACGACTCGGCCGAGGAGACGCTGCGGCGCATCACCGGCCTGGCTACCCTGCTAGCCGACTGGGCTGACGGGCTCGGCTGAGGGCGACGGGGCCACGGCGGCGGGGGCGGCGGCGCGCTGGGCGGTGTACGCGCCGAGCAGCACGACCACGCCGCCGGCGATCTGAATCGCGCTCAGCCGCTGGCCGAGCAGCACCCAGGCGATCACGCACGCGGAGACGGGCTCGACGTAGGCGAGCCCGGCCGCGACCGTCGCCGAGAGCCGCTGCACGGCCATTCCGCCGAAGACGTACGAGACCACCGTGCTCAGCAGCACCAGGGCCAGGGCGACGAGCCAGCCGGGGATCGCGTGGCTCGCCAGGGCGATCGAGCCGCCCAGGACGTGCCACGGGGCGTTCCACGGCAGCGCCAGCGGGACGAGGACGACGCAGGCGACGAGCATGCCGACGGTCGTGATCGCGAGGGGGTCGGCGGAGCCGGTGAGGCGGTCGATGATCAGGAAGTACGCCGCGTTGCCGGCCGCCGCGCCGAGACCGCAGGCCAGGCCCAGCGCGTCGAGGCTGAGGCCGGACCAGATCTCGACGACGAAGCACAGGCCGATCATCGCGAGGCCGATACCCAGGAAGGCCGTGGGGCGCACGTGCCTGCGCAGGATCAGCCGCTGGTAGAGCACGACCAGCACCGGGCCGGTGAACTCCAGCAGGATCGCGATGCCGACCGGCAGCCGGGACGCGGCCACGAAGTACATCGCCTGGCACGCCGCGACCGCGACCAGGCCGAACAGCACGATTCCGCGGAGCGCGGAGCGGTTGCGCAGGACGCCGAGCAGGGTGCCGGGGCCGCGCAGCAGCGCGAGCAGGACGAGCACCGCGGCGGCGCCGAGGATGCGCAGCCAGACGGCCTGCAGCGCGCTGAACCCCGCGTCGGTCAGCGACTTGGCGAAGGTGCCCGAGGCGCTGAAGAAGATCGACGAGGTGACGCCGAGCAGGACGCCGGCGTTCCGGCGGGAGGAGGGGGCCGCGGTCACCTGGTCAGGGTAACCGAGCCCGCCGACTCCTTACACCCCCGAGCCGCGGGCCGACAGCGTGCGCCGGGCGCGATCCCGGATCGCCAGCCAGGTCTCCCAGGGGTCCCACTTCCGCGCGCAGCCCTTGGTCAGCGGGAAGCAGGCGAAGCCGATCATGATCGAGCTGAAGTGCCCGAGGTCGGTGAAGGTGTTGCCGACGACCAGGTGGTAGCCGTAGTAGAGGATCAGGCCGCCCGCGTACACGTAGGCCCACGGCGCCACGATCAGGTACGCGGCGACCGCCTCCACCCCGGCCAGCGCGTAGCTCACCCCGATGTCCAGCGTGAAGATCGCGCTGCGCGGCAGGTAGCCGTGCCTGACCTCCCAGTACACCGCGCCCTCGCTGAGATACGTGGCGCCGACGTGCGCGGCGATGACGACGGCCAGCCAGCGCAGCGTCCCCAGGCGCCGTTCGACCGGAACGTGGAAGATGTTGTAGAGGATGTAGTAGATCCACATCCCGCCGCCGTCGATGTACAGCGCGCTGGTGATCAGCACCCTGAGCGGGTCGGTGCTCAGCTCGTGCAGGTTGGTCGAGCGCCGGCGCAGGAAGCGGTCGCGGAACTCGGGATTGAAGTGGCTGATGAAGTAGGTCGTGACGGTGAGGGCGACGAGCCAGACGAAGGTTCCCGGGGCGCCGCGGACGTACCGCCACACCGCCGTGGCCGCGCGGGAGAACGTCACACCGAGTTACCTTAACGGACGGGAAGTCGCGAAGCTGCGCACCTCGCCGATGCCCATTACCCTTCACCCGTGATCGAAGCAGTGGAGAACACCAGTATGCCGCCCGATGAAGCCCCGTGGGACGTGGTCGTGGTGGGAGCCGGACCGGCCGGTTCCAGCGCGGCGCGGGCCGCCGCGGAGGCCGGCGCGCGGGTGCTGCTGCTGGAGAAGGCCGAACTGCCGCGCTACAAGACCTGCGGCGGCGGGCTGATCGGCTACTCGCGCCGCTCGCTGCCGCCCGACTTCGAGATCCCGGTGCGGCAGCGGATCGACGCGATCACGTTCACCGTGAACGGCGAGAAGGCGCGCACCCGCAAGGACCGGGCGGGCGACCTGCTGGCGCTGGTCAACCGGGCCGAGTTCGACCTGGCGCTGGCGAAGGCCGCGGTGGACGCGGGCGCCGTGCTGCGCACCGGGGCGACGGCGACCGGGGTCGAGGAGGAGTCAGGCCGGGCCGTGCTCACCCTCGCGGACGGCGGCCGGATCAGCGCGGGCGCGGTGGTCGGCGCCGACGGCTCGGCCAGCCGGATCGCGCGGTTCGTGGGCGTGCGCTGCGACCAGGTGGACCTCGGGCTCGAGGCGGAGATCCAGGTGCCGCAGGCGGTCGCCGACGAGTGGGCGCACCGGGTGCTGGTGGACTGGGGTCCGCTGCCCGGCTCCTACGGCTGGGTCTTCCCGAAGGGCGACGTGCTGACCGTCGGCGTCATATCGGCGCGCGGCGAGGGCGAGGCGACCCGCAAGTACTACCGGGACTTCATCGAGCGGCTCGGGCTCGCGCAGTACCCGACGATCTCCGACTCGGGGCATCTGACGCGCTGTCGGGAGGCCGGCTCCCCGCTCAGCAGGGGCCGGGTGCTGGTCGCGGGCGACGCGGCGGGCCTGCTGGAGCCGTGGACCCGCGAGGGCATCTCCTTCGCGCTGCGCTCGGGCGCGCTGGCGGGAAAGAGCGCCGCCGAGCTCGCGCACGCCGCGGAACCCGAGGTCGAGGGCGACGCCGGATACACGGCGGCCGTCGAGGAGCTGCTCGGCGTCGAGATGCGGGCCGGAAGCGCGATGCTCAAGCTCTTCGAGCGGCACCCGGGCTTCTTCCACCGCACCGTGACGCTGATCCCGATGGCCTGGAAGATGTTCGCGGACTTCTGCCGGGGCAAGACCTCGCCCGCGCAGCTGGTGCGCAACCCCGTGGCCCGGACGCTGATCCGCACCCTGCCGCGGCAGACCGCTGCGAAGGTCCTCAAGCACTACTGAGGTCGCAGGCTCTAGGCTGGCCGTCATGGACAGCGTTCAGCTCGGCCGCACGGCGTTCTTCTTCGACTTCGACGGCACGCTCAGCGAGATCGGCCCGGATCCGGAGAAGGTACGGCCGGTCGAGGACGCTCCCGAGGCACTGGCAGCGCTGGTCGGGCAGGCGGCGTACTGCGCCGTGGTGTCCGCGCGGCCGGTGGCATTCCTGGCACGGCAGCTGCACGCCGTGCCCGGGCTCGCCCTGCACGGCCTGTACGGGCTCGAGTATTCGGCGGACGGCGGCGCCACGGTCACCACCCTGCCCGCCGCCGCGCCGTACCGCCCGGTGATCGAGGAGGCGGCGCGCGCGGCCGCGGAGGAGTTCCCGACGGCGCTCGTCGAGCGCAAGGGCCTGTCCTGCGCGGTGCACTACCGCAACACGCCCGAGCTGGCCGACGCGGTGGATCTGTGGGCCGCCGGATACGCGACCGAGCGCGGCCTGAAGGTGCAGCGCGGCCGGATGGTCGTGGAGCTCAAGCCGCCGGTCGAGCGGGACAAGGGGGACGTCGTGCGGGAGGCGCTGGAGGCGAACCCGGAGCTGACCGGCGGCTGGTTCTTCGGCGACGACCTGGGCGACCGCCCGGCCTTCGGAGCGCTGGCCGAGCGGGCCGAGCGCGAGCCGGCCTTCCAGGCGATGCGGGTGGCGATCGCCAATCCGGAGGGCGACCCGCTGTCCGACCTGGCCGATCTGATGCTGGAGCGCCCGGAGGAGGTCCCCGGGGTAGTGCGCCGACTGCTGCGCTGAGCTGCGAGGGAGCGCGAAAGGGCGCGCGAGGGGCGCGCGGTGGTGCCGATCAGTTAACGCCGCCGTCGTTGAACGGGGCGGTTCGGGCGTGAGACTGTGGACGGGTGAAGCAGCAGCCCAAGATGAGTCCCGTGCCCCTGTTGTTCGAGCCCGGCATGCCCGAGCCCGATCAGGCCAGGTTCTTCGGGCTGGACGAGATCGCCGACCCGGCCGAGCTGCTGGGACGGGCCACGGAGCTCGCCGAGGCCTTCCGCGCCGCCGCCGAGCGGGCCGCCGCCTACCAGGCCCTCGCCGCGCACGAGCTGACCGACCCGCGCCGCTTCGACCGGCTCACCTACACCGAGCTCGGCGAGCGCATCGGCCTGTCCCCCGCCGACGCGCAGACCCTGGCCGAGCGCGGCCAGCGCCTCGCCGCCCGCCCGAGCCGCAAGCCGATCCACTTCAACTAGACCTGCCGCGGAAGGCTCCGCCCACCTGGTGCAGCCAGCGCACCGGCGCGCCATCGCCCGCGCCATCGCCGCAGTGGCTCAGGCTCGTCATCCCGCGAGAAACCCGCCGTCAGCCCACCGGCGCGCCATCGCCGCAATGGCTCGAGCTCGTCGTCCCGCGAGAAACCCGCCGTCAGCCCACCTGGTGCAGCCAGCGCACCGGCGCGCCGTCGCCCGCGCAGCGGAAGGGCTCGAGCTCGTCGTCCCAGGGCCGCCCGAGCAGGACGTTGAGCTCCTCGGCGAGGTCGGCCCCGCGCGCCGCGTGCAGCATGGCGGTGCGCAGCCGGTCCTCGGTCACCATGATGTCTCCGTGCACTCCGGTCACGGCGTGGAACACCCCGAGATCCGGCGTGGAGGAGTAACGTTCCCCCTCGGCGCCCGGCGAGGGCTCCTCGGTGGTCTCGAAGCGCAACTGCTCCCAGCCGCGCAGGGCGGAGGTCAGCCTGGTGGCGGTGCCGGGCTCCGCCTGCCAGGACAACTCGGCGCGCCAGAGGTTCGGTGCGGCGGGCTGCCGGGTCCAGTCGAGGCTCACGCGCACGCCGAGAACCCCGGCGACGGCCCATTCGACGTGTGGGCACAGCGCACGGGGCGCCGAGTGGATGTACAGCACTCCACTGGTCTGACGGGTGGGCACGGCGGACTCCTTTGGTCACTGACTACGTTTCACACACGGCGTACGGACGAGGTTCGCCTTCCCCAGCGGCCTTGTCTCACCGTGTCTCGACGTACAGCTCCCGAGATCCACAGCACTCACTTGCTATGCAATTGGCGGTGCAGTTGCACTGACCTGAGGTCAGTTTAACCGCTCAGAGCGATCATCATGCCTCGTCGCTCCCATGACATCGATGACCTTACGCGAGGCCCGCTAGTCCTGTCAGGAGCCCGTACGAGTGACGATCCGTCGGCACGGACACTCGAACGGACCAGTAAAGGCCCGATCATCGGCTTGTCGGGACACCGGGGAGAGCGATCCGCGGAGTCATCGGATCTGCCGCTCGCCGGGTGAGGGATCGCTCCGCTGACGGCGCGATCCGGCGATCAGGAGGTACAGGCCTTGGCCGTCTTGGTGGTCGCGGCCGACGCGCCTCCGGTCAGATGCGCGGAGCCGGTCGAGGTGGCGGCCGTCTTGGTGACGCAGGCGTTGGAGGAGGAGGACAGGCTATTGCTGCTGACCGCGGCGAGGTACCAGCACGCGGCGAACATGGCCAGGATGGCGGCCACGGCGGCGGCCCGCCACGCCTCCTTGCGTATCCGGGCGCGGCGCAGGATCCTACGCTCCACTCCGTGCAGGAAGGCCAGTTCGCGGCGCAGCCAGGCCTCGGTCTCGCGCTCGGCGCGCGAGTGCCGGGAGCCGTGGGCGTCCGGGGTCCGCGGGTCTCGGGCCGGTCGCGGCTCCTCGGGGAAATCCATCACAGCTTCCACGCCCTCCTTGGGCCGACCGGGTATTCGCGCACCCCGGCGAACTCGGACAACTCGCCCCAAGGCCGGTGAAGCGACTTTCCCCCAATGATCCCCACCCCGGCAAGACCAGGGCGAGACAGTTACCGTTCCGTTATAAGACGCGGACGATCATGGCGCATTCGACCCGA
>DASTAE010000167.1:0-18805 GCA_035712985.1 Actinospica sp.
GTACACGGCGGGAGTCGTGGCGGACGAGCAGATGTCGGCGCTGGCCATGGCGATCCTGCTCAACGGCATGACCCGCCGGGAGATCTCCCGGTGGACCGAGGCGATGATCCGCACCGGCATCCGGATGGACTTCTCCGCGCTCGACCGGCCCACCTCGGACAAGCACTCGACGGGAGGGGTCGGCGACAAGATCACCCTGCCGCTGGCCCCGCTCGTCGCGTCCTGCGGCGCCGCCGTGCCGCAGCTGTCGGGGCGCGGTCTCGGGCACACCGGCGGCACGCTCGACAAGCTCGAGTCGATCCCCGGCTGGCGCGCGCAGCTGTCCGACAAGGAGATGCTCGACGTGCTGCGCGAAGCCGGGGCAGTGGTCTGCGCGGCGGGGGACAACCTGGCGCCCGCCGACAAGAAGCTCTACGCGCTGCGCGACGTGACGGGCACGGTCGAGTCGATCCCGCTGATCGCGTCCTCCATCATGTCGAAGAAGATCGCCGAGGGCACCGGAGCGCTCGTGCTCGACGTGAAGGTCGGCTCCGGCGCGTTCATGAAGGACCTGGCGCGGGCGAAGGAGCTCGCCGAGACGATGGTCTCCCTCGGCAAGGACCACGGCGTGCGCACGGTCGCCCTGCTGACGAACATGGACACCCCGCTCGGCCTGACCGCCGGCAACGCGCTCGAGGTCCGCGAGTCCCTCGAGGTCCTGTCCGGCGGCGGCCCGGCCGACGTGGTCGAGCTGACCGTCGCGCTGGCCCGCGAGATGCTGGCCAACGCGGGCATCACCGGCGTGGACCCGGCCGAGAACCTGGGCAACGGCAAGGCGATGGACGCCTGGCGCCGGATGATCGGGGCGCAGGGCGGCGACGTCGACGCGCCGCTGCCGGTGGCCCGGCACCAGGAGATGATCCGCGCCGCGAGCAGCGGAACCCTGACCCGGCTCGACGCCCTGCAGGTCGGCGTGGCCGCCTGGCGGCTCGGCGCGGGGCGTGCGCGCAAGGAGGATCCGGTGCAGGCGGGCGCCGGTATCGAGATGCACGCCAAGCCCGGCGATTCGGTGACGGCCGGTCAGCCGCTGCTCACTCTGCACACGGATACGCCCGAGCGCTTCGATGCCGCGCTCGACTCGTTGAACGGCGCATGGGACATCGACGGGACCGGTAGGTATGTACCTGGTCAACTGTTGCTGGATCGCGTTGACTGACAAGTACTATCGAACGCATGGCGTTGGTATTTACCGAGGACGAGCTGCTCGCGGCGGCCGGACCGAGGAGCTTCGAACGTGGGCTCGACTACGTGGAAGCGGTCGAGGAGCTTGAGTTCGAGGGCGCTGAGATCAACGCCATCGTCACCGGCACGTACGAGTACGACGTCACCATCTGGCGTGACCGGTCGAAGCTCGAGGGTCAGTGCTCGTGCCCGTGGAGCCAGGAGGGCAACTTCTGCAAGCACTGCGTGGCCGTCGGCCTCGCGGCGCTGGCCTCCGGCAGGTCGGTGGCCGGTCCCGACTTCTCGGCGCTGCACGGCCGCTCCGACCTCGAATCCTGGATCGACGCGCTCGGCGCCGAGGAGCTGCGCGAGGAACTGCGAGCCCTGATCCGCGGCGACCGAGGCCTGAGACGGCGCTTCGAGCTGCGGGCCGCGCAGGCCGGCCAGGACGTGGAGCAGGTAAGGAAGCTGGCGCGGCAGCTGCTCGGCCGCGGCGGTATCCGCGAGCCGATCGAGTATGAGGACGCGTTCGACTACGCGCGCAACGTGCGCGAGGTCGCCGAGGCCATCGTCGTGCTGATCGACAAGGCGCACGCGGCCGAGGCCGTCGACATCATCCGCGAGGCGCTCGTCGACACCCGCGCGGCCATAGAGGACGCCGAGAACTCCGACTCCGACGGCACCATCGCGCACGCCATGGCCCAACTGCTGCCGATACACCTGCGCGCGTGCCGCGAGACCGATCCCGACCCGACCGAGCTCGCCAGGCACATCGCCGAGCACAACCTCGCCGTGCCGCACGAGTTCGAGTTCGCCTACGACGTGTCGGACTACGCCGAACTGCTCGGCGAGGCGGGCGTGGAGCTCGTCTGCGACGCCTACCGGGCGGCCTACGAGGCCAATCCCAAGGGCTGGCGCGAGAAGCAGCTCATGGAGCAGCTGGTGCGGGCCGGCGGCGACCTCGACGCGCTCGTCGAGTTCCTCTCCCGCGACCTGGACTCGCGCGGCTACCAGCACCTCCGGATCGCGCAGGAACTGGAGGCCGCCGACCGCGCCGAGGAGGCGCTGCAGTGGGCCGAGTCGGGCCTGCGCGAGGCCACCGGCTTCATCGGCACCGACCTCGTCGAGTTCGTCGCCCTGCGCTACGGCCAGGCCGGCCGCATGGACGACCTGCTGGCCCTGCGCCGCAACAGATTCCGCGCCGAGATGACCGTCAGCCACTACGAACTCCTGCGCGAGACCGCCGAACGCTGCGCCCGCTGGCCCGAAGAGCGCGAGCGCGCCATGGCCCTGCTGCACGACGACCTGACGAGGCAGAGCCCGAAGGCCCAGTTCGGCATGGGCCCGGTCCTCATCGACATCCTCGTCCTGGAGGGCGACTACGACGCGGCCTGGGAGCTGTCCCGCAAGGCCGGCAGCGAGCCCCAGCGCCTCAAGCTGGCCGCCCTCATCCGCGCCGACCGCCCCGAGGAGGCCCTGGAGGTCTACGAGCAGGCGCTGGCCCCGCTGCGTCCCCAGTCCGGCGAGGACACCTACCGCCGCGAGGTCGAGCTCCTGCAGGCCATCCGCTCCTGCCACACCCACCTCGGCACCGAAGCCGCCTTCGCCGCCTACCTCGCCGCCTTCCGCAAGGACCAGCGCCGCAAGCGGAACCTGATGCGGCTGCTGGACTCCGTGGGCCTGGTCTAGCGCGCGCTGACGATTCCGGGGGCGGCCGATCGTCTTCCCGGTGCGGATGTCGCGATCGGCGCGACACTGGATCTGGAGGCGAGGACCATGCGCTACGCGCTGCTGATGCACTACCGGGAGCCCGGCGACGGCGAGATCAGCGAGGAGGCCATCGCGCAGGCCAAGGAGGCTTTCGGGGCCTACGGACGGGCGTTGGAGGCGGCGGGGGTGTTGCTGTCGGCGGACGTGCTGCAGCCGTCCTCGGCGACCACGACGGTGACCGGCCGGGATGGCGGGCTCCGGGTGCAGGACGGGCCGTTCGCGGAGACCAAGGAGGCGTTGGCCGGGGTGTTCGTGCTGGACGTGCCCGATCTGGACGCGGCGATCGGGTGGGCGGAGAAGTGCCCCGGCGCGCAGTGGGGCGTGATCGAGGTGCGGCCGACCGCGACGGCCTTCGTCGACGGCGCGTGGACGCGCTGACTTCGGCGGCCAGTTCGTCGGCCGAGGTGGCGGCGCGGGACAGCTATGGACGGCTGCTCGCGCTGCTCGCCGCCTCGACGAGCGACCTCGCGGCGGCCGAGGACGCCTTGGCCGACGCGTTCGAGCGGGCGCTGCGGACGTGGCCCGCGCAGGGGGTGCCGCGTGCCCCGGACGCCTGGCTGCTGACCGTCGCGCGCAATCGGCTCCGTGATTCGTGGAAGTCGGCGGCGGTGCAGCGGACCGTCCCGCTCGATCCGGCGCGGGATACGTTCGCGTACATCGATGAGATCGACGTGGATGCGATTCCTGATCGGCGTCTGGAACTCATGCTCGTGTGCGCGCATCCGGCGATCGACCGCGCGGTGCGCACACCGCTGATGCTCAACACAGTGCTCGGATTCACCGCCGAGCAGATCGGTCGCGCGTTCTCGGTGCCGACCTCGACCATGGCGACGCGGCTGGTGCGGGCGAAGAAGCGGATCAAGGCGACGGGGATCGCGTTCCGCCTTCCTGGGCAGGCGGATCTGCCCGCGCGGATGAACTCGGTTCTCGAGGCGGTGTACGGCGCCTACGTCATCGACTGGGCCACGACCGGCCCGCAGGCCCGCGAACTGCCCTCGGAGGCGCTGCACCTGGCCGAGGTGCTGGCCACGCTCGCTCCCGGCGATCCCGAGGTGCGCGGGCTCGCGGCGTTGATCGAGCTCTCGGCGGCCCGTGCGTCGGCCCGCATCGACGGTGAGGGGCGGTTCGTTCCGCTCGCTGAACAGGATCCCGCGACGTGGGACGCGGGCCTGATCAGCCGGGCGCACGAGCACCTTCGCGCCGCGCACCCGCGAGCGCAACTGGGGCGCTTTCAGCTCGAGGCCGCGATTCAGGCCGTGCACTGCTCCCGGGGGCGCGACGACAAGACGGACTGGGTGACGCTGCTCGAGCTGCATCGGATTCTGCACGCGGTAGCGCCTTCGTTGGGCAGTGGCGTGGCGCTCTCCGCGGTGATCGCCGAGGTCGAGGGGCCGGAGGCGGGGCTCGCGGCGCTCGACGGGGTGGTGGCCGAAGGGGGTGAGGCGGCGCGGCGCTTCCAGCCGGCGCATGCCACGCGCGCGCACCTGCTCGGCCTGACGGGGAGGCGGGACGAGGCCGCGGCGGCGTACGAGAGCGCCGTCCATCTGACTCACGAGCCCGCCGAGCGGCGGTATCTAGAACGGTGCCGGATCGAGCAGCGCGGCGGCTAGGTCGCCGTGCTCGGCGATTCTGGCCAGGACGTCCGCCGGGGTGAAGCTGAGTGATTCGGGGGTCGCGGTCTCGACCTCGGGCCACCCGAGGGGGACGGAGACGCCGGGGGCCTCGTCGCGGGCCCTGAGGGTGTACGGCGCCGACGTGGTGGCGCGGCTGGCGTTCTGGGCCCAGTCGACCAGGACGCGGCCGCCGGAGCGCGCCTTGGGGCCGCGGGTGTGGGTGATCAGGTCGCGGTGGGCGACGGTCAGGCGGTGGGCCAGGCCCTTCGCGTAGCGGCTCACGTCCTCGGCGTGCCAGGGGGGATCGAGGGCCACGTACACGTGCAGGCCCAGGCCGCCGCTGGTGGCCGGCACCGCGACCAGGCGGTCGGCGTCCAGCTCCTCGCGGACCAGCAGGGCCACCCGGGCGCAGGTCGTGATGTCGGCGCCCTCGCCGGGGTCCATATCGAAGATGAGGCGATCGTGCAGGTCGGGGCCGGTGTCCGCGGTCCATTGCGGCACGTGGATCTCCAGGCAGTAGGCGTTGGCGACGCTGATCAGGGTGGCCGTGTCGTCGATCGAGACCTGGGTCCGGCCGCCCTTCTCGGCGGTCGCGATCCAGTTCGGCAGCCCCTCGGGCGCCTCGTGCGTGAAGAACCGCGGCCCGCCCACCCCGGCCGGGCAGCGCAGGAAGGCCGCCGGACGGCGGCGCACGTGCGGGATCAGCAGGTCCGCGACCTTCAGGTAGTAGTCGAGCACCTGCGCCTTGCTGAACGCGGGCCACAGCGGCTTGTCGAGGTGGGTCAGCGTGACCTGCCGGTCGCCGACCTGCACGCGGATCCGCTCGGGCATACTCTGGGAATCCCCGTACATGGAGGCATGTATGCGAGCCTCTTGGTCAGGATCGATCGCGATCAACCTGTTCAGCGTGCCGGTGCAGCTGTACAAGGCCACCGAGCCGCATGAGGGTCCCAAGACGTACCAGGTGCACGAGACGGACGGCGGGCGAATCCGCTACAGGCGGTTCTGCGAGCTCGAGGAGTCCGAGGTGCCCTACGAGGAGATCGGCAAGGGCGTCGAGGTCGACGAGGACGAGCAGGTCATCCTCACCAAGGCCGACCTGGAGGACCTGCCGGTGCCCAGCCTGCACGTGATCGACGTGCAGGGCTTCGTCGACGCCGACACCTTCGACCCGATGCAGTTCGACCAGGCCTACTTCGTCGGCCTCGGCAAGCGCGCGCCGGACAAGCCGTACGTGCTGCTGCGCGAGGCGATGCGCGAGGCCGGGAAGGTCGCGGTCGCGAAGGTCACGCTGTCCACGAAGGAAAGCCTCGCGCTGATCCGCGTGGTGGACGACCTGCTGATGCTGCACACGATGCTCTGGCCCGACGAGGTGCGCCAGGCCGACCTGCGCACCCCGAGCGCGACCGTGCACGCCAACGAGCTCCGGATGGCCCGATCGCTGCTGGAGGAGGTCACGAAGGGCTTCTCCGTCGACGACCTGCACGACGAGTACCGCGAGGCGATGAAGGCGCTGATCGATGCGAAGCAGTCCGGCACGAAGCCGGCCGCGCCGAGCAAGCCGAGCGAGGACTCGAACGTCATCGACATCACCGAGATCCTCAACCGGGCCATCGAATCCGAGCGGGCGCGCAAGTCCTCCGGGGCTCCCGCGGCCGCGCCCGCGGCCAGGAAGACGGCCGCGAAGAAGACCGCGACGACGAAGCAGCCTGCTGCGAAGAAGACGGCATCCGCGAAGAAGGCGGCGCCCGCGAAGAAGACCGCCGCGAAGCGCACCGCGTCGCGCAAGGCGGGCTAGACCCCGTGCTCCGACTGCCGGACGCGCCGATGCTCGCCGCCCCCACGACCTCCTCGCGGCTGCCGCAGGGCTGCGTCGCCGAGCCGAAATGGGACGGCTTCCGCGCGCTGCTCGCCCGCGAAGCCGGTCGGCGCCCGCGGCTGATCTCCCGGCGCGGCGTGGACCTGACCTCGGCGTTTCCCGAGGTCGTCCGGGCCGCGGCCACGCTGCCCGACGCGCTCGGCGACGTCGTGCTCGACGGTGAGCTGGTCGTCTGGAACGCCGGGCAGCTCGACTTCAAGCTGCTGCTTGCGCGCCAAGGGCGGCGCCAACGCCCGATCGGCGAGCTCGCCGCCGAGCATCCCGCCAGCTACGTCGCCTTCGACCTGCTGCATCTCGCGGGCCACGACCTGATCGGCGAGCGCTACGACGTCCGCCGTCGAGGGTTGGAGCGGATCTTCACAGAGCACGAGCTCGCCCCCCAGCTGACCCTGTGCCCGTCCAGCGGCGATCCGGCCGAGATCGAGCTCTGGCTCACCGCGTGGACCGGGTTCGGGATCGAAGGGCTCTGCTTCAAGCGGCGCGACCAGCCGTATCTGCCCGGCCGCCGCGGCTGGACCAAGTACCGCGTGCACGACTCGGTCGAGGCCGTCGTCGGCGCCGTCACCGGATCGCCGCGGCGCCCGGAGATCCTGCACCTCGGCGTCCCGGATCCCGAGCAGGGGCTCCGGTATCTCGGCCGCACGGTCCCGATCGGCCGGGCCGCGGCGAGCGAGCTGGCCGCGCAGCTCGAGCCCGCGCAGGCCGGCCATCCCTGGCACGGCGAGCAGCCGACGCCCGCCTTCGAGCCGTCCGCCGCGTACCCCGCGACCCTCGTGGAGCCGACCGTGGTCGTCGAGGTCGTCGTCGGAGTGTCCACCGACACCCGCGGCCGCTGGCGCCAGCCCGCGCACCTCGCGCGGCTGAGGCCGGACCTGGCCGCCGACGAGCTGCTGCCTGCCGCGTACGCGGAAAGCGGCGGCCCTGCCCGCTGAGCGGGCCGGACCGCCGCTTCACCAAGCGGCCGGGGACGCGGATCAGTCGCGCAGGTCCTGGAAGCGGTCGATGATCAGGTCCGACAGCTCGTCGCGGCGGTCCTGGCTGAGGAAGCCGGCCTCGATGCCGTTGAGGGCGACCAGCTCCAGGTCCGACAGGTCCCAGTCGAAGGCCTCGACCAGCAGGCCGAGCTCGCGCGAGGTGGACGTGCCGCTCATCAGCCGGTTGTCGCAGCTGATGGTGATGGTGAATCCGAGCTCGTACAGCTTCTGCACCGGGTGGTCGGCGATCTTGCCGGCGATCCCGGTCTGCAGGTTCGAGGACGGGCACACCTCCAGCGCGATCCGGGTGTCGCGCACGAAGGCGGCGAGCCGGCCGAGCTCGGCCTCGCCGTCCTCGGTGAAGGTGACGTCCTCGATGACGCGCACGCCGTGGCCGAGGCGCTGGGTGCCCAGCTGCACGGCCTTCGCGACCGAGGCCGGTCCGTCGGCCTCGCCCGCGTGGATGGTGAAGCGCAGGAACTGCTCGCGCAGGTAGGCGAAGGCGTCGGCGTGCAGGTCCGGGCCGAAGCCGAGCTCGGGCCCGGCGATGTCGAAGCCGGCCACGCCGGAGTCGCGGTGCCGCACGGCCAGCTCGGCGATCTTCAGGCTGTGGCCCGGCTCGGTGTTCTGCCGCATCGCGGTCACCAGCGTGCCGACCTGGATCGGGTTGCCCGCCGCGATCGCGCGGTCCTCGCCCTCCCGGCAGCCCTCGTTGACGGCCGCCACGACCTCGTCCAGCGTCAGGCCGTCGCGCAGGTGCTGCTCGGGCGCGTAGCGCAGCTCGGCGTAGACCACGCCGTCGGCCGCCAGGTCCTCGACCGCCTCGGCGGCGACCCGGCGCAGCGCGTGCGCGCTCTGCATGACGGCGACGGTGTGGTCGAAGGTCTCCAGGTACCGCTCCAGCGAGCCGGAGTCGGCCGCGTCGCGGAACCAGGTGCCGAGGGCGGCGGGGTCGGTGGTGGGCAGCCCGGCGTAGCCGGCGGCGTGCGCCAGGTCGATCACCGTGGCCGGGCGCAGTCCGCCGTCGAGGTGGTCGTGCAGCGCCACCTTGGGGACCCGGCGCAGCACGTCCTCGGTCAGCGCGATGGGGGCAGGGACAGTCTCGTCGGTCATAGCCGCCACCCTACGGGAAGCGGCCCGCCGACCGGCCTCAGTTCGCCGTGTCCGTGGGGCTCGCCGCGCTCGGGCCGAAGCTCGGCAGGTAGGCGGGCGCCCCGAAGTCGTCGGAGAAGTCCGAGCAGTAGTTCCACACCTGGTTGCCGTCGGCGGTCGCGGTGCCCACCGAGGGGGCGTTCAGGTCCGCCTGGATCGAGCAGATGATCTCGGCCTTGCCCGCCAGGCCCACCGGCTCCGAGTACTGATAGTTCCACTGCTGGTCGCGCGCGGTGAACGAGACGATCGACAGGCCTTCCGGGATCGCCGTGGTGAAGCCGTCGGCCGTGTCCGTCGGGTCCGGGCCCTTGATCAGCGCGGCCATGATCAGCGCCTGCGTCACCGGGTCGTTCGTATAGCGGACCACGGGGGTGAGCTTGTGATCGCGGAAGAAGTAGAGCGAGTACTGGTTCTCGCCGCCCGGATTCCCGGTGCCGGTCGCGTCGTTGGCCGCCTGCAGCGTCGGCGCCGCGCCGACCACCTTCATCGAGCTGGACTGGATCCCGCAGCCCGCCAGGCCCAGTGCTCCGAGCGTCCCGGCCACGGCCGCCACCACGCCCACCCCGCGCCGTCGGCGCGGATCGTGCGACGCTGCGGTCACCGGCTCCTCGCCTCCCATTGGCGTGTCTCGTGTCCGGACGCCGAGAGCAGTCGCTCCGCGGCGAGCAGATCCTCATCCGGTTCGTCCAGCAGCGAACCGTGCTGCCGAGGCAGTCTGAAAGTGAAGACGGCTCCGCCTTCCGGACGGTTCCGCGCCGAGAGCTCGCCGCTGTGCAGCCGCGCGTTCTCCCACGCGATCGCCAGGCCCAGGCCGCTGCCCTCGCTGCGGCCGCGCGCCTTGTCCGCCTTGTAGAAACGCTCGAAGATGTGCGGCAGCGCGTCCTGCGGGATGCCGGGGCCGTTGTCCGCGACCTCGATCAGCAATGCGTCCGCGTACTCGTGCACGGTGAGCTCGACCGGCTCGCCGCCGTGCTTGAGCGCGTTGCCGCACAGGTTCGCCAGCACCACGTCGATCCGCCGCGCGTCCACCCGCACCGGCAGCACCCGCGGCGCGCGCACCCGGACCTTGTCGCCCCAGCCGCGCGCCTCGATCGTGGCCTCGATCAGCTCCGGCAGGTTCACGTCCTCGACGCGCATCCCGGCGGTGCCCGCGTCCATCCGGGAGATCTCCATCAGGTCCTCGACCAGCCGGGCGAGACGCTTGGTCTCGTTGGCGATCAGATGCGCCGCGGAGACGGTGGTCGGGTCGGCGTCCTCGACGTCCTCGAGCACCTCGGTGACGGCGGTCATCGCGGTCAGCGGGGTGCGCAGCTCGTGCGACACGTCCGCGACGAAGCGCCGCGAGGCCGCGTCCATCGCGCGCAGTTCCTCCATCGAGAACGCCAGCGCGCGGGCGGTCTCGTTGAAGGTGCGGGAGACGTCCGCGAGCTCGTCCGAGCCGTTCACCTCGAGCCGCACGTCCAGATCGCCGCGGCCGAGCCGGCGCGCGGCCATGCCGAGCCGCCGGATCGGCAGCAGGATGTTGCGGCTGGCGAAGAAGGCCACGATCGTCGCGCCGAGCAGCGCGAGCAGCGTGGAGATCGAGCCGATCAGCACCAGGTTGTCCAGGACGTGCTGCTCCTGGCCCAGGTCGGTGAAGGTGTACATCTGCACGCCGGAGGGCTGCAGCGTCGCGCCGGTCAGGATGTAGGGCGTGCCGTCGATCGACGTACGCTCCTGCACCATCGCGCCGGACGAGGCCTTCTTGAAGTCGGCGGGCACGGCGTCGAGGTTGGCGTTGCTGAAGATCGTGCCCGCGGTCGGGCTGATGATCAGCACCGCGTCGCCGTTCTTCGCGATCGTGTTGGCGATCTGGTGCAGCGAGTTGGCGATCGTCGCCTCCTCGTACTGCTTGCCCGCGCCGGCGCCCCCGGCCTGCAACTGGTCGCCGTACGCGTTGAAGTCGTCCGTAAGGTTGCTGACGGCGGTCTGCTGCGCCTTGTCCAGCATCACCGCGCGGGTCAGGTAGTAGGACGCGCTGGTGATGATGATCGCGGTGATCACGGCGACCGCCGCGAAACCCGCGAACAGCCGCGGCCGGATCCCGCCGAGCCGCCAGCCGCGCCGGTGCAGCCCGCGCCGCCACCAGCCGACGCCGCGCCGCTCGATGCGCGCCTCCGCCGCCTGCCGCCGTTTCTCCTTGGTGTCTCTCCTGCTCACGCGCGCCTCATCGGGGCGGATCCAGGCGATAGCCGATGCCGCGGACGGTGCGGATCAGCTGCGGATCCCCGGGAACCAGCTCGACCTTCGCGCGCAGCCGCTGCACGCACGCGTCCACCAGCCGGGAGTCGCCGAGGTAGTCGTGGTCCCAGACCAGCCGCAGCAGCTGCTGCCTGGACAGCGCCTGGCCCGGCCGCCGGGAGAGCTCCACCAGCAGCTTGAGCTCGGTCGGGGTGAGCGAGATCGGCAGGCCGCCGCGGGAGACGATCATC
Source organism: Actinospica sp. (assembly GCA_035712985.1). Classification (GTDB taxonomy): domain Bacteria; phylum Actinomycetota; class Actinomycetes; order Streptomycetales; family Catenulisporaceae; genus Actinospica. Next base: position 11,060 of record DASTAE010000167.1, read on the forward strand.
GCCGAGCGGTCCACGGACAGGTCGCCGAAGACCGCGACGTCCGCCTGCTCCGGCACCGCCCCGCCGTGTCGGCGCAGCACGGCCCGGATGCGCGCGTCGAGCACCCGCGGCTGGACCGGCTTGACCACGTAGTCGTCCGCGCCGGACTCGAGGCCGACCACGACGTCTATGTCGTCGCTGCGCGCTGTCAGCAGGATGATGGGCACCTGGTCGGTGCGCCGGATGCGCCGGCAGACCTCGAAGCCGTCGAGGCCGGGCAGCATCACGTCGAGGACGACGAGCTCCGGGCGCTGGCTCTGCCACAGCTCCAGGCCCTCCTCGCCGGTGGCGGCGGCGGTCACGCGGTGGCCCTGGCGGGTCAGCGCGAGTTCGATGGCCATCCGGATGGAGGGATCGTCTTCGACGAGCAGGAGACTAGGCACCTACCCATTTTTACCGATGAAAAGCCTGGAGGCGGTAGTCGGCGCTGAAATTCGCATTCCGGACAGAGCGATGCGACGCGGGGTGACCGTATGGTCTCGCGGAGTGTCCGTTTTCGGGAAATCGATCACGTCCGGTGCCGGGTGTTTCACCCCCGGTGGGGAACCCGCGCCACCCCTTCGGGCCTGTGGCAAAGCTGTGACGTGAATCGGACTGCGTGATGAAGAGCGGGGACGAAGGTGGTACCCATGAGCTTCCCGACTCAGGCACCTCCTGTCCCCGCCGAGCATGCAGACGCCGTCCGCGGCGCGAACGGTTCCCCGGGCGTTGATAACGGTTCGGCCACGATTCCCGGAGACTTCGCCGCGTACGTGGCGGAGCGCCGTTCCTCGCTACTGCGCACGGCCCACCAGGTGGCCGGAGACCGCACGGAGGCCGAGGATCTGCTCCAGGAGGGCCTGCTCAAGACCTACCAGGCCTGGCACCGCATCGAGGACAAGGCCGTCGTCGGCTCCTACCTGCGCCGGACCATGACGAACCACCAGATCTCGCAGTGGCGCAAGCGCCGGGTCGAGGAGTACCCGACCGACGAGCTGCCCGAGCGCCCGTACGACGGCGAGTCGATGACGCAGGTCGAGATGCGGGTCGCCGTGGCCCGCGCGCTCGGCCGGCTCTCGGCGCGGGACCGCGAGGCGCTCTCGCTGCGCTACTACGGCTCGTACACCGACACCGAGATCGCCGAGCGCATGGGCGTCTCGGTCGGCACGGTGAAGTCCGCGCTCTGGCGCGCGCTGCGCAAGCTGCGCGAGGACCCCTCGCTGCGCCCGCTGGCCATGTACGTGACCGCGAACTCCGAGTGGCTGGAACCGGTTGCGGCCGCAGCCTGACGCGCAGTCACTTTGCGCGGAGTTTCCTCAGTCCCTGGATATGCGCCCTGGCGGCGCGCTCGCGCGGCTCGGTAGGCTCGCTGCGCCGAAAAGGCGCACCATCCGATGAAACCCAGGGAAAGTCACGCACTCATGACAGATGCGATCAAGAAGCTGCGCGAGCCCGCGGCGCTCGGTGCCGCGGCGTATGCGGCGCTCAGCATCCTGGCCTCCGTGATCGAACTGCTGTTCACCAGCGGCGGGAGCTTCTCCGACACCGCCGCCGGACAGCTGGGGAACCTGCTCAACTTCCCGGTGGCGCTGGCGATCGCGATCGCCGTCTACCTGGCGAACCACGTGGAGCCGCCGCTGGCCAAGGCCCGGCTGATCACCCTGGTCGCCCTCGGCACGGTCGCGGTCGCCGCGGTCTTCGGCCTGGTCGCCTTCTTCGCCAGCTTCGGCGCCGATGTGTCAGGCACCGACAAGTTCGCCTTCTTCCTCGCCGGCGCGGGCGGCGCGGCGGCGATCGCCGTGGCCGGCTGGTACGCCTGGCTGACCTGGCAGACGCACGCCCCGCTCCGGCCGGCGAACCCGGCCCCGGCCCAGGGCGCCGCCGCGGGCCCGGCGAACTGGGGCGTTCCGCCGCAGCAGCAGCCGGGGGTTCCGCCGCAGCAGCCGCAGCAGCCCCAGCCCGGCCAGGGTCAGGGCCAGCAGCCGGCCGGCTTCTCCTGGACGCCGGGCAACCCCAACGAGCAGACCGCCTACCTGCCGCCGCAGGCCCAGCCCGCGGCCCCGCAGACCCTGCAGGCCCAGCAGTCGCCGACCGGCTCCTACTCCGTACCCGGATCGCTGCGCCCCGGCCAGCAGCCGGGACAGCAGCCCGGACAGCCGCAGCAGCCCGGCGACGCGCGCACCCAGATGATGCCGCCGGTCCCGCCGACCATGCAGGAGTACGCGCCGAACCCGCAGCCCTGGCAGCCGGGCCCGGGCGGCGCCGCGCCGCAGCAGGCCCCGCAGCAGCAGCCGACCCAGCCCGCCGAGAACGAGCAGCAGCGCCACGACGGCGGCCAGGGCCCCTTCGGCGTCGGCAACTGGCAGTAGCGCGGGGCGCATTAGTAGGCAGTTCATAATTCGGACCAGTCATACCTTGTCGTCCGAATAACCCGTACGGCGGGGCGTTTTCCGCCGAAGCACCCTTCCGGCGCTAAGTTGGCCGGAAAGGTGCTTCGACGTCTGATGGAGGACTGGAAAACCATGGCTCGCCTCGCCCGCCTCGCGATCGTTCCGCTCACCCTCGCCGCGGCGGCTCCGGCCGTGGCCCAGGCCGACACCGGGATCGGCCACAACGCCGCCGGGATCGTCGGCGCCTTCGGCAACCTCCGGCTCTACCCGCTGGCCGGCTCGCACGTGGACCCGCTCTCGAACGTGGTCGGCACCTCGCTCGGCGGCGTCCCGGTCAGCACCCAGCCGGTGGCCGACGCGGTGGCCGACGGCCTGCCCGTCCGCGACCTGCCGCTGGTCGGCGGCCTGATGAACCCGGCCCCGGCCCCCGGCAACTGACACGGCGTACGACGAGGCCCCGCCCCCGAATCCGGGAGCGGGGCCGCCTGTCGTTCGCCGACGGCTACGCGCCGACCGGGTGCCAGACCGTCTTGGTCTCCAGGAACGCCGTCAGCCGCGAGGTGCCCGGCGCGGCGGTCCAGTCCGAGGGGGCGGCGCTCGGCCGCAGCACCCGCTTGAGGTTCTCCGCCGCCATCCTCTCCAGCGAGGTCGCGTACTCCGTGTCCGCGATCCCGGCCAGGTCGAGGCCGTCCACGTCCAAGTGCTCGGCCAGCGGCTTGCCCAGCTCGGCCGCCGAGCCCGTCAGGATGTTGACGACGCCGCCGGGCAGGTCGGAGGTGGCCAGCACCTCGGCCAGGGTGACCGCGGGCAGCGCCGCCGAGTCCGGGGCGACCAGCACGGCCGTGTTCCCGGTCGCGATCGCCGGGGCCAGCACGGACACCAGGCCGAGCAGCGCGGGCCGCTCCGGCGCGAACAGCGCGACGACGCCGGTCGGCTCGGGGGAGGAGACGTTCCAGAACGGGCCGGCCACCGGGTTCGCCGCGGAGCGGATCTGGCCGATCTTGTCGGTCCAGCCCGCATACCAGACCCAGCGGTCGATCGCCGCGTCCACCTGCGCCGCGGCCTTCGCATCCGAGAGCCCCTCGACGGAGCGCACCTCCGCGACGAACTGCGCGCGACGGCCCTCCAGCACCTCGGCGACCCGGTAGAGGATCTGGCCCCTGAGATACGCGGTGGCGCCCGACCAGCCGGAGAACGCGCCGCGGGCCTTGCCCACGGCGTCGCGCGCGTCCTTGCGCGAGGCGAGCGCGGCGTTCGCCAGGAACGCGCCGTCCGGTGAGGTCACCTGGTAGCTCCGTCCGCTCTCCGAGCGCGGGAACGCCCCGCCGATGTACAGCTTGTAGGTCTTGCGCACGTCCAGCCGCGGCGGCTCGGGCTGCTTCTCCGCGGCCTTCTTAGCCGTCTTCTCAGACATCGAGGTAGGCCTCCAGACCGTGCAGGCCGCCCTCGCGGCCGTAACCGGACTCCTTGTACCCGCCGAAGGGCGAGGTCGGGTCGAACTTGTTGAAGGTGTTGGCCCACACCACGCCCGCGCGCAGCCGCTTGGCCATGCTGAGGATCCGGGAGCCCTTCTCGGTCCACACGCCCGCGGACAGTCCGTACGGCGTGTTGTTGGCCTTCGAGATCGCCTCGTCCGGGGTGCGGAAGGTGAGCACGCTCAACACCGGCCCGAAGATCTCCTCGCGCGCGATCCGGTGCGTGGCCGAGACGTTCGTGAAGATGGTCGGCGCGAACCAGAAGCCGTTGGCCGGCAGCTCGCAGGGCGGCGACCAGCGCTCCGCGCCCTCGGCCTCGCCCGCCGCGGTCAGCTCCGTGATCCGGGCCAGCTGCTCGGCCGAGTTGATCGCGCCGATGTCCGTGTTCTTGTCCAGCGGGTCGCCGAGCCGCAGCGTGCCCATCCGGCGGCGCAGCGCGTCCAGCAGCTCGTCCTGGATCGACTCCTGCACCAGCAGCCGCGAGCCCGCGCAGCAGACCTGGCCCTGGTTGAAGAAGATCGAGTCGATGATCCCCTCGACCGCCTGGTCGATCGGCGCGTCGTCGAACACGATGTTCGCCGCCTTGCCGCCGAGCTCGAGCGTCAGCTTCTTGTCGCTGCCGGCCACGGTGCGCGCGATCGCCCGGCCCACGGCCGTCGACCCGGTGAACGCCACCTTGTTCACGTCCGGGTGCGCGACCAGCGCCGCGCCGGTCTCGCCCGCGCCGGTCACGATGTTCACGACGCCGGCCGGAAGCTCCGCCTGCTGGCAGATCTCCGCGAAAAGCAGCGCGGTCAGCGGCGTGGTCTCGGCGGGCTTGAGGACCACGGTGTTGCCGCACGCGAGAGCCGGCGCGATCTTCCAGGCCAGCATCAGCAGCGGGAAGTTCCACGGGATCACCTGCGCCGCGACGCCGAGCGCCCGCGGGTTCGGGCCGTAGCCCGCGAACTCGAGCTTGTCGGCCCAGCCGGCGTAGTGGAAGAAGTGCGCGGCGACGAGGGGAACGTCCACGTCCCGCGTCTCCCGGATCGGCTTGCCGTTGTCGATCGACTCGAGCACGGCCAGCTCGCGGGCGCGCTCCTGGATGATGCGCGCGATCCGGAAGAGGTACTTGGCCCGCTCCGTGCCCGGCATGCGCGACCAGACCTTGTCATAGGCCTGACGCGCCGCCGCGACGGCCCGGTCCACGTCCGCGGCGGAGGCCTCGGCGACCTCGGCGAGCGCCTCGCCGGTCGCCGGGTTCACGCTCTTGAAGCTGCCGCCGGTGGCCGGCCCGAATTCGCCGCCGATGAAGAGCCCGTAGCTCGGCTTGATGTCCACGATCGCGCGCGACTCGGGCGCGGGCGCGTAGTCGAAGATGCCCATTCTCTCTCGCCCTCTCAGTCGACGGTCACGTAGTTCGGACCGGAGTAGTGCCCCGTGGCCAGCTTCTGCCGCTGCATCAGCAGGTCGTTCAGCAGGGAGGAGGCGCCGAAGCGGAACCAGTCCGGCGAGAGCCAGCCGTCCCCGAGCGTCTCGTTCACCGTCACCAGGTACTTGAGCGCGTCCTTGCTGGTCCGGATGCCGCCCGCGGGCTTCATGCCGACCTTGCGGCCGGTCTGCCCGGTGAAGTCGCGGATCGCCTCCAGCATCAGCAGCGTGACCGGCAGGGTCGCGGCCGGGCTGACCTTGCCCGTGGACGTCTTGATGAAGTCCGCGCCCGCCAGCATCGCCAGCCAGGAGGCCCGGCGCACGTTGTCGTACGTGGCCAGCTCCCCGGTCTCCAGGATCACCTTCAGGTGCGCGTCCCCGCAGGCGCCCTTGACCGCGACGATCTCATCGAAGACATCCTGGAACCGCCCGGAGAGAAAGGCCCCACGATCGATCACCATGTCGATCTCGTCGGCCCCCGCCTCCACCGCGAGCCGGGTGTCCGCGAGCTTCACCTCGCGCGAGGACCGCCCCGAGGGGAAGGCCGTCGCCACGGCCGCCACGTGGATCCCGGTGCCCTTCAGCTCCTCCTTGGCCACGGCGACCATGTCCGGGTATACGCATACCGCGGCGGTGGAGGGGCAGGTCGGGTCGCTCGGGTCGGGGCGACGGGCCTTCGCGCAGAGCGAGCGGACCTTGCCGGGGGTGTCGGCGCCCTCCAGCGTGGTCAGGTCGATCATGCTGATCGCGAGGTCGATGCCCGCGGCCTTGGCCGTGGTCTTGATCGACCGGGTGCCGAGGCGGGCGGAGCGGGCCTCGAGGCCCACCTTGTCGACCCCGGGCAGCCCCAGCAGGAACCGGCGCAGCGCGGCTTCGCTGCTGGTCACCCCGCTGAGGTCGTACGTCGGATGCGGCCTCGATGCCGCTGGGAGGGTGCTGGTCACCCATCCACAGTAATCCACGGGTGAACCCCCTGTGCAAACGTTCTCCGAGCACCGCCCGAGCCGGTGCGCGCCCGCGACCTGCCCGTTGCCGAACCGTCTCCGGGAGCCGCGTGGACCCGCGCCCCGCGGGTGCGGCAGAATCCAGCACATGACAACGCCAGCGAGTCCCGCCGACGCCGAGAAGCCCACCGCCTACCGCGGCGTGGGGGCCATGGTCGGCGGAGCGGTCGTGATGCTGTTCTGCATCGGCGGCGGGGTGGACCTGCTGGCCGAGGAGGGCAAGGCCGACATGCCCGGAGCCTCGATCATGCTCCTGGTGGCGGCACTCGCGTTCGCCTACGGCGTCTACCCGGCGGCCTTCTCCGGCACCGACGCGCTGGTGGTGCGAAACCCCCTGCGCACCATCACCCTGTCCTGGGGCGCCGTCACGAAGCTCACGGCGCAGTTGTCCTTCATCGCCTTCACCACGAGCCAGCGCTACACCGTCTGGGCCATCCCCGTCTCCCTCAGGGACCGCCGCCGCGCCGAACGGGCCCGCCTGCGCGAACTGACCCGCCAGGCCCGCGCCGACAAGGGCGGCCGCCAGCGCCTGAGCGGCCTGGGCGGCTACGACGACACCCGCTACGCCTCGAGCCGCACCCCCGACCCCATCGAGCGCCTCTCCTTCGCCGACCAGGCCATCACCGAGATGACCGCCCGCCGCGAGCACTGGTTCAACCGCGCCGGCCTCGACCCGGAAGCCGAGCCCCAGACCGACGCCGCCCCGCCCACGATCACGTGGAACCTCGCCACGATCGCACCCATCGCGGCGTGCGTCGTGTTCCTGATCGTGGCGTTCGTGGTGCATTAGGGGCAGGAAGATCGCCGCTTCGCGACAGTGGGAACAGAGCGCGCCCGGCCGCCGCTCGTCCCGAGTCTCGTCGGCGGCCAGCGGTGCCGCTCACAGGGCGGCGAGCCGGTCCACCAGCAACTCCAGCCTTCGATCGGCGAGTTCCGCCGGCTGGCGGCCTGTTCGCGTGAGGGTGGCCAGGCCGTGCAGGGACGCCCAGAAGACCTCGGTGAAGACTCCCGGGTCCACGCCGTCGCCCGCCGCGGCGCCGAGGGTTTCGAGGAGGGCGGCGAAGGCGTCTTTGAGCGGCTCGGGGGTGTCTTCCCGGGCGAAGGCCAGGCCGCTGTCGAGGTGGAACATGGCGTCGTAGACGGCCGGGTTGCGCTGCGCGAAGTCCAGGTAGGTGCGCGCCAGGGCCGTCACCCGGGCGCGGGGGGTGGTGGCGGAGGAGGTGGCGGCGCGTACGGCTGCGGCCAGTTCGGCGGCGCCTTGGAGGGCCACCGCGCCGATGATCTCGCGCTTGCCGCGGAAGTGGCTGTACAGCACGGGTTGGCTGTACTCGATGCGCTCGGCGAGTCGGCGCGTCGTCACCGCGTCCCAGCCTTGCTGCTCGGCGAGTTCGCGGGCCGTGGCCACGATCAGGCGCTCGCGCTCGGCGCGTTCGCGTTCCTTGCGTTCCT
>DASTAE010000168.1:0-6024 GCA_035712985.1 Actinospica sp.
GATCTCGCGCGGCAGGCCGAGCTCGGCGCCGACCTTGCGCACCTCGTCCTTGAACAGCTTGCGCAGCGGCTCGATCAGCTTGAACTGCAGGTCGTCCGGCAGGCCGCCGACGTTGTGGTGCGACTTGATGTTCGCGGTGCCCGCGCCGCCGCCGGACTCGACGACGTCCGGGTAGAGCGTGCCCTGCACCAGGAACTCGACCGGCTCGCCCTCGGCGGCGGCCTCGGCCAGCAGCTCCCGCTCGGCCTGCTCGAAGACGCGGATGAACTCGCGACCGATGATCTTGCGCTTCTCCTCCGGGTCGCTGACCCCGGCCAGCGCGTCCAGGAAGCGGCGCTTGGCGTCGACGGTCTTGAGCGAGACGCCGGTGGCGGCGACGAAGTCCCGCTCGACCTGCTCGACCTCGCCCTTGCGCAGCAGCCCATGGTCCACGAAGACGCAGGTCAGCTGGTCGCCGACGGCGCGCTGCACGAGGGCGGCGGCCACCGCCGAGTCCACCCCGCCGGACAGCCCGCAGATCACCCGCCTTCCGCCGACCTGCGCGCGGATCGCGGCCACCTGCTCCTCGACCACGTTCTCGGTGGTCCACTCCGGCTTGATCCCGGCGGCCTCGTAGAGGAAGTTCTCCAGCATCCGCTGGCCGAACTCGGAGTGCAGCACCTCGGGGTGGTGCTGGACGCCGTAGAGCCGACGCTCGTCGTCCTCGAAGGCGGCGACCGGGGTGCCGGCGGTGGAGGCGGTGACCTTGAAGCCCTCCGGGGCGGCGACGACCGCGTCCCCGTGCGACATCCACACGGTCTGCTCGGCCGGGCTGCCGGTGAACAGCGTGGAGCCGGTGTCCGAGACGGACAGCGCGGTGCGCCCGTACTCCCGGGTGTTCGTGTGGTCGACCGTCCCGCCGAGGGCCCGCGCCATGGCCTGGAAGCCGTAGCACATGCCGAAGGTGGGGACGCCGGAGCGGAACAGCTCCGGGCCGACGTTGGGCGCGCCCTCGGCGTACACCGAGGAGGGGCCGCCGCTCAGGATCACCGCGGCCGGCTTGCGCTCCAGGATCTGCGCGGCCGTCCACGTGTGCGGCACGATCTCGCTGTAGACCCGGGCCTCGCGCACGCGGCGCGCGATGAGCTGGGCGTACTGCGCACCGAAGTCGACGACCAGGACGAGGGGGGAGGTGGAGGCGTCATCCATGATGGGGTTGATTCTACCGGCCTGCGCGGACAGCCCCTCGCCCGCCGACGCCTGCGCCCCGCGCGCGCGAGGCGGCGGGGCGCAGGTCCTGGCGAATGCTCTCGGCCGTCTGGCAATCCGTCGCGAGGTCCCACAGCCGGACCCGGCGACCGGACGCGCCGGATCCGAGCCGATCGCTCGGGATCCATTCAGCGGGGACAACGACTGAGCGGACTTCCGGTTACGCCGGCAAGGTCCGGCTTAGGGCGTCCGGGGAACGCGAGCCCGGCCCCCGTTCCCCGGACGCCCTCAGACCCGTCCGCGGCCGAGCTCCAGCAGGGCCATCGCGACGGTGGTGCCCGGCCTGCCGAGGGCGGCGGTGTAGCGGCCGATGACCTCGGTCTCGCGGCGCAGGTCCACGCGGCGGCCGCCGTCGGCCATCCGGGCCGCCTGGATCTCGGCGGACACGGCCATCCTGGCTTTGATCAGCTGGACCAGTTCGGCGTCGAGGGCGTCGATGCGTTCGCGGCCGCCGGGCACGCCGTCGGGCGCGGGCGCGGCGGCGGGGACGGAGGCGACGGGGTGCTGCGCGGGGACGGTGCTCATCAGGGCTCTCCTCGGGTCTGCGGGTGGCGGCCCGCACCGGCCCCGGCCGAGGAGTGCGCACAGACGACGGCGCCCCGGACCGGGATCGGTCCGGGGCGCCGCGAAGGTCTCGGGCTGAGCTTCTCAGCGCTCGACGATCTGGCCGGCCGGAACGATCCGGTGGCCATAGCTAAATCGACGGATGCTGGCGCTCATGCGGGCAACCCTAGCAGAGAGCCCGCCGCCCCGGGCCGGAATCCGGCGGGTCGGCGGGCTCGGCCGCGCTCTGACTCACGAACCCCAGGACTGCGCGTTCGAGGTCTCGGTGGACTGGTACTGGTCGTGCGCAGCCTCGACGGCTTGGCCGATGGCCTTCAGGACGTTGTTGATGTCATCCTGGGCCTGGTTCCACTTGTTCTGCTGCACCTGGTAGTTCTGGGCCGCCGCACCGGTCCACGTCGACGCGATCGGCGTCAGCTGGGACTTGAGGTCGTCAAGCTTCGAGTTCAGGTTGTTCGACGCGTTCTGGATGGTCTGCGCCGCGTTCGCCAGCTCGGCGAACGTGACGAGCATCATGCCTTCACCGGACATGGTTTCTCCCCTCAAAAATTACTTCGCTGCGACGCGGCCTCGACGGGGCCGCGCGCGATGACGATCGGGCGGGCTACTGGAGGCCGCTGAGCAGCTTCGTGATCGACGACGTGTTCTCCTGCTCGGTCGCCGTGTAGCTCTTGTTGTTCGCTTCCATGGCCTCGCCGATCGCCTGCAGCGCCTGCGTCAGCTTCTTGCCGTCGTCGTCGAAGCGCTGCATCAGCTGCTGGAAGGCGTTGTAAGCAGCGCCCTTCCAGGAGGAGCCGAGCGGCTCGACCGCGCTCTGCAGCTGGCTCATCTGGGACTGGATGTCCTGGACGCACGCCTGGATGTTCTGAGAGGCCTTGGCCAGGTCAGCGGCAGTTACGTTAACAGCGCCTGACATGTGTCGCCACCTTCCCCGTTGTTAGGAATGGGTCTTATCTCCGTGGTCACCACCGGCCCGGGCGATTCCACGACCCGGCAGTGGACTGCGAGTCCCGCCCCGCCCGACGCCCCCCACTGCGCAGTCACTGCCCAGAGGTGCCGACCGCGGTTTCTCCCGCAGGACCCAAGCTACTTGCCGAGCGCTCCGGAACGGTAGTCGAGAAGCCGATATTACCCGGGCTTTACGAATCGGGCGGACCCGGGGTGATTTCCGGACCCGCCCGCGCACGTGCGATCCGCGTGCTCCGTCAGCGCACTCGCAGGGTCTTGAGCAGACGCAGCGCCGAGCCGAGGTACTTCGTGAAGCGCTCAGGGCCGAGGCCCATCGAGGGCGCGATCGGCACCAGCGTCTGCCGGGCCACGGTCTGGATCTCCGTGTAGCGCCAGATTCCCTCGGCGCCGCTGCGCCGGCCGACGCCCGAGTCGCCCATGCCGCCGGTGGCCGCCGCGACCGAGCCGAAGGCCGCCGCGTACGCCTCGTTGACGTTCACCATCCCGGAGTGCATCCGCAGCGCCGCCTCCTTCGCGCGCTTGGAGTCGCGGGTCCAGATCGAGGCGCTCAGGCCGAACTTCGTGGCGTTGGCCGCCTGCACGACCTCGGCCTCGTTCTCGAAGCGGTAGAGCGAGACGACCGGGCCGAAGGTCTCGTCGGCGTAGAGCGTCATGCCCGGCGCCACGTCGCTGAGCACGGTCGGCTCGTAGAACAGCGGGCCGATGTCGGGCCGGCGGCGGCCGCCGGCGAGCACCCGCGCGCCCTTGAGCCGGGCGTCCTCGACCTGCTGGGTCACGGTCTCGAGCTGCTTGATGTTGGTCAGCGAGCCGACGTCGGCCGAGAAGTCCAGTTTCGAGCCCAGCTTCAGGGCCTTGACCTCGGTGACGAAGCGGTCGACGAACTGGTCGTAGACGGCGTGGTGGACGTACATCCGCTCGATGGAGATGCACAGCTGGCCGGCCGAGGTGTAGCAGGCGCGGATGGCTCCCGCGACGGTCTTGTCCAGATCGGCGTCGTCGAACACGATCATCGCGTTCTTGCCGCCGAGCTCCAGGGAGCATCCGATCAGGCGGCCGGCCGCCTGCTGCGCCACCTGCCGGCCGGTCCGGGTGGAGCCGGTGAAGGCCACGTAGTCCGCGTGGTCCACGACGGCGGGGCCGGTGACCGGTCCGTCGCCGGTGACGACCTGCCAGAGCTCGGCCGGCAGCCCGGCCTGAACGGCGAGCTGGCGCAGGTAGACGCCGCTGAGCGCGGTCTGGTTGTCCGGCTTGTGCACGACGGCGTTGCCCGCGACGAGGGCCGGCAGGATGTCCATCGCGGCCAGCGCGAGCGGGTAGTTCCACGGGGTGATCACGCCGACCACGCCCTTGGGGTGCCGGTACTCGGTCACCTTGGTGATCACCGGGAACACGCCGAGCTTGTGCCTGGGGCGCAGGTAGCCGCGCGCCGAGTGGGCGTAGTGCCGCGCGGTCATCGCGGAGACGGCGACCTCGTCGAAGGCGTGCAGCCGGGTCTTGCCGGTCTCCACCTGGAGCAGGCTGAGGATGTGCTCGCTGTTGTCGAGCAGCAGGTCGTGCAGTCGGCGCAGCACCGCGGCGCGCTCGCCGACCGGGCGCGCAGCCCAGGCGGTCTGCGCGGCGCGGGCCTTCTCGAAGGCGTGCGCGACGTCGCCGGGGCCGGACTGCGGTAGGTCCACGATCGTCTCGCCGGTGAGCGGGGCCACCACCTCGACCGACTGCGGGTTGGAGCCCACGGTCAGCTGGTCCACCAGCCGGGCCGCGAACTCGCGCGGCAGGAAGGGGCGGATGGAGTCGAGCCGCTCGGGGGCCGCGGCCGCGGCGGGTGCGGCCTGCTCCGATTCGGTCACGGAAACGTTCGTGCTGTCGCCTGCGCTCATAACGCAAAGACTAGGCGGCGCGTGCGGCGCGCGAAACCAGGCTCAGCGCGGCACGGCTGGGACGGAGCATAAAACTCCGGTCAAAGGCCGTCGCCGGGCCCCGTCCCGCCGCCGCCGGCTCAGACGACGCTGAGCGGAAGCAGCTTCTTGCCGGTCGGGCCGACCTGGATCTCCGTGCCCATCTGCGGACAGACGCCGCAGTCGAAGCAGGGGGTCCAGCGGCAGTCCTCGACCTCGGTCTCGCGCAGCGCGTCCTGCCAGTCCTCCCAGAGCCAGTCCCGGTCCAGGCCCGAGTCCAGGTGGTCCCAGGGCAGCGTCTCGATCTGGTCCCGCTCGCGGGTGGTGTACCAGGCCACATCGACCGGCTCGTCCGCGAGGCCCCGCTCGGCGGCGGCCATCCAGCGGTCGTAGGAGAAGAACTCGGACCAGCCGTCGAAGCGGCCGCCGTCCTCCCAGACCGCGCGGATGACCTTGCCCACCCGGCGGTCGCCGCGGGAGAGCAGGCCCTCGACGATGCCGGGCTTGCCGTCGTGGTAGCGGAAGCCGATGGCGCGCGCGTAGTTCTTGTCGGCGCGGATCACGTCGCGCAGCTTGCGCAGCCGCTCGTCGGTCTCGGTGGCGCCGAGCTGGCCGCACCACTGGAAGGGCGTGTGCGGCTTGGGCACGAAGCCGCCGATGGAGACGGTGCAGCGGATGTCCCGCGACCCCGTGGCCTCCCGGCCCGCCTTGATGACGTTGCGCGCCATCTCGGCGATCTGCAGCACGTCCTCGTCGGTCTCGGTGGGCAGCCCGCACATGAAGTAGAGCTTCACCTGCCGCCAGCCGGCCGAGTAGGCGGCCGTGACCGTGCGGATCAGGTCCTCCTCGGACACCATCTTGTTGATGACCTTGCGGATGCGCTCGGAGCCGCCCTCGGGGGCGAACGTCAGACCGCTGCGGCGCCCGTTGCGGGAGAGCTCGTTCGCCAGGTCGATGTTGAAGGCGTCGACGCGGGTGGACGGCAGCGAGAGCGAGGTCTGGGTGCCCTCGTACCGGTCGGCCAGGCCCTTGGCGACCTCGGCGATCTCGGTGTGGTCGGCGGAGGAGAGCGAGAGGAGGCCGACCTCCTCGTAGCCGGTGGCCTCGAGCCCGGCCTTGACCATCTCGCCGATGCCGGTGATCGAGCGCTCGCGCACCGGGCGGGTGATCATGCCGGCCTGGCAGAAGCGGCAGCCGCGGGTGCAGCCGCGGAAGATCTCCACGCTCATCCGCTCGTGCACGGTCTCGGCCAGCGGGACCAGCGGCTTCTTCGGATAGGGCCACTCGTCGAGGTCCATCACCGTGTGCTTGGCGACCTGCCACGGCACGCCCGAGCGGTTCGGCGTGA
>DASTAE010000169.1:0-4238 GCA_035712985.1 Actinospica sp.
GCCACCCCGACCATGAGCAGGCCGCTCAGGCCGAGGACCGCGGCGGTGGCCCAGCGCCGCGCGGCGAGCCAGATCGCCGCGCCGACCCACAGCGGCCACCACAGCAGCATCTCGCGCGGAATCGACTGGTAGTACGTGGACGTGGCCAGCGTGAACACCGAGATTCCGACGTAGGTGAGCTCCGCCCAGCGCCGACGCCAGCCGAGCCAGAGCACGGTCGCCACGCCGACGATCACGGCGAGCAGTTCCAGCCGGAACGCCCACGTGTCGAAGGTCCCGACTCCGGTCAGCGCCCCGCCGCCGTGGCCGGTGCCCGCGCCGGCGCTCCCGAGGCCCTGCTGAGCGGCCCCGCCGCCTCCGCCGAAGCCCTGCCGGGTCGTGCCGCCGCTGCCACCGGGGCCGCCGCCGAAGCCGCCGCCCCCGCTCGGGAACCCGCCGCCGCGATCACCGCCGGAGTTCTGGGCGCCGCCTCCGCCGAGGGACCCTCCTGCGCCCCCGCCCCCACCGCCGCCGAATCCGCCCTCGAAGGCGTTGCGCCAGGACCGGATCCACGAGCTGACCGGGTCGGTGAACGAGCGTGACCAGCCGCGCTTCTCCGCGTGCAGCCACTCCAGCCAGTCGCCGGTGATGTCGTGGAGGTACGCCGTGTACGCGCCCACCGAGGCGAGCGGCAGCAGCAGCGCGGGCGCCTTGACCCACTCCCGCCGCGTCGGGCGCGAGGTCAGGAACATGACCCCGAGCCCCGCCAGCACGAACAGGCCGTTGATCCGGATCGTGCAGGCGAAGGCCAGCAGCACCCCGGCGCGCACCCACTGCCCGCGCCGGGCCGCGAGCCAGGCCGGGACCGCGAAGGCCAGGAAGAGCGCCTCGGTGTAGCCGACCGCCAGGAAGACCGCGGCCGGGGCGCAGACCAGCAGCAGCGCCGCCGTGCGCGCGGCCCGCCGCGACTGCTCCTCGGTCCCCTCGGGATGCCGCCGCGCGTACTCGAACTCGGTCAGCCGGGCCAGCGCCACCACCGCGACCCCGCCCGCGACCAGCGAGATCAGCAGGCCGGAGACCGCCCAGTCGCGCACGAACAGGTGCACGAAGCGCAGCGTCAGCGGATAGCCGGGCAGGAAGGCGGTGATGTTCTCGTCGTAGGCCGGGCCCTTGCCGCTGGTGTATCCGTACTCGGCGACGGTCAGGTAGCGGTACCAGTCCCAATGCTGGAAGAGCCCCAGCCAGGACGAGGAGCCGCCGCTCGACGTGGCGTAGCGCGCGTAGAGGCTCAGCAGGAACAGGCCCAGCCGGGTGCCCAGCCAGACCCCGAGGGCCGTGCGGTCGACCCGGCTCAGCGACGGCCGCCGGCGCCGCCGCGCGGGTCCGGGCAGCGGCTCGGCGGGGACTGAGATCGGTGCGCTCGTCTGAGATGCCACGTCCGCGACGCTAAGAGCCGCCGATGAGCGGGCTCTGAGAGGGCCCTGCGGTACGTCATGAGAGTTCAGCCAGGGCCGTCTGCGCCGTCGTGCCCGCGGGCCTCGCGGATCTCGTCGTCCTCGCCGGCCAGCCGGGCGTGCAGGTGCTCGTCGTGCCGGGCGCCGTCGGCGTAGCGGAAGGACTCGCGCATCGTCGCCTCGTGCCGGTAGCCGGCCTTCGCGGCGACCCGGCAGGATCCGGGATTGCCGACGGAGTGCCGCAGCTCGATCCGGCTCAGCCCGAGCCCGCCGTCGTCGGCCGCGGTGAAGGCCCAGCGGGTGACCGCGGCCAGCGCCGAGGTCGCCGCGCCACGGCCGCGCCACCCGGGGACGATCCAGTAGCCGACCTCGCCGGTGTCCCCGATATGACCGACATGGGTCGCGGTGCGCGCGAAGTCCCGCAGCAGGATCGAGCCGACGACCCCGCCGCCGTCCCGCGCCCCCCGGCAGACCGCGAAGCCGACCCGCAGCCCGAACTCCCACTGCCGCCGATTCCAGTCCAGCCACTGCCCGACGGTGTCGGTTTCTGGAACCGCCGCGCCGTACCGCCCCCACCTGCGGATCTCCGGATCGGCCCAGGCGCGCACCAGGGCCGCGGCGTCTCCGGAGCGCCACGGGCGCAGCAACAGGTCCCCCGCGGGGATCTCCGGCTGTCCGTTCACGGCGGCCGCCCTCCTTACCGTGCTCTAAGAGAATGGGGCGCGCACTGTCTTAGACCGGCCCCGGTCGCTTACGATGACATATCGACCGGTCGACACCGGTCGGCTCAGGCTGCGCTCGGCGAATCCCAACGCCGGGGCCGCGGTCGCCGTCCGTATTTGTCTCGCAAGGAGCCGTTCCCAAAGTGCCTGCCCTCTTCGACAAGGTCCTGCGCGCCGGCGAAGGGAAGATCCTTCGCAAGCTGGCCAAGACGGCCGAGCTGATCAACTCGATCGAAGACGACTTCGTCGACCTCACCGACGAGGAACTGCGCGCCCTCACGGACGAGTACAAGCAGCGCTACCAGGACGGCGAGACCCTGGACCAGCTGCTGCCCGAGGCCTTCGCCACCGTGCGCGAGGCGGCCAAGCGGTCCATCGGCCAGCGCCACTACGACGTCCAGCTGATGGGCGGCGCCGCCCTGCACATGGGCAACATCGCCGAGGCGCGCACCGGCGAGGGCAAGACCCTCATGGGCACGCTGCCCGCGTACCTGAACGCGCTCGCGGGCGAGGGCGTGCACATCGTCACCACCAACGACTACCTGGCCGAGCGCGACTCGGAGTGGATGGGCAGGATCCACCGCTTCCTGGGCCTGACGGTCGGCTGCATCCTGGCCAACATGACGCCCGAGCAGCGGCGCGAGGCCTACAACTGCGACATCACGTACGGCACGAACAACGAGTTCGGCTTCGACTACCTGCGCGACAACATGGCCTGGGACAAGGCCGACCTGGTCCAGCGCGGCCACTTCTTCGCCTGCGTCGACGAGGTCGACTCGATCCTGATCGACGAGGCCCGTACCCCGCTGATCATCTCGGGCCCGGCCGACCAGGCCACCAAGTGGTACGTGGACTTCGCCCGGATCGCCAACCGGCTCGCCAAGGACACCGACTACGAGGTCGACGAGAAGAAGAAGACCGTCGGCATCCTGGAGCGCGGCGTCGAGCGGGTCGAGGACCTGCTGGGCATCGACAACCTCTACGAGTCGGTGAACACCCCGCTGGTCGGCTACCTGAACAACGCGATCAAGGCCAAGGAGCTGTTCAAGAAGGACCGCGACTACGTGGTCATGAACAACGAGGTCATGATCGTCGACGAGCACACCGGCCGCATCCTGGCCGGCCGCCGCTACAACGAGGGCATGCACCAGGCGATCGAGGCCAAGGAGGGGGTGGAGATCCAGAACGAGAACCAGACGCTGGCCACCATCACCCTGCAGAACTACTTCCGCCTCTACGACAAGCTCGCCGGCATGACCGGTACGGCGCTGACCGAGGCCGCGGAGTTCCACCAGATCTACAAGCTCGGCGTGGTCCCGATCCCGACGAACAAGCCGATGATCCGCGCGGACCGCCAGGACCTCATCTACATGACCGAAGAGGCCAAGTTCAAGGCCGTGGTCAAGGACATCGAGGCGCGGCACGCCCAGGGCCAGGCGGTGCTGATCGGCACCGTGTCGGTGGAGAAGTCGGAGTACCTCTCGCAGCAGCTGCGCAAGGCCGGCATCCCGCACGAGGTGCTGAACGCGAAGTACCACGAGCGCGAGGCGCAGATCATCGCGCAGGCCGGGCGCAAGGGCTCGGTCACCGTGGCCACGAACATGGCCGGCCGCGGCACCGACATCAAGCTCGGCGGCAACGACGAGGCGCTGGCCGAGGCCGAGTTGCAGCAGCGCGGCCTGAACCGCACCGACACGCCGGACGAGTTCGCTGCGGCCTGGGAGGCGGCGCTCGAGAAGGCCAAGAAGGCCGTGGCGGCGGAGAGCGAGGAGGTCGTCGAGGCGGGCGGCCTGTACGTGCTCGGCACCGAGCGGCACGAGTCCCGCCGGATCGACAACCAGCTGCGCGGCCGCGCCGGACGCCAGGGCGACCCGGGCGAGTCCCGGTTCTACCTCTCGCTCGGCGACGACCTGATGCGGCTGTTCAAGGCGCAGATCGTGGAGCGCGTGCTGGCCGCGGCGAACGTGGCCGACGATGTGCCGATCGAGTCCAAGATGGTCACCCGCGCGATCCAGTCGGCGCAGAGCCAGCTGGAGCAGCAGAACTTCGAGATCCGCAAGAACGTCCTGAAGTACGACGACGT
>DASTAE010000170.1:0-32740 GCA_035712985.1 Actinospica sp.
CGGTCAGCCGCAGCAGGACCTCGCGGCGGCGGGCGGGGTTGGCCGCCTTCTCGACCATGCCGGCGGTGGTGAGCCGTTCGACCATGCGCAGCGCGGTGGAGGGGTTGACCTCCAGGGCTTCGGCGAGTCCGGCGAGGCTGGCCGATCCAGGCGGCAGTTGAGCTGCGCCAGCGTAGGTCTCCTCGGTCTTGAACCAGGAATGCAGTTTCTCGTCCGACACCCCTCGATTGTGCCGCGTCGCTCTGACACACCGGCCAACTAGTCGTGCACTCCGCTATCCAGGGGATCGGCAGGGGGTGCGTACTGTCGTCTTCCGGCCTCGGTGTGGGCATGAGCGCGATCAGCGGCTAACAAACGGAAACGCTGTCAGAGGGCTTATCCGCGAGAGTTGAGGACGGTGTCCTGTTGGAGGGTGACGCGGTAGTAGGCGGGGTGCAGCCAGGAGGTGGTGACGGCGATGGGTTGGCGGCCGCGGGCGATCTCGAGCAGGTCGCGGTAGTCGATGGCCGGCTGGCCGTGTTCGAGGCCGAGAGCGTGGACGGCTTCGGTGGTGGCCGGGCGTATCTGGGCGCTGACGGCGGCGGCGCGCACGGTCAGTCCGTGCCGCGCGAAGACCTCGGTGGGGGTGTCGGCGCGCCAGGGGCGGCGCGGCAGGATGGGGTCTGCGGCCGGGTGCAGCACGGTGGCGGTATGGGCGGCCGGGGCGCCGTCGAAGGCGAGCAGCCGGTGGATGACGGTGAGGGTGGTTGCGGGCGGGACGTCGAGGGCGCGGGCGATCCACGCGATGACGCGTTCGTGCGAGCGCCGGTAGGTCGCGCATTCGAGCTCGCCGCCCGCCTCGCGCTGTTCGACGCGCACCCCGGTTCCGGCGGCGCGCACGTCGATGTGGTTCTCGCCGCGGCGCACGCCGCCTTTGTTGCGCACGTCGAGGATCTGGTGGTCGATCAGGTGGCGCAGGGCCGCTTCCGCGTCTTTCTCGGAGGTGTGGAAGCGGCGGGCGATCTGCGGGGCTGTGAGCAGGTAGCTGCCGGGCGGGTAGGTCTGGGCGTAGGCGGTGAGCAGTTCGACCAGTCCGGCCTGCCGGTAGGTCAGTTTCCGCTGTGGCCAGGGGTCTTCGGGTCGGTCGTGCGCCGCGGTCACGTGCGGTCCTATTCGGCGTGGCGGCGGGCGCGGGCCACGATCAGGCGGCCGGCCAGGATCAGCAGCAGCACGAACACCAGCAGTAGCAGCGCGGCGTCGTAGGACAGGTCCTGGGCGGTGGTCGATGGCTGGTTGTAGAAGGTCCAGATCGGATAGGTGAGGTAGCCGACCGGGGAGGAGGTCAGCTGCCCGGTGGGCATGGTGTCGGACCATCCGGCGGTGTAGAGCAGCGGCGCGGTCTCGCCGATGGAGATCGCGACCGCGACGAGCAGGCCGGTGACGATGCCGGGGAGCGCGGATTTGAGCAGGATGCGCCGCACGATCCACCCCGAGGGGGCGCCGAGGGCTTCGGCGCCTTCGCGGTAGGAGGTCGGCACCTGGGCGAGGGCGGCCTCGGTGGCCTTGGCGATGTACGGGATCGCCATCACCGAGAGCACCAGGACGCCGGCGAGCAGGGAGAAGCCCCAGTGGAACTGGACGACCAGGGCGATGTACCCGACGTAGCCGAGCACGATCGAGGGGATGCCGGATAAGACCTCGTAGGCGCCGCGCAGGATGCCTCGGGTGCGGCGGGGGGCGAATTCGGACAGGTACACGCCGGTCAGGATGCTGATGGAGCCGGCGATGACGAGCACCCCGGCGGCGATGACGAAGGTGCCGACGATCGCGTTGGCCAGTCCCCCGCCGTTGCCCTGGGTGCTGGTGGTCAGCACGGAGAACCGGAAGACGGGCACGGCGCGGGCGATCACCCCGGCCAGCAGCCACAGGGTGGGGGCGGCGACCAGGGCCAGGGCGAGGAAGCAGCCGGTCCAGAACACGAGGTTGGCCGCGCGCCGCCGGCGGGTCGCGCCCGGGGTGCGCGCCGCAGGGGCGCGGTCGGTGGGCTCGGTCATGGGTCAGATTCCCCTTCCGACCGGCAGCGCGGTGCCCGAGGTGCGCCGGACCAGGATGCGTGCGGCGATGTTGGCCGCCAGGGTGATCACCATCAGGACGAGTCCGGCTTCGGCGAGGGTGCGCACGGCGAAGCCGGTCGCGTCCGTCAGGGCGGAGTCGAGCTGGGAGACGATGGTGGCGGAGATGGTGGACATGGTGGCGTAGAGGTTGGTCGGCAGGGTTCCGGTGACCGCGCCGGAGATCATCGCGACGGCCATGGTCTCGCCGAGGGCGCGGCCGAGGCCGAGCACGACCGCGCCGATGATCCCGGTGCGGATCCACGGCAGTGTCACGCGCCGCGCGGTCTCCCATTCGCTCATGCCGAGCGCGAGCGCGCCCTCGCGCGGGAGCAGCGGGACCTGGCGCAGCAGGTCGCGGGTGGTGGCCGCGATGATCGGGATGATCATGACGGCGAGCACGAGCCCTGAGGTGAGCAGTCCCTCACCGTAGCCGGTGGGGCCGCGGAAGAAGTTCAGCACCGGCACGTCCGGCATGTGGTTCGCGAGAATCGGGGCGATGTCGCGGGCGATGAAGGGCCCGAAGGTCAGTGCGCCCCACAGGCCGATCACGACGCTCGGGATCCCGGCGAGTAGTTCCAGAAGCATTCCGACCGCGTCGGCGACCCGCCGGGGCAGCCGTTCGACGATCACCAGCGCGGCGCCGACGGAGACCGGGACGGCGACGATCATCGCGATCAGGGAGCTGGCGACGGTGCCGACGATCAGCGGCCAGACGCTGTAGTCGGCGCCGGGCGGGTGCGCGACGCCGTTGGTGGTGACGCCGTCGGCGTAGAAGTTGCCGGGCCGCCAGGCGGTGCTGGCGAAAAAGCCCCAGCCGTTGTAGGCGATCGCGGGCAGCGCCTGAGCGAGCAGCACGGCGAGCACGAAGATCAGCGCGAGCAGGGGTATCGAGGAGCCGGCCGCGCCGGCGCCGCGCAGCAGCCACGAGGCTACCTGGCGGCGCCGGGCCCGCGGAGCGGGCGGCACGGATGCCGCCCGCTCGGGCGCCGACGGGAGGGTCGGTGCGGGCATCAGGTCAGCCCGTGATCTTCGCGAGCTGGTCGTCGGAGAGCTTGACGACCTGGGCCGGCAGCGGCTGGAAGTTGACCTGGTCCAGGTACGAGGAGGCGTTGCCGGAGGTCAGCGCCCAGCCGAGGAACGCCTGGATCGCGGTCGCGGTGGTCTGGCTGGACTGGGTGCTGTTGACGATGGCGTACTCGTAGTTGATGATCGGGTAGCCCTGCGGCGCAGGGCCGTCGACCATCGACAGGGTCTCGTTCGCCGGGGTCTGCGCGGTCATCGCCGAGGCCTCGGCCTGGATCGTGGTGGCGGTCGGCAGTTCGTAGGCGCCGGAGGCGTTGGCGATCTCCGCCTCGCCCAAGCCCTTGGATTGGGTCTGCTTCAGGAAGCTGATACCGATGTATGCGACACACCCGGGGGTGGCGGCGCATCCGGAGACCATACCGCCGTTGCCGTTCTCGGCCAGCGCGCCGGAGACCGCCGGGAAGCTGACCGTGGTGCCGTAGCTGATCGAGTTGCCCCAGCCGCTCGCGTCCTGCTTCGAGAGGTACTGGGTGAACAGGAACGTGTCCCCAGAGCCGTCGGAGCGGTGCAGCGGCACAATCTTGAGGTTCGGCAGCTTCGCGCCCGGGTTGACCGCCGCGATCTGCGGCGCGTCCCAGTTGGTGATCTTGCCCTGGTAGATCTCGGACAGCAGCATGCCGTTGAGCTTGAGCGTGCCGGAGAAGTTCGGGATGTTGTAGTTGATCTGCTGCGCGGAGATCGCCAGCGGGATGTTCAGCAGGCTCGGGGTCTTCGCGACCTGGCCGGAGGACAGGTAGGCGTCGGAGGCGCCGATGTTCACCGCGCCGGCCGAGGCCTGGGAGATGCCGGTGCCCGAACCGGTGCCCTGCGCGGTCACGGTCACGTTCGAGTACTGCGTGTGGTACGCGGGGTCCCAGAGGTTGAACAGCGGGTAGAGCAGGGTGCTGCCGGTCTCGGTCAGGGAGACCGAGCCACTGGGCGGGGCCGTGGGCAGCGCCGCGGCCGAGCCGGTAGCGGCCGCCGCGGCGCTGGTCGTGGTGGTGGTCGCGGTGGTCGAACTGTTGCCGCAGCCGGCCAGGGTGAGCGCTGATACGGCTATCAGGGCAGCGGGAGCGAGGACTTTCAGACGCACGGGAGCGATCTCCTTGCTGGATGGGAGTTTCTGGGCGTACAGAGTGGTGCGCGTTAGCCGAGGGCGCCGGCGATGTACCGGGCGGTCTCGGCCTCGGCCGGAGAGCCGAAGAGCTGTTCGGTCGGGCCGTGCTCGACCAGGTGCCCGTCGTGGAAGAACGCGGTGTGGTCGGCCACCCGCTTGGCCTGGCCGAGGTTGTGCGTGACGATCACGACCGTCAGTTCCGGGGCCAGGGAGCGGATCAGGGCCTCGATCGCCTCGGTGCTGACCGGGTCGAGCGAGGAGGTCGGCTCATCCAGCAGCAAAACCTCCGGCTCGACCGCGAGGGCGCGGGCCAGGCACAGCAACTGCTGCTGCCCGCCCGACAGGCGGAACGGGGACTCGCCGAGGCGGTCTTTGACCGCGTCCCACAGCCCGACCTGCTCCAGGCGGCGCTGCGCGATCGCGTTCAGTTCCCGGCGCGGGGCCATCTTGTGGGCGCGCACTCCGGCGACCACGTTCGCAGCGATCGACATCGGGAACGGGTTCGGGCGCTGGAAGAGCATCCCGACCCGGCGACGCAGGTCCATCAGATCGCCGCGCTGCCCGTAGACGCTCTCGCCCTCGAGCAGCACCTGCCCCTCGCGGCGGAAGCCCGGGATCTTGTCGTTCATCCGGTTCAGCGAGCGCAGGAACGTGCTCTTGCCCGACCCGGTCGGCCCGAGCAGCGCGAAAACACCGCCGCGCTCGATACGCAGGCTCACCGAGCGCAGCACCGTGACCGCGCCGAACCCGAGCGAGAGCTCGACCGACTCGAGCGCCGGGCGCACGTCGCCGGGGGCGGACCCGGTCATCGAGCGCCCACCGGCAAGACACCAAGATCCATCTTGGTCCAATCATTTCGGGAACCGAACGTTTCGATGGAACAGTAGATCTGAGCCGATGATGGCGGAGCGGCGGCACAGTGAAGCATGGGTGAACTCTCGCTTTCGCAAGAGTCGATACGACGCCGAGGGCACGTCGATGCTGCTTGTTGGCGTCGCGTTCATCGGGGGTCGCCAAAAGTTTCGTGAGCCAAGCATCTCGGTATGGCTTGATAGCTGGGATGGGCTGAACGAAGCGAGGAGCCGATGATCGCGAGCGAGAACGACAGCGCCGTCCTTTCGGCCGCCGGGTCGCGGCCGTGGCCGCGGCTGCTGGTGACCGAGCGGCCGCGCCCCGAAGCCGTGCGCACCCACCCCGCTGCCTGGCGCCTGGCTGTTGCCACGGTCTGCTTCGGGGCGTTCATGGGGCAGCTCGACGCCTCCGTGGTCACCCTCGCCTACCCCGCGCTGCGCACCGGGTTCCACGCCTCGCTCGCCGAGGTCGAATGGGTCTCGCTCGCCTACCTGCTCGCCCTCGCCGCGCTGCTCGTCCCGGTCGGGCGCCTTTCGGACGCGTACGGCAGGAAGCTGATGTACCTCTACGGCTTCCTGCTGTTCACCGCAGCCTCCGCCGCGTGCGGGCTGGCCGTCGGGCTGCCGATGCTCATCGCGATGCGCGCGATCCAGGCCGCGGGCGCCGCACTACTGCAGGCCAACAGCGTCGCCCTGGTCACTACCAGCGCCCCGCCGGGGCGGATGCGCGCGGCCCTGGGCATGCAGGCCGGCGCCCAGGCCCTCGGCCTCGCGCTCGGTCCGACCCTCGGCGGCCTGATCGTCACCGCGGTCGGCTGGCGCTGGATCTTCCTGGTCAACGTCCCGATCGGGCTGGTCGCGCTACCGGCCGGGCACTACCTGCTCCCGCGCACCCGCACCCGCGCTTGGTCCGAGCGGTTCGACTGGACCGGTCTGCTCCTGCTGGCGGCCGCCAGCACCGCGCTGCTGCTCGGGATCTCCGCCGCATCCGGCCTGAACCTGTCGCTCTGGGCGCTGACGGGCTGCTTCGCGGTCGCGGTCGGCGCTGCCGTCGCGCTGGGCCGCCATCTGCGGCGCACCCCGGATCCGCTGGTTGACCCCATACTCATGCGGCAGCGGCGTATCGCGACGGGCCTGGCCGGAGCGCTCGGCGGCTACCTGGTGCTGTTCGGGCCGCTCGTGCTCGTCCCGGTCGTGCTCACCGCCCAAGGCTCCTCGCTCACCGCCGCGGGCCTGGCCGCCAGCGCCCTGCCCGTCGGATTCGCCGCCGCGGCCCTCGGAGCCGAACGGGCCCTGCCGGGAACGCTCTCCGATCGCGGCCGTGCGCTGCTCGGCGCGGGGCTCGCCGTCGCGGGTCTGGCCGCGCTCGCCGGACCACCGCCGACCCGGCTGGCCGTACCGGGCGCGCTGCTTGTTACCGGGCTCGGGCTCGGGGTGTTCATGCCCGCAAACAACGCCCTGGTCATGTCCGCGATACCCCCCTCGGCAGCCGGAACCGGCGGAGGGCTGGTCAACATGACCCGCGCCCTGGGCACCGCGCTCGGCGTCGCCCTGGTCACCCTCGCCCTGCACGAGGCAGGCTCCGCGGACCGGGTCCTCGGCAACCGGCTCGCCGCAGGCCTGCTCACCCTCGCCGCGATCGCCACCTGGGCCGTGACGGCGTTGCAGCCGCGCCGGGCGCGCCGCGAGAGCTGACCGCAGGGGGTCAGGCCGCCGGGGGCTGCTCAGGCTGCGGCTCGCTCAGGTGCTCGACCAGCTGCGAGAGCGCGGGAAGCGCGGCGGCGATCGCGTACCGCTCCACCACCCCGAGCTGGTCCAGGGCCGCGGCGATCCGCCGCTCATGCGCGCCGGTCCACTCCGTGAGCTGCGTCTTCCCCGCCTCGGTCAGCTCCACCACCGACATCCGGCGGTCCTTCGGATCGGTGCCGCGCTCGACCAGACCCGCGGCCATCAACTGCGAGATCAGGCCGCTGACCGTCGACGGCGACAGGCGCAGCCGGTTCGCCAGATCCCCCACCCGCGCCGGGGCGACCTCTTGGAGCAGTTGCATCACCTCGACCTGCGCCATCGGCAGCGCCTCCCACGGATAGTCCGTGCGGATGCTGCTGCGCAGCACCCGGCGCAGCCGGGCGACCGTGTCCGTCAGGGCACGCGCGTCCCCGGGCTGGGCGGCGGAAAGCGCGGAGGCGGGCTGGGCGGCGGTCATGTGCGTACTCTACCGGCACGAACAGCGGCCGGACCTCTCCCCTCGACCGCAGGAGAGACCCGGCCGCCGCAACCGAGGGCGCCTTGTGACGGGCCGGGATTCCCCTGCCCCCGGAGACCATTCGCCGAGACTGCGGCGTCAGTCTCGCAGCACCGCACCCGAGGTCGGGCTCAGCAGCACCCGTCGAGCGCTGCGCTTGCCGAAGTCGAAGAACGGATCGAGCGACCCGGCGACCTGGGCGAAGGACCCGGCGATAGTGCTGGTGCTCCAGTTCTGCTCGATGAACGCCAGGATCGAACTCTGATCTGTCACCGAGTGGTTGACGTAGTTCGACTTGGCGTACGGCGAGATCACCAGCAGCGGGATGCGGGGGCCGTAGCCGCAGCGGTCCTGCTCACCGGCCAGCGGAGTCCGCGAGGCCGTGTTGCACTGCCCGGTCCCGTCCAGCGCGTCCATCGCAGGATCCGAGGAGGAGTTCACGTTCGGCGGGGCCTGGTGGTCGTACCAGCCGTCGGAGTCGTCGTAGGTGATGTAGACGGCGGTCGAGCCCCAGTACTTCGAGGACTCGATCGCGTTGACAAGCCTGACGACCCCGGCCTGCTCGTCGGTCGGGTCCGAGTACCCGGCGTGCCCGTCCTGGTAGCCGGCCTGCTTCACGAACGAGACCGACGGCAGGTTGCCGTCCTTGAGCGAGCTGTAGAAGTAAGACAGGTCGTACTGGTGGTTCGCCTGCCCGCTGTGCCCGACCTCGGCCTCGTTCTTCGGGGCGGTGTGGTGCGGGTTGGCCGTCGAGGCGTAGTACTGGAACGGCTCGTGGTGCGCGATGTAATCCGCGATCGATGCGCCGCCGACGTTGGTGTGCGACGCGCCGCACACGGCCTTGCTGCTGGAGGCGGCCTTGGTCGTGGGAGTGAAGCCGCCCTCGAACCAGCCCCAGGTGACGTTCTTGGCGTTCAGCAGGTCGCCGACGTTCGTCCCGGTCATCTTCAACTGGTTCCCGGCAGCCGAGCAATCGTCGTAGTACGGGTCCATGTCCCGGATGTCCGTGCCGACGCCGGAGGAGTTCGGCGTGGCCACCGTCGAGGTGTCGACGGCGGTCTTGCCGGTCGCGGAGTTGATGATCTGCGCGCCGTAGGTCTGGCCCGAGATCAGGTTCAGCGCGCCCGGGGTCGACGGGCCGAACACGGAGCCGTAGTTGTCATCGCTCATCGCGTAGTTCTGCGCATAGTTCCACAGGCCCGTGACCGTGTTGCCGTCGTAGTAGTCCATCACCAGGCCCGGCAGGCCCACGTTCGGCGAGGAGCAACTGGCGACCTGCGTGTACTGGGGGAACTTGTCCGCCAGCCCCTTGTCGTAGGCCTGCTGCTCCGGGGTCATGCTGTGGTCCTGGTCACAGGTCAGCGCCTGGGCCGGGGTAAGCCGCGCCGGGTTCGACCCGTTCGGGTTCTCCTCCAGCAGGTTCGCCGTCAGACCGTTGACGCTCGGCGTGTTCGACTTCGCGTGGAATGTGGTGCCGTCGGTGTTCGCCGCGTTCGGGTAGGTGCCGAAGTAGTGGTCGAACGAGACGTTCTCGTCGTAGATCACCACGACGTGCTGGATCGGGGTCGTGGTGCCACGGTGCGCACCGGTGAGCATGATCGAGCCGCCGGAGGACTGCGGCGTGACCGTGCCGGGGTTCGTGGAGCCGAAGCTCGGCTGGGCGACCACGAAGGACAGGCCGACGGCGACCGCTCCCGCGGCGGCGGTGACCGCCGCGCGGCGCTTGGTCTTGGGATGCATCTGGGATCCCCTCGGGAGACTGAAAGCATTGCAGGCGAAATGCTTGGCTCCCGAAGTTTTCCACGGCTGGGACGATGCCCCGGCGAATGCGGGCTTACCGGCGGGTGAACATCGCCGCCGCGGCGCCAGGCGGGCGGGGAATGCGCGGCGCTCGCAGAGCGTTGGACGCTATACCCGGCGGGGTATAGCGAAGGAGGCGCGCGATGAGCGGTCGGGACGTGGTGCGCACCGTGTGCGGCCGGGAATTCGCCGTCGGCGACCTGTGCATTGACCAGCTCGCGCATCCGACGGCGCGCGTCTCCCTCAGCACGCACCGACTGCCCCAGGATCGCGACGAGCTCTGGGCGAGCTTCACTCCCGACGAAGCGCGCCGCCTCGCCGCCCACCTTCTCGCACACGCCGCGGCAGCCGACGCCGCCGCGCTCACAAAGGAGTGAACAATGAACTACGGATCCGACGTCCGAGCAGCCCTGCGCGAGCCCAGCCGCGAACTGCGCCGCGCGATCCCCGCCGTTTACGAGGGCTACAAGCAGTTGCACGACGCCGCGCTCGCCGATGGCGCGCTGGACGTGAAGACCAAGGAGCTGATCGCCCTGGCCATCGCGGTCACCCGCGAATGCGACGGCTGCATCGCCGCGCACGCCCACGCCGCCGTCCGCCACGGCGCGACGGCGCAGGAGGCGGCCGAGGCCATCGGCGTGGCGATCCTGATGAACGGCGGACCCGGCACCGTCTACGGCCCCCGCGCCTACGCCGCCGTCCGCGAATTCCTCGACGCCTCCGACAGCGAGCCTGTCATCGCGGCGGGCCACACGCACCACTGACTCCATCCGCGCCGCGTATGAAACTCCTTACGCGCTGACGTCACCGGACGTATCGTGGACGGCGTGTACCGCGGTTCATCGGACTCGACGCTGTTCGACCGGATCCGCTCCGGCCTGATCGGCGACGACGCGGTGCTCGACGGGCCGTTCGGGCCGCGCCGCGTGGTCTACGCCGACTACACCGCCTCCGGGCGCTCGATCGATTTCATCGAGGATTTCATCCGCAGCCAGGTTCTGCCGCGCTACGCCAACACCCACACCGAGAGCTCGAGCACGGGACGCGCCACCACCCACCTGCGCGAACAGGCCCGGCGCATCATCCGGGACGCGGTCGGCGGCACCGAGGACCACCTGGTGATCTTCACGGGGTCCGGGGCGACCGGAGCGGTCAACAAGCTCGTCGGCATCCTCGAACTGCGCCTGCCGACAGGGCTCGCCGACCGGTACCGGCTGGGCGAGTCGATTCCGGCCGACCAGCGACCGGTGGTGTTCGTCGGGCCGTACGAGCACCACTCCAACGAACTGCCCTGGCGCGAGTCGATCGCCGAGGTCGTCGTCATCCCCGAGGACCGAGACGGCCACATCGACCAGGATTTCCTCGCCGGACAGCTCGCCCGCCACGCCGACCGGCCGCTGCGCATCGGCAGTTTCTCCGCCGCCTCCAACGTCACCGGTGTCCTGTCCGACGCCGACGCGATCGCCGCCCTGCTGCACGCGCACGGCGCGCTCTCGTTCTGGGACTACGCCGCCGCCGGGCCGTACGTGCCCATCCGGGTGAGCTCTTCCGGCCCTGGACGCGGCGACCACAAGGACGCCATCTTCCTCTCCCCGCACAAGTTCCCCGGCGGACCACAGACCCCCGGCGTGCTCGTGGTGCGCCGCGATCTCGTGCGCAATCGGGTGCCGACCGTGCCCGGCGGCGGCACGGTGCTGTTCGTCGACCCGCTGGCCCACCGCTACCTCGAGGACCCGGTCGCCCGCGAGGAGGGCGGCACCCCGGCGATCGTCGAATCCATCCGCGCCGGACTCGTCTTCGCCCTCAAGCAGGCCGTCGGCACCGAGGTCATCCAGGCGCGCGAGGAACAACTGTGGGGCGAGGCCATCGCACGCTGGAGCGCCAATCCGCGCATCGACATCCTCGGCAACCCGCGGGCCCGGCGCCTGTCGATCGTCTCCTTCCGGCTGCGCGCCCCGCAGCCTGGGATGTTTCTGCACCACAATTTCGTGGTCGCGGTGCTCAGCGACCTGTTCGGCATCCAGGCCCGCGGCGGCTGCTCGTGCGCCGGGCCCTACGGCCACCGCCTGCTCGCGATCGACGCGGAACACTCGCA
Organism: Actinospica sp.; assembly: GCA_035712985.1. Lineage (GTDB taxonomy): Bacteria > Actinomycetota > Actinomycetes > Streptomycetales > Catenulisporaceae > Actinospica. The sequence continues at coordinate 11,264 of DASTAE010000170.1, forward strand.
CGCCTTCGAACACGAGATCAGCCTCGGCTGCGAAGGCATCAAACCCGGCTGGACCCGGATCAACTTCAACTACTTCATCACCGACACCGTGCGCGACTACCTGATCGACGCCGTCGATCTACTCGCCCGCGACGGCCACCGCCTGTTGCCGGCCTACCGTTTCGACCCGGCGACGGGACTCTGGGAACATCGCAGGCCCGCGACCGCACCGCTCCTCGAACTCGCTGACCTGCGCTTCACCCCGCAGGGCGTGAGCACGCCGGTCCCCGCCCCAGCCACCGCCGACGAGCACGTCCTGCCCGAGCAACTCGACGCAGCACGCCGACTGCTCGCGGCCCTGCCCGATCCGTCCGGGGACGGTCCGACCGGGCTTCCCGCCGAGTTCGAGGCGTTGCGCTGGTTCCCGCTTCCCGCCCGCTGCCTCGACCCGAGCCACTGACGCGGAGGCCTCAGAACCTTTCGGCAACCGAAACACCTTCCGGGATGTCTACTCAGCCGACAGCTCGTGGAGCACGAGCGCGAACAGACATGGGGAGCGAAGGAATGTCAGGTCTCGCCGACGTTCTGAAGAACGAGTACACCGGGAAGCTGCTGGACCTCACGGGGGTGCGCAAGCCGCCGTTCGTGCCGGACTTGAACACCAAGCACTACCGGGCGCCGCTGGTCGAGGCGGGGGGCGGATACGTCCAGCTGAAGAAGTACGCGGGCCCGCAGATCCCCGCGGCGGAGTGGGAGGGCCTGGAGTACACCACGTACAAGTCCGACCCGTTCACCTTCTTCGCCCCGATCACCTCGCCGACCGGCAAGATCGAGATGATCGGCGCCGCCGAGGTGGGCAAGGAGGAGCTCGACTGCGTGCCGACGCCGAACGCCGAGAAGTGCCCGACCATCATGGCCTGGCTCGACTCGATCGGCGCCAACTACGGCCGGGTCCAGCTGCTGCGCATGTCGCCGAACACGATCCGCGAGGCCCGCTGGGGCCTGCACCAGGACAACAACAACATGAAGAACCCGGACGGCAACGGCTGGATCGTGCGGGTCTGGCACGAGTTCACCGACGACGCCACCTCGCGCCTGCTGGTGCGCTCGGAGCGGTTCAACAAGAAGACCGAGTACCAGATCCCGCTGCCGGCCGGCCAGCAGGCCGTGGTCGACTCCGAGCGGCTCTGGCACGGCGGCGCCCACTCCGGCACCCACACCCGCTACGCGCTGATCGCCAGCTTCGAGTCCAGCCCCGCGCTCAACGACTGGATCCAGGCCCAGCTGCCGTAGCCGGCGTCACAGATTCGCCACAGAATCAGGCGGCGGATTTCCGGTCCTGAGGCCCGCGCGAGCAATCGCGCGGGCCTCAGGCCTTTTTCAGAAGCGGCCGCCGAGGCGGCGGTTGAGCTCGTCGCGGTCGAAGACGTCGGCGCCCGCGTCGCCGTGCTCGCGCAGCGACTCCTGGTACTCCCAGAGCCCGCCGCAGTCCTCCGGCGGGGCGGCGCGGCGGCCGCCGATGCAGCGCGGGTAGGGCACCTCGGGGTCGCCCTGGTAGGTGCGCTCGACCCGGACCACGTGCTCCCAGTAGTCGCCGTAGTCGTACACGTAGGTGAGCTTGGCCCCGGCGCCGGTCAGCACCTGCTCGATCGTCACCTCGCTGTCCAGGCCGTGGCCGAGGTCCACGTCGCCGTCCCCGAAGTCGCCGTAGGCGGTCTCGAAGACGTGCAGGTGGTAGCCCTCCCACTCGAAGACGGCCTGGATCACGTCGTGCAGCGCGGCCAGCGTCAGGTCCCCTGGGATCTCGACGCGGCGCCAGATCGGCGGCTTGGCGCCCTTGAGGTCGATCCGCAGCCGGTAGACCGGGGCGGGGCCGTCCAGCGGCATCCGGCGCGGCGGCGGGGTGATCCGGGTCAGGCCCGGCCCGGGCGGCGGCGCGTCGCGGTGCGGGTGGTCGGCGACGAAGACGGTGGCGCCGAACGCGGCGGGGAACTCGGGGAAGGCGAGGTCGAGGTCGTACTCGAAGCCGTCGGGGTCCTCATCCGCCCACGGGTCGTCCCGCGGCCCGGCGCCCGGCGGGAAGGGCAGCGCGTCGAGCCGGTTGCGCAGCGCGGCGATCATCGTCGGGTACGGCGGGGCGCCGAGCACGCTCGGGGTGGCCGCCTCGTCCCACTGCGCGAAGCGGGCGTCGAGGTCCAGGCGCGTGTCGTGCAGCGCGCGGCTGCGCACGGCGATCTCCAGCCTGCGGCGGGCCTCGGCCGGGTCGAGCCGGGTGATGGTCACGGTGTCGAGCTCGTCGCGCGGCACCAGCTCGCTCACGATGTCGGCCAGCCGCTCGGGCAGAACCTCGGCGGGCAACGGGGCGATCGCCTCGGCCGGGCCGCGCTCCTCGTCGCGCACCACGGCGGCGAAGGCGTGCCGGCGCCCGGCGCGGCGGAAGGAGAGCAGGTACAGCAGGTCGCCGTCGAGTTCCCGGTGCACGCACAGGCACTCCTCGACGTGCAGCGCGCGGTCGAGCTCCTCGAACCAGTCCGGCGGCAGGATCCCGGCCCGCCACAGCCGGGCGGCTCCGCGGGCCGCGGCGGCCCCGGCCTCGCCGTCGGCGAGCAGCGCGAGGCTGGCCAGCACGGCGAGGGAGAGCGGGTCGCGGCGGTCCTCGAACTGGGCGACCAGGGTGTGCACGACGTCCGGGGGCAGCGCGCCGACCAGGGCCGCGGCCTGCGCCATGTCCAGGATCCCGCAGAAGCTCGAGACCATCATCTCGAACTCGAAGGGGTCCTCCTGGTCGGCGATCTCGGCGAGGTCGGCCAGCAGCGCCCCGGCGAGGTCGGCCGGATCCAGGCCGAGCGCCCGCGGCCGCGGGGCCGGCTCGGGCTCGGCCGGCCTGCGCCGGGCCCGCCGCACGATCCGCGCCGGCCGGCGGAGCCGGTCGGCGGCCTCGCCCTCGGGAGACTCTTTGCTCACGCCGCCAGTCTTCCACAGCGGCGGGTGGCTTGAATCCTCTTTCGCCCAACGGCACCGGGGCGATCCGGGCTGTTGAGCGTGCCGGAACCCGAATTCTTAGGGATGTTCAGCGGAATCCCAGAAACCGTTTAGCGACACTGAAATCCGGACCGGCCGGTATGGTCACGGCGAGGTCACGGAATTCCGCGGCCCCGCCGTGCCCATCATCGCAATACCCTGGTTCGATCAGCCGGGAAGGGCCGCCGGGCTGTACTTCTCGATCTGCTCCAGGCTGAACCGCGCGTCGATCGCGGCCTCGTGGCGCACCGGGTCCGTGCCGGTGTAGGAGCCGGACTCGGCGAGCGTCCCGGCGACCTCCCGGTGCGCGCGGGCCAGCAGCTCGTCCCGGCCGAGGGCCTCGGGGTTGGCGACCATGAGGTATTCGCCGGTGCTGCAGCCGAAGTTCCCGGCCGTGAGGTTCGCCGCATCGCGCTCGATCCGCTGCGAGAGCAGGTGGCCGCCGAGCAGGTCGAGCACCTGCTGGTCGAAGGCCCCGGGCAACCGGGGCTTGACCAGTCGCAGGTCGCACACGTACAGCTCGCGGGCGCCGGTCGCCGCGCGGGTCTCGGCGACCTGCTCGGGGGACGCGGCGGCCGCGAGCCCGAGCTCGATCAGCTCGAGCGCGGCCTCGGCGGAGTGCAGGTTGTACTGGCCGCAGGCCTCCGGCGTGGAGAACGGCACCGGCTCGCCCGCCAGGAACCGCTCCCGGATCACCTCGAGCGCCGCGCGGTAGGCGGCCAGCAGCGCCGCGGTCGACAGCTCGCCGTCGGCGCCGCCCTGCTCGACGAACGTGGACCGGAAACCGAGCGGCAGCCCGCCGGCCTCCGCCGCGTCCAGCAGACCCGGAATATAAGGGCTCATATCGATCAGCCGCGCGGCGAACCCGGCGCCGAGGCCGGTGGCCTCCGCGAGCCGGGCGCGCAGGTCGCCGCCGTCGGGGGAGGCGAGCGCGTGCTCGATCGAGTGGACGCCCGCGAACAGCCGGTCGCGCCCCGGTCCCGGCTCGGCCGGATCGACGGTGGTCACCGGGAAGAAGTCGTGCCGCAGCACGAGCGGGGCCCCGCCGGTGATCCGCTTGTCGGCGCCGAGAGTGCCGCCGGTCATGGCGATGTGGTCCTTGCCCGCGGAGTGCTGCGCGAGGTACTCGACGCTGATCGGCGGCGTGCTCATCGGGCGGCTCCGGCGGGCTCGGCGAGGGCGGCGGCGATCCCGCGCGCCTCGAGGATCTGCTCGGCGACCAGGGCCAGTTCGCCGAGCGCGTGGGGCAGGTTCTCGTCGAAGGCCTCGGGCGAGTCGCTGTCGCAGTAGTCGGAGGGCGCCTTGTAGCTCTCCAGCTGCTCCAGCAGGCCGTTGCGCAGCAGCGTGTGCGCGATCGCCGTCAGCTCCATGTCCACGAAGTCGGCGTCGAAGCCGGCGAGCTCCGGGTGGAAGCCGTCGCGGCCGGTGACGAAGGTGTCCCCGGACAGCAGCCGCGCGGTCGGCAGCGGCTTCGGGGTGTTGCCGGTGAGCGGGTACTCGTGCACCTCGGTCTCCGGGATCTGGCCGATCTTGTAGCCGAAGGCGGTCACGTCCACGTCGAAGAACGCGCAGGTGGACACCGCGTGCACCGCGCCGATCGGGATGTCGTGGTTGAGGCAGCCGACGACGCCCATGTTGACCACCTGCCTCGGGTCGAAGCGGTCGATCACGTGCTGGGTGGCCGCGGCCGCGTTGGTGGTGCCGATGCCGCTGACGATCACGACGGCCTGCGCGGTGTCGTCCCCGCGGCGGTAGACGGGGAAGGGCGCGAGGCTGAGCTCGGTCCACGAGGGCAGGTCGAAGATGCCCTCCGCCTCCTCCATCATCGCGATCACGAACGCCACCGGGGTCTCAGTCATACGATCATCCTACCGGCCGGTACGGAGCGGACCCGGGTCGGCGGCGGTCCAGTGCTCCCCGATTGGCCCTCGTGCCGGGCCGGCCGACCGCCGTAGGCTGCCGGTCATGACGATGAATGTGCTGGTGGTACGGGTCTTCGCGGACGAGGACGGCCGCTTCGGCAACGAGCTCGGCGTGGTGCTGGACGCCGCGGGCCTGGACTCGGGGCTCGGCCCGAAGCTGACCGCGCACCTGGGCTTCAGCGAGACCGTGTTCGTGGACCGGATCGACGAGACCGGCGCGGACGTGCGCATCTTCAACCCGACCGCCGAGATGAGGCTCGCCGGCCACCCGCTGGTCGGCACCTCCCGGGTGATCGCCGAGGCGACCGGCGCCCAGCCCGCGGTGCTCCGGCCGCGCCTGGCCGACGCGGTGGACACCTGGCGCGAGGGCGAGGTCACCTGGATCCGCGGCAACGCGGCCTTCGCGCCCGAGTTCGAGTTCGTGCGGCACACCACGCCCGCCTGCGTCGAGGGCCTCGCCGTGCCCGCGGTCGAGGAGCGGGCGCACGCCCAGCACTGGGCCTGGATCGACGAGGCCGCCGGGGTCCTGCGCGCCCGCACCTTCGTCGGCACCATGGGCATCCCCGAGGACGAGGCCACCGGCGCCGCCGCGATCCACCAGGCCCAGCGCCTCGGCCGTCCGGTCACGATCCGGCAGGGCCGCGGCTCGGTCCTGCGCGCCCGGCCCGCCGAGACCCCCGGCTGGTCCGAGGTCGGCGGCCTCGTCGTGGCGGAGCCCGCGCGCGTCATCGAGCTCTGAGGCCGGGCTACTTCGCGTCGGCATAGCACTTCACCGTCGCCAGATGCAGCGGGAAGCGCACCGGAGTCTCCCCGAACACGAGCCGCGAGGCCTCGACCGCCGCGTCCGCGACCGCGGCGCGCACGCGCTGCGCGTCCTCGTCGGCGCAGTGCAGCACGACCTCGTCGTGCAGGAAGAACACCAGCTCGGCGCCGGTCTCCGCCAAGCGCTGACGCAGCGTCGCTATCAACGCGAGCGCCCACTCGGCGGCGGACCCCTGAACGACGAAGTTCCGGGTGAAGCGGCCCCGGTCGTGCCGCACCTGATCCGCCCTCGCCTCGCCCTCCGCCCCGCCGACCAGACGCTGCCAGCGCGCGGACGGCGGGGGGCAGGCCCGCCCGAGCCGGGTGTGCACGACGCGCCCCTCGATCCCCGCCTTGGCCGCGTCGTCCACCAGCCCGATCGCCCGCGGGAAGCGCCGCCGCAGCGTGGCCAGCAGCGGACCGACCTCCCCGCTCGTCTGCCCGTACATCGCCCCGAGCAGCCCGAGCTTCGCCTTGGCGCGGTCACCCCCGAACACGTCCCCGAGCTCCGTGTACAGATCCTCCGCCTGGACCGCCTGAGCCAGCCCGCGATCACCCGAGATCGCCGCCAGCACCCGCGGCTCCAACTGCCCCGCGTCCGCCACGACGAAGGTCCACCCCGGATCCGCCACCACCGCCCGCCGCACCATCGAAGGCAGCTGCAACGCGCCCCCGCCCCGGCTGGCCCAACGCCCGGTCACGACGCCCCCGACCACGTACTCGGGCCGGAACCGCCCCTCGCGCACCCACGCGCGCAGCCAGGTCCAGCCGTTGGCCGAGTACAGCCGCGCGAGCTCCTTGTACTCCAGCAGCACCGGCACCCCGGGATGGTCGAACTCGCGCAGCTCCCACGCCCGCGTCGTATGCGCGGGCAGCCCGTTGGTCGACAGGGCCTTGAGCAGCTGGGTGGGGGAGTCGGGGTTGAGGGTCGGCGTATGGAAGGCCTCGGCGACGCGCTCGACGAGCTCCTGCAGCTTCGCCGGCCGCGCACTCGGCCCGCCGAACGCGGGCATCGGCCCCAGCGCCTCGGCCAGGTTCGCCGAGTGCAGCGCCGGATCCAGCGGCAGGCCCGCGTGCGTCATCTCCGCGGCGGCGAGCCCGCCGGCCGACTCGGCGGCGGCCAGCAGCCGCACCGGCGCCCCGGCCGCGTCCAACTCGGCCAGCTGGGCCCGATACACCTCGATCAGGGCCGAGAACGGCTCGACCCCGGGCGGCAGCCCCGTGTCATCGGGAGAGAACAGCGCATCCTGCTGCGGACCGCCGCCCCCGACGGCCTCGGTCGCCGCCGTCATCCGGCCCACGTCGGGCACCGGCAGGTCGTGCAGCCGCGCGTAGGCGGCGCCCAGCGTGCGCGGCGCCCCGAACCGCCCGTCGCGAGCCGCCAGGATCTCGTCGACCAGAACCAGATCATGGCAGCGCGACACCCGGATCCCCGCGCGCAGCAGATCCGGGTAGAGCCGCGCCGTATCCGGCCAGACCCAGCGCGGCCGCTGCTCCGCCTCCAGCTCCCGGACCGCCGCCGCGAGATCCGCGACCTCGCGGACCTCGGCGATCTCGACCGGGTCGGCGGCCCGCGCGCCGGAGCCGGGCGCGGGCGCGGCGGGGTCGGCGAGGAGCGCCAGCCTGCCCCCGCCGTCCTCATCCGGATACACGGCCCATCTCATGGAAACGAGTGTGCACGAGCCCACCGACAAAGATCGACGGCTAACGCTGCGGCGTGCCGTCCAGGCCCAACTCGAGGGCGAAGAACGAGAGCTGATCCGCCCAGAGCGTGAGCGAGCGGGAGACCGAGCGGGTGCTGTGCCCGACGTTGTGCTCGCGCCGGACCAGGATCGGCCGGCCGCCGATCGCCCCGGCGGTGGCGTGCTGCAGGGCGGCCGCGAGCTTGCGGGCGTGCAGCGTGTCCACGCGGGTGTCGCCCTCGAAGATCGTGAACACCGTCGCCGGGTACACGGTGCCCTCGTGCACGTTGTGGTACGGCGAGTACCCGAGCAGCCACTCGAACTCCTCGGCGACCTGCGCGGATCCGTACTCGACGTTCCACAGCGCGCCGAGTCCGAACAGCTCGTAGCGCAGCATGTCGAGCAGCGGCGCCGAGCAGACCACGGCGCGGTACGCGCTCGGACGCTGGGTCAGCGCCGTGCCGACGAGCAGGCCGCCGTTCGAGCCGCCGTAGATCCCCAGCTGCTCGCGCGTCGTCCAGCCCTCCGACGTCAGGTACTCGCCCGCGGCGTGGAAGTCGTCGAACACGTTCTGCTTCAGGCCGAGCCGACCTGCGCGGTGCCACTCCTCGCCCTCCTCGTTGCCGCCGCGCAGGTTGGCGACCGCGAACACGCCGCCCGCCTCCACCCAGGCCAGGCGCAGGGCGTTGAAGTCGGGGGAGAGGGTGATGTCGAAGCCGCCGTAGCCGTACAGGATCGTCGGGCGCGGGCGGTCAGGGACGTACTCGGGCGCGAGGATCGTCAGCGGGATCAGCGTGCCGTCCTTCGACGGGTACAGCTTCCGGCTCACCCGCACCGTGCCGAGCTCGATCGAACCGGGCGAGTCGGCCCACGTCGTGGCCTCGCGGGTGGCGAGGTCGAAGACCAGCACCATCGGCGGGGTCACGTGGTCGACGTAGCCGAACCAGGCGCGCCCGCCGCCGTCGGGGTGCTCGTGGAGGCTCGGGATCGTGCCGGCGTCGGGGGTCGCGACGCCGGAGAGGAGCTCCCCGGAGGCCAGGTCGAAGAGGTCGAGGCGGCTGACGCCGTGCCAGGAGGTCAGCGCGAGCACCGTGGGGAATTCGCCCTCGAGGATCGCGTAGTCCTCGAGGACCGCGGTCGGGTTCTCCGGCAGCACGTCGCGCCACTGCTCGTAGCCGAGGGCGTCCGGCTCGGCGACGGCCAGGCGCTGGTTCGGCGCGTCGCGGTCGGTGCGCAGGTAGAACCGGCCGTCGTGGCCGAAGCGGAGCGAGACGTGCGCGTCCACGCCCTCCTGCACGACGGTCCAGGCGGGCTTCTCCGGCGCCGAGGCGGCGAGGTCGGCGACGTGCAGGTCGTTGCTGGTCGAGGTGCCGCGGAAGGTGCTCACCGCGATCCAGCGCCCGTCGCGGGAGACGGTGACGTCGTAGAAGTTGGTCTTGTCCAGCCCGTCGCCGAACACGAGCACGTCCTCGGCCGGGTCCGTGCCGAGCCGGTGCAGGTAGACGCGCCGGTAGTACTGCGTCTCGTCCTCCGGCACCAGCTCGGGCGCGAGACGGCGCGTGTAGTAGAAGGCCGAGCCGTCGGGCAGCCAGGCGATCGAGGAGTAGCGGGCGCGGTCGATCGGGCCGTCGACGAGATCCCCACCGGCCACGTCGATCACCCGCAGCAGCGACTCCTCGGTGCCGCCCTCGGAGAGCAGGTACGCGAGCAGCGATCCGTCGCGCGAGGGGTACCAGAGGTCGAGCGTGGTCGCGCCGGACGGATCGATCGCCGCCGGGTCGATCAGCACGTGCTCGACCCCGTCCTGACCGGCCGTCAGCAGCACCGGGTGCTCCTGGCCCGGCTCGCGCCGCGTGAAGAACCGCCGCTCGCCGCGCCACACCGGGGGAGTGACGGCGCCCGCGTCGGCGAGCTCGGCCACCCGGGCGCGGAAGGCCTCGCGCTGCGCCCCGCCGTCCGGCAGCGCGGCCTGGAACGCGGCGAACAGCTCGTCCTGCGCCGCCGACCAGGCGACCGTGTCGGCCGCCGCCGCGTCCTCCAGCCAGCGGTACGGGTCCGCGATCCGGTGTCCGTGCAGGTCCTCGACCAGATCGAGCCGCTCGGCGGCGGGGTAGGACGCGGGCGGGAAGGGGGAATCAGTAGTCGACATGCCGCGATCGTAATCCGCGCGTCAACCCGTTACACCCTACGCGCGCGGCGGCCGGACGATCTCTTCGCTCAGCCACCCGGTCGCGAAGACCGCGTGTACGGATGCGTACCGGCGCACTTTTCATGAAGAACGATTCTGCGACGCTTGTAAATCCCCCGAACCGGTGGATTCCGTGTAGAGGGCCCGGGCATGTCCGTTCGGGAAAACAAGGAGTCCAGTCCTTGGTGGGAGGGGATTGCATCATGGCTTTCGCGGTGCTGATCATTCTCGTATTGGCCGCGATCGCGGCGCTCGTGGTGACCGAAAAGGTGCGTAAGGAACACAGACCGGAGCGAAAAGACGCGTCAGCACTCGACTACGTCAATACTTTCATTTCGACGCTGTATATGGTTTTGCTCGCTCTCGTGGTCGTGGTCCAGTGGCAGAACGTCGACCAGATCAACTCCGATGTGCGCACCGAGTCCACGACCCTGACGGCGCTCGTGCAGACCGCGCAGCGGATGCCGGGCGCCGAGGGGGCGATCGTCCGCGCCTCCGCGATCGACTACGCCGACGCCGTCCTCGCGCACGAGTGGCCGCCGCCCTCCGACGCCGTGGACGACGCCGCGGCCCGGGCGCTGAACACCGGCCAGGCCGCCGTGACGCACCCGGTGGCGCTCAACTCGTCCCTCGGCACGATCGAGGACCAGGCGATCGGCGAGTACCAGGCCCTGGCCGCCGCCCGCGACGACCGCCTGGCCGCCTCGACCTCCGAGACCTCCCCGATCCTGATCGTCGCCCTCGGGATCCTCAGCTTCATCACGATCCTGACACCGCTCACCCTGGGCCTGCGCGCCGACGCGCTGGCCTTCGCCGGTCTCGCCGTATCGACGCTGCTGGTGTGCCTGTCCTTCTGGTTCGTGCTCGATCTCAACTCGCTCTATCACGGCCTGATCCACACCGACGCGACGCCGCTGCACCAGTTCCTCAACGCGCCGGGATCCAACTGACATGCCGCCGCGCAGAGGAACTCCGGCGGCCCGCGCCCTCACGGTCATCACCGTGTGCGCGGCGGCCGCGGCCCTTCCGCTCGGCGTCGCCGAAGCGGCGAGCGGAACCCAGGCCCCTGACTCGGTGGTCTCGATCACCGACTGCGGCGGCGGCCTGACGGTGACGGTCGGCGGCGGTTCGCTGGTGGGCATCAACCTCCCGGGCGACGACGACTGCCCCACGGATTCCGCCACCGCCACGCCCCCCGCGACAACCCCGCCGGCCACGGCCACGGCCACGGTGACCGCGTCCGCCACGTCCTCGGCGCTCCCCGTCTGCACGCTGCCGCCGCCCCCGACGACCCCTGCGGTCACCAGAGCCGCTGTCATCAGCACGCCCGCGAAGCCGCCGCCCACGCAGCGTGCGGCCCAGCCCGTCCCCACGCCCCCGGCGCCCACCCCCACGCCCGCTCCGACCCCGAAGGCATCGACCCCGGTGGCCCTGGTCGCCCCCGCGGCCACGACCTTCCACACGGTCCCGTTCAAGCGCATGAACACCGTGCTGGTGATCTTCATCGTCGCGGTCGTCCCGGTGAGCATCGCCCGAATCCGGCACCGGCGCCGCTGAATCGGTCAGGAAGGCTCGCCGTCGCCGACCGCCGGAAGCGCCGAGAGGATGCGCGTCAGCTCGGACAGATCCCGGTCGGAGAGCTGCTCGAAGACGGCCGGCGGACGGTTCAGGATCTCCTCCGAGCGCTCCGCCGCCGCGCGTCCCTCGTCGGTCAGCGAGACGATCCGGCAGCGGCGGTCGCGCGCGTCCACGGTGCGCACCACGAGGCCGCGCTCCTCGAGCGCGTCCACGATCTGCGTCGTGTACGGCTTGTCCATCACCAGCTCGGCGGCCAGGTCGCGCATCGGCATCGACCGGACCAGCAGCCGGCGCAGCGCCTTGACCTTCACGAAGCTGAGGCCCACCTCGGCCGAGACCTCGGCGCGCCGGTTGTCGTTGTAGACCATCGTGCGGATCCGGTCCCAGACCAGCCGCAGATCCTGCTCCCTGCCGGTGTCAATGCTCGTCGTCATGATGCCGCCTGCCCCACCGTCACCCGTGCCGCTCCGTCGGTCGGCGCGAAGATCGCCGCCGTGCGCGCGGCACTGGCCTTGGCCGCGCGACCCGTCGTGATGATACCGAGCAGACCGATCAGCACGGCGCAGCCGACGGCCAGCCACCAGCAGATCCGGCTCGCGTGCGTGAACGTGCCGTCCGAGGCGAGGATCGAGCCGAAGATCGCGACGCCGAGCGAGCTGCCGGCCTGACGGCTCGTCGAGGCGACCGCCGCCGCGACCCCCGCCTGCGAGCGCGGCATGCCGGAGACGGCCGTGTTCGTGATCGGCGCGTTGACGAAGCCGAACCCGAGGCCCATCAGCGCGTACGCCCCGGCGACCACCCACAGCGAGGTCGTGGCCGTGAACGTCGTCATCAGCAGGGCGGCGAGCCCGAGGAACACGGACGCGGCGATCAGCGGCAGCCGCGGCCCGCGCGAGCCGACGATGCGCCCGGAGATGGGGGAGAGCACCATGTTCGCGCTCGCCATCGGCAGTGTCATCAGGCCGGTCTTGACCGCCGAGAAGCCGCGCACGTCCTGGAGGTACAGGGCGTTGAGGAACAGGAACCCGGACAGGCACAGGAAGGCCGACACGGCGATGATCGTCGCCCCGGAGAACGGCATCGACCGGAAGAACCGCGGATCGATCAGCGGCTCCTCGCGCCGGTTCTCGTACGCGACGAGCCCGAGCACCGCTACGGCCGCGACCGCGAACAGTCCGATGATCAGCCCGCTGCCCCAGCCGTGCCGCGGACCCTCGATGATCGCGGAGGTGGCGCTCGCCAGCGTGACGATGACCAGCACCTGCCCGACCGGGTCCACGCGACGCGGCCGCGGCGCCTTCGACTCGGGGACGAACACCGTGGTCAGCACCAGCGCCGCGATCCCGACCGGCACGTTCACCCAGAAGATCGCCCGCCAGCCGACCGCCGAGACCAGCGCCCCGCCGATCACCGGCCCGAGCGCCATCGACAGCCCGAACACCGCGCCCCACACCCCGATGGCCCGCGCCCGCTCCTTGGCGTCCGTGATCGTGTTCGTCACGATCGACAGCGCCACCGGGTTCAGCATGCTGCCGCCCAGCGCCTGCACCACCCGGGCCACCACCAGCCACCCGAGCGACGGCGCGACCGAGCACATCAGCGACCCGGCCGTGAACAGCAGCAGTCCCGTCCGGAATATCCGCCGCCGCCCGAGCCGGTCCGCCGTGGATCCGGCGAGGATCAGGAAGGACGCCAGCACCAGCGTGTAGGCGTCCATGATCCACTGCAGGTCGGCGAGCTGCGCGTGGAAGTCCGTCTTGATCGTGGGCAGCGCGACGTTCACGATCGTCACGTCGAGCCCGACGATGAACAGGCTCATGCAGCAGATCGCCAGCACGAGCTTGCGCCGCTGCGGCGAGAGTTCCGGCATGAAGCGCCCCCAGGTGCTTAGTTAAGCTATTAGAACTATTCACAACCTACAACTAACTGCGGACGCGGGCAAGCGGCGGGGGCGGGCCGTCCGAGGGCATCCGAGGGGGGTCGCCCGAGAGCCTCGCTGCGTTGCGCGGTGCGGCCGAGGTGATCGTCGTACTCGGACACAGTCGCGGGCCGTGCCCTACCATCAGGCATCATGGCGGAATCTGGCGGGGGCGCCGAAGAGGTGGCGGTGCCGCGACGGCCCGCCGACCACTACGTCGTCTGCGGGGCGAACACGCTCGCTCATCGGCTGGTCGTGGAGCTCACCGAGCAGTACGAGGTTCCGGTGGTGGCCATAGTGCCCAGCCGGGAGCTCGATCACGCGCCGCAGATCATCAAGTTCCTCGGGGACGCGGCGGTCGTCGCGGCGGCCACGATCACTGAGGAGGCCCTCGACACCGCCGGCGCGGCGCGGGCCCGGGGGATCGCGCTGGTCGACGGGGATGATCAGAACAACATCCATACCGCGCTGCGCGTGCAGGCCCTCAACGAGGACGTGCGGGTCGTCCTGCGGATCTACAACCAGCGGCTCGGCGGCCACATCGAGAAACTGCTGAAGAACTGCTCCGCGCTCTCGCGGTCCGCGACCGCCGCGCCCGCCTTCGTCAACGCGGCGCTGCTGCGCCCCAACTCGGTGCGCGTCGGGAACCAGGCGGTGAGCGTCGAGATCTCGCCGGATCGGGCGCGGCAGGACTTCCTGTGCACGATCGCCGACGGGATCGACAAGCAGGACCTGACCCGGATGCGGATGCTGCCGGACTCTCCCGGCCCCGCCGCGATCTGGATCGGGCGGACGGAGCGCCAGGAGCTCGTCGAGCCGGGCACGGCGGCGGTGCTGCGCTTCGTGGACGAGGAGCCGAGGCCGGTGTCGACGCGGCGGTCGCGGCTGCTGTGGCGGCTGATCGACATGATCCGGTTCTTCACCGGCGTCCAGCTGCGTATGGTGCTGCTCGGCTCGGTCCTCACCGTGATCGCCTCGTTCGCGCTGATCTGGGCGCTGGCCAGGCCCTTCGCGTGGGCCGTGTACGAGACGCTGCTCGACATCGCGGGGTCCGCGGTCCCCGACGTCTACGGCCAGTCCGCCTCGGCCGGGGTCGGCGGCGCCTGGCAGCGGGTCGCGCAGGTGGCCATCACGCTCAGCGGGGTGCCGCTGATGGCCGTCGTCACCGCGATCCTCGTCGAGAACGCCGCCTCCGGCCGCCGCGCCGCGCCGCGCCAGCCGAGCGGCGGCGTGCGGGGGCACGTGGTCGTGGTCGGGCTCGGCAACGTCGGCACGCGTGTCGCGTCGCTGATCAACAGCCTCGGCATCCCGGTCGTCTGCATCGAGCGCGACGAGACCGCCCGCGGCATCCTGGCCCTGCGCGCGCTGGACATCCCGGTGCTCGCCGGCGAGGCGCCGATCGAACACCACCTGCGGCAGGCGCGCGTGCACCGCAGCCGGGCCGTGATCGCGCTGACCGGGGACGACGCGGCGAACCTCGAGGCCTGCCTGGAGGCGCGGGCCATCGCCCCGGACGTGCGGATCGTGATGCGCCTGTTCGACGACGACTTCGCCGCGCACCTCTACCGGTCCTTCACGAACGCCGCGTCCCGCTCGGTCTCCTACCTCGCCGCCCCGGAATTCGCGGCCGCGCTGATGGGGCGCGAGGTGCTCGGCACGCTCTCGGTCTACCGGCACGTCGTGCTGGTCGCCGAGTTCGTCGCCGAGGAGGGCTCCGAACTGGTCGGGCAGACGCTGCGGGACATCGAGACGCCGGGCGAGATCCGGGTGATCGCGGTCCGTTCGCCGGCCGCGCGCGACTACCTCTGGCGGCCCGACCACGGCCGCCACATCGGCGTCGGCGACCGCTACGTGCTGCTCGCCACCCGAGCCGGACTCGGCCGGCACACCGGCCGCGTGTCCCGCTTCGAGTCAGAGCCCGCGTAGCCGGCCCGAGGAGACAGCAGTCAGCTGTCGACTTCCTGGCAGGTGAAGGACGTGAGCACGTCCGCCGGGTGCATCCAGGGCCGCGACCATACGACGACCGTGCACTCCTTGCGTTCGCCGAGGATCTGGGCCTGGACCTGAGCGACCCGCATCCGGATCCGGAAGTCCTCGCCCGCCACGACCTGCGACTCGGCCGACCTGATCCGCTCGACGACGTACGACCCGCCGAACTCGTGGCCCAGCTCCGTCACCGCGAAGCCCGCCGCCAGCCTCACCGCGGGGGAGGTCGGGTCCTGGTGGGTCCACGAGCCGGGGGCGGGGGCCGGGATCATCGGCACGGGGGTGGGCACGTTCGCCGGGCCCTGGGCGGCGGCGGCCGACGAGGCGACGGCGGGGACCGCGGCGAGGGCGAGGGCGAGCGAGGCGAGACGGCGCGGAAAGAGCTTCATACCTGTAGGGATACCGGTCCGCATGCCGCCGGCCGGGGGAGGCCACGCCCGCGGTGCGCCCGTACGAGCGACTAATCGGACCGGAGCGCGGGCTCGGCGGTGGACGCCCTTGGACCGCGCGGTGACCAGGGTTTATCATCGTGGGCATGCAGTCCTCCCGTAGCGGTGCCGTGGCGCTGGTTCGCCGTGAGCACATCGACTACGGCCGGGTGTGGTCGGCGTCCTGTCCGTCCTGCCGATGAGCCTTCGCCGCTCCGCGCGCTCCACACCCCATCCGACTGCATCCTCCCTGGACGGACACTGTGAATCCCGGTCTGCTCATCGCCGTGCTCGTGCTGCTCGCCGCGAGCGCGTTCGGCCTCTGGCGCAAGCGCACGGACGGCGTCATGCGCGCCCGTGACCCCCGCTCCGCCACCGCGGCGGGCGAAGGCTCGGGCGGCCCGCTGGCCGCGCCGACGCTCGGCGGGCCGCTCGGCGAGCGGGCCACGCTCGTCCAGTTCAGCTCCGCGTTCTGCGCCCCGTGCCGGGCCACCCGCGTGGTGCTCGCCAAGGTCGCCGAGGACGTGGACGGCGTCGCGCACTACGACCTCGACGCCGAGGCGCACCTCGAGCTCGTGCGCGAGCTCGGCATCCTGCGCACCCCGACCACGCTCGTGCTCGACCCCTCCGGCCGGGAGACCGCCCGCGCCGGCGGCGTGCCCCGCCGCGACCAGGTCCTGACCGCGGTCGGCAACGCCGCGGCCGCGGCCTGAACCCGTCCTCGCACCGCCTTCTCTCCTCTCCCACAAGGACCCTTGCCATGGCCACGCAGCAGAGCACCGATCCCTCAGCCGCCCCCCTCAAGCCCTTCATCGACCCGCGCGGCCCGCGCTTCGGCGCCGCGGTCACCACCCTCGTGCTGATCGCGGTGCTCGCCACGGGCTGGGGCTGGCTGCTGGTCGCGCAGGCGATCGTGTTCGCGGTCAGCGCGTTCACCGACCTGAGGTACGCGCCCTACGGCTGGCTCTACCGCACCTTCGTGCGTCCGCGGCTGGCTCCGCCGACCGAGCTGGAGAACCCGGCGCCGCCGATCTTCGCGCAGTTCGTCGGGCTCGGCTTCGCGCTGGTCGGCTCGTTCAGCTACCTGGCCGGCTGGACCGTCGCCGCGATGATCGCGACCGGGCTCGCGCTCGCCGCCGCGTTCCTGAACGCCGCGTTCGACTACTGCCTCGGCTGCGAGGTCTACCTGCTGATGCACCGGGCCGCGCCGCGCCGCCGCCCGGCCACGAACTAGCGGCCGGCTACCGGCCCGCCGCGTAGCCCTGCATCGACCGCGGATTCGCCCCGGCCCGCAGCACCCCGGTCGCCGGATCGCGGCTCACGGCCGACAGGCGCCCGAGCGACCAGTCGCCGGAGCGCACCGGTTGGTGGCCGCGCTCG
Organism: Actinospica sp.; assembly: GCA_035712985.1. Classification (GTDB taxonomy): domain Bacteria; phylum Actinomycetota; class Actinomycetes; order Streptomycetales; family Catenulisporaceae; genus Actinospica. Next base: position 28,147 of record DASTAE010000170.1, read on the forward strand.
GCCAGCGCCGCGAAGACCTCCTCGCCGAATCTGCCCTCGATGACGATGTCGCGCGGCGCCCGCCGGCGCGGCGCGAACGAGGCCGGCATCGCGCTGCTGTGCCAGGCCGGAGCGTCGATCGCGGCCTGCAGGTTCATGCCGTCGGCGACGTGGTTCAGCAGGAACAGCAGCTGCCACTGGTCCTGCTGGTCGCCGCCCGGCGTGCCGAACGCGACGACCGGCGCGCCGTCCCGCGTGAGCATCGAGGGGCTGAGCGTGGTCCGCGGGCGCTTGCCGGGAGCCAGCGTGCCCGGCAGCCCCGGCTCCAGCCAAAACATCTGGGCGCGGCTGCCGAGGCAGAACCCGAGCTCGGGGACCGTCGGGTTCGACTGCAGCCAGCCGCCCGAGGGAGTGGCCGAGACCAGGTTCCCCCAGCGGTCCGCGACGTCGATGTGGCAGGTGTCCCCGCGCGTGCGTCCCTTCGCGTCCGTCTTCTCGACCTGCGCCATCGCGTCCGTCAGCTCGCCGGCCGCGGCCAGCGCCTCGGGGGAGGACAGGAAAGCGGCCAGCCGCGGGGTCCGCCCGCCCGCGGACCCCGGCCGCAGCTCGACCGAGGCCGTGTCGCCGACCAGCGCCGCCCGGGCCTTGAGATAGTCCGGATCGAGCAGGTCGGACACCGCCGCGTACGCCTCGGGATCGTCCCCGTAGTAGGCCTCGCGATCCGCGAACGCCAGCTTCGCGACCTCCACGACGCGGTGAATCCGGTCCGCGCCGCCGTGCGGCGGCAGCTCGCCGAGCGCGTCCAGCATTCCCAACTGCTGTAGCAGCACAGGACCCTGACTCCACGGCCCCGCCTTGTGCACCGTCACCCCGCGCCAGTCCAGACTGACCGTGGGCTCGTACGACGGGCGCCACGCGGCCAGATCCGCGCCGGTCAGCAGGCCTCGATGGGCGCGGCCGGTCTCGTCGTGCACCTCGCGCGCCGCGAACGCGTCCACGGCCTCGGCGACGAACCCCTCGTACCACGCGCGATACGCGGCGTCCAACTGCGCCTCGCGATCCGCGCCCGCCGCCTCCGCCTCGCTCAGCAGCCTGCGATACGTCGCGGCGAGCACCGGCAGCCGCAGGATCTGCCGCGCGCGCGGCACCCGGCCGTCGGGCAGCCACTGCGCCGCCGAGTCGTGCCAGTGCGTGCGGAACACGTCCGCGACCGCGCCGATCGTGCCGACGACGCCCGGGACCACCGGATGGCCCTGCTCGGCGTATCCGATCGCGTATTCGAGCACGTCGCGCAGCGGCAGCGTGCCGTGATCGCGTAGCAGCGTCAGCCACGCGCCGACCGCTCCCGGCACCACCGCCGCCAACTGGCCGCTTCCCGGGATCAGCGTGAGCCCGAGGCCGTCGAAATGCCCGATCGTCGCCGCGGACGCCGCCGGGCCCTGCCCGCACAGCACGCGCGGCTCCGGGTCTGCGGCCGTCGCCAGGATGATCGGCACGTCGCCGCCGGGGCCGTTCAGGTGCGGCTCGACCACGTGCAGCGCGAACGCCGTCGCGACCGCCGCGTCGAAGGCGTTGCCGCCGCGCTCGAGCACGGCCATGCCCGCCGCCGTGGCCAGGTAGTGGGTGCTCGCGACCATCCCGAAGGTGCCCGCCAACTCCGGACGGGTGGTGAATGCATCCGCAGGCGACATGCAGCCGATCATAATCACGTGATCGGAACGCGGTAAGGGGCTAAGGTGCGAGGCTATGCCTCGATACCCCGTCACAGACCCCTTCGACTCCGGCCTCCTCGACGTCGGCGACGGCAACCAGGTGTACTACGAGCAGGTCGGCAATCCCGAGGGCATCCCGGCCGCCTACCTCCACGGCGGCCCCGGCGCGGGGTGCAGCCCCAACGCCCGCGGCGCGCTCGACCCCGAGCGCTATCGCACGATCCTGTTCGACCAGCGCAACTGCGGCCGCAGCCTCCCGCACGCCAGCGACCCGGCGACGGACCTCACCGCGAACACCACGCAGCACCTCATCGCCGACATGGAGCTGCTGCGCGAGCACGTCGGCGCCGGGAAGTGGCTGCTCTACGGCGGCTCCTGGGGAACGACCCTCGCCGTCGCCTACGCGCAGGCCCACCCCGAGCGCGTCATCGGCGCGATCCTGATGTCCATCGCGATGACCGACCGCGAGGGCGTCGCCTGGCTCTACGAGGGCGCCGGCCGCTTCTTCCCCGAGGCGCAGGAGCGCTTCCGCGGGTACATCCCCGCCGAGGAGCGGGGCGAGGACGTCCTCGACCTGCTCGCCGCCTACGGCAGGCGGATGGCGGACCCCGACCCCGAGGTCCGCGCGCGCACCGCGGCCGAGTGGGTCGCCTGGGAGGACGCGGTCATCTCGCAGGAGGTGAACGGCTCGCCCGGCGCGTACAGCGCGCGCAAGGACGCCGGACGCGAGGCCTTCGTGCGCATCTGCGCGCACTACTTCTCGAACATCGCGTTCCTCGAGGACGGTGTGCTCTACCGGGACGCCGCGAAGCTCGCGGGCATCCCGGCCGTGCTCGTCCACGGACGCAACGACATGGGCGGTCCGGTCAAGATGGCCTGGGACCTCGCGAAGGCGTGGCCCGGCAGCGAGCTGCACGTCATCGACGACTCCGGGCACACCGGCAGCGAGAAGTTCAACCGGATCACGAAGGACGCGGTCGAGCGCTTCGCGGCGGGCTGATCCGCCCGGCGAACGGCCGTCCTAGCGACGCAGCGAGTGGTCGTCCGCCTCGACCTCGGCGTCCTCGTCGAGGTCGAGGAGCTCGTCCGCGTCGTCCTCGGGCCGCTCGGCCAGCGCCGCGCGGATGTCCCGGATCAGCCGCGGCATCGCCGCCTCGCACAGGTCGCGGACCTGCTCGAAGTCGGCGTCGTTGCCGTAGTACGGGTCCGGCACGTCGAGCCGGGTGCCCGCGGCCGGATCGTAGGACCGCAGCAGCCTGAGCTTCGCCAGGTCCTGCGGCCCGCGGGCCAGCTTCCGCAGCTGCTGCAGGTGGCCGGTGTCCATCGCCAGGATCAGGTCGTACCCGTCGAACCACTCGGGCTTGAAGCGCCGGGCCCGGTGCGCCGAGGTGTAGCCGTGCCGGCGCAGCACCCGCACCGTGCGGTGGTCGGCCGGGTCCCCGACGTGCCAGCCGCCGGTGCCGCTGCTATCCACGTCCACCCGCGCCCCCAGCCCCTCGCGCCCGAGGTGGCCGCGCAGCACGTGCTCGGCCATGGGGGACCGGCAGATGTTGCCGGTGCACACGAACGTGACGCGGTACGCCATGCCCGATCCTTCCGTTGACGTCGAACCCCAGCCTAGATCCAGTCCTCGCCGAGATCGACTGAGGGACACACCGGCGCACGGCGTGCCTCTTGCGGCGAACTCGGTTTAACGACGTCGGCCGCCGGGGAGAGGAACGGATCCGTTGTCGGTGTACCGGGTAGGTTATCGCGGTTCCGGCGGACGTATAGGGGCGGCGTGGTCCGGCGGGGCTTCTCAGCCCTTGGCCAGGCGCGGCATCAGCATCGAGGCGACCGCCACCGCGAGCACCGCGGACCCGGCCAGCACGCCGATGTCCAGCGGCAGGTTCGTCGGCGCGCCGATCAGCAGCGCGCGCAGCCCGTCCACCTCGTAGGTCAGCGGATTGATCCGGGAGATCGGCTGCAGCCAGCCGGGCATCACCGAGATCGGATACAGCGCCGACGAGGTGAAGAACAGCGGCATGGTGATCGCCTGGCCGATGCCCATCAGCCGGTCGCGGGTGAGCACGATCCCGGCGATCGACATCGAGAGGCAGGCGAAGAACCCGGAGCCGAGCACGACGATCAGCAGCACGCAGAGCAGCTTCAGCGGGTTCCACGTCATCCCGACGCCGAGCAGCGCGGCCATGACCAGCACCACGGCCGCCTGGATCACCGCCTTCGCGCCCGAGGCGAACGCCTTGGCCGCGACCAGCGCCGCGCGCGGGGTGGGCGTGACCATCAGCTTCGTGAGCACGCCGGCGTCGCGCTCCCAGATGATCTGGATGCCGTAGAAGATCGCGATGAACAGCGCGGACTGGGCCAGGATCCCAGGCGCGAGGTAATCCAGGTAGGGCACGTTGCCGGTGGGGATGGCGTGCAGCCGGGTGAACGTCTCGCCGAAGATCAGCAGCCACAGCGCGGGCTGGATGGCCCGGGTGACCAGTTCGGTCCGGTCGTGCCGCAGGCGTTGCAGTTCGACCAGGCACATGGTGCCCATCCGGGACAGCGTCAGCCGGATCAGCCCCAGCGGGCTAACCGAGGCGGCGGGCGGTGCGTCGAGCGGCACGGACATTGCGCATCCTTTCTCCCGATTCCGCACCGGCGCTCCCCAGCGCGTTGCCGGTCATCGACCGGAACACGTCGTCCAGGGTGGCGTCGGGGCCGACCGCGTCCTTGAGTTCCTCCGGCGTGCCCAGCGCGTGGATGCGGCCGCGGTGCATCAGCGCGATCCGGTCGCAGTGCTGGTCGGCCTCGTCCATGTAGTGGGTGGTGACCAGCACGGTCATGCCGGTGGCCGCGCGCACCTCGGCGATCCGCTCCCAGACGCCGGCCCGGGCGATCGGGTCCAGGCCGATGGT
>DASTAE010000171.1:0-4832 GCA_035712985.1 Actinospica sp.
GGAGGGGTGCAGCACCGTCTGCCCGGGCCGGAACAGCCCGGCGTCGGCGAGCCCGACCACCAGCTCGGGCAGCACGTCGTCCGGCACCCCGAGCAGCAGCAGCTCCGCCTGCTCGGCGACCTCGGGCGGCGGCAGCAGCGGGACGTCCGGCAGCAGCTCGGCCGCCCGGCGGCGGGAGCGATCGGAGACCGCGCTCGCCGCGACGACCCGGTGCCCGGCCCTGGCCAGCGCCGCGCCGAGCACCGAGCCCACCCGGCCGGTGCCGATCACGCCGACGGCGAAGCGTCCGGGCCGGTCCCGCACTTCGGACGTGTCGATCTGCGGTGCGCCGCTCACCGGGCGTCACCTCACCTTCACAGCTTGACTTTCCGTTCCAGTCCCCGCAGTAAGAGGTACCGTTCGGATCTCGGAGCTAAGCGTACGCGCTGGCTGCCACTTCCGCTGCGTCGATCTCGGACGGGGTGCCGGAGGCGCCCATAGAATCCACCCATGAGTTCGGACGACCGGGGAGAAGGCCGCTACGTCGGGGCGCTCCTCGACCGCTTCCGCCTCGGCGCGGGCGGCCGCGAGGACGGCGCGCTGGCCCAGGCCCGCAGGTCCATCCGCCTGCACGGCTTCCGCCACTGGTTCATCCGCGAGCGCGACGCCTTCGCCCAGACCGCCAAGGCCGCGCTCGCCTCGGCCTCCGCCTGGGCCATCGCCTCCGGCGTCTTCCACGTCGACAAGCCGGTCCTGGCATCGGTGGCCGCGCTGATCACGGTCCAGGTGACCGTCTACCAGTCCATCTGGCGCGCGGTGCAGTACTCCGCGGGCATCGTGGCCGGAATGGTCGGCGCCATGGCGATCGGCGCGGGCCTCGGCGTCAACATCCTCACACTGTCGCTCATCGTCGTGCTCGGGCTGGTCCTCGGCCGCACCCTGCGCCTGGGAACGCAGGTCAACCAGGTAGCCATCACCGGCCTGCTCGTACTGAGCTTCGGCCACAGCTACGGCTTCATCAGGGTCCTGGACAGCGTCATCGGCGCGGCGGTGGGCGTCACCGTCAACGCCGTGATCGCCCCGCCCGCCTTCTCCCGCACCGCGGCCAAGGAACTGGCCGACCTGGCCGACGACCTGGCCACCCACACCGCGCGCGTGGCCAAGGGGGTCCGCGGCCCCTGGACCCACGAGCAGGCGCAAGGTTGGCTCAAGCGCTCGAGGGAGCTGTCCAACAACGCCAAGGCGGCCAGGAAGATCGCCCAGCAGGCCGAGGAGGCCGTCAAGTTCCACCCCCGGCGCAACGCCCACCTCACCGAGGTCCACCGCGTGGACGAGGCCGCCATCGCCCTGGACCACGTGGCCACCCAGCTCAATAGCCTGATGCGCGGTCTGTCCGACATGAGCGCCGAGTTCTCCCCCGTCCCCGAGAAGCTGCGCGAGGTCCCCGAGGAGATGGCCCTGCTGCTGGACGACACGTCCAAGGCCCTCTCCGCCTTCGGCCGGCTCCAGGTCCCCGACAAGGCGAGCCCCCGGGTCTACGAGGAACTCAGTGGCCTGATCAAGCGGGCGAAACCGCACGCCCGCGAGGCCGCCCAGGCCATGCAGCCGGACGAGGACGCGCCGACCCTCGTCTGGTCCGTGTACGGCGCCCTCCTCGACGACGCCCGCCGCATGCTGCGGGAGCTGGACCCGGACGACGGTCCGCACCGCGAAGGCCTGCCGGCGATGCTGCGGGCCTATTCGGTGCATCCGGCGCGTTAGCGGCGGCGGCTCGCGGTCGAGCTCACCGCGCCGGCCGGACCAGGCCCGTCTCGTAGGCCAGCACCACGGCCTGCACCCGGTCCCGCAGCTCCAGCTTCATCAGGATCCTGCCGACGTGCGTCTTCACCGTCGCCTCGGACAGGACCAGGCGGCCGGCGATCTCAGCGTTGGACAGGCCCTGGGCGATCAGGATGAGGACCTCGCGCTCGCGTTCGGTGAGGCCGGCCAGGCTGGGCGGCGGCGGGGCGTCGCTGGCGGGCAGCATGGGGGCGAAGCGGTCCAGCAGGCGCCGGGTGGTGGAGGGGGCGACCACCGCGTCGCCGGAGTGGACGGCGCGGATGGCGGTCAGCAGCTCGGCGGGCGGCACGTCCTTGAGCAGGAAGCCGCTGGCCCCGGCCTTGATCGCGGCGAAGGCGTATTCGTCGAGGTCGAAGGTGGTCAGTATCAGGACCCTGGGCACGCCGTTGCCGTCACCGACGCCGTCGCCGCCGGAGAGCAGCCGGCGGGTCGCCTCGACGCCGTCGAGCTTGGGCATGCGGACGTCCATCAGGACGACGTCCGCCACGCACTTGTCGAGCAGCTCGAGCGCGGCGAGCCCGTCCGCCGCCTCGCCGACGACGGTCATGTCCTGTTGCGCGTCGAGGATCATCCGGAATCCGGTGCGCAGCAGTTCCTGATCGTCCACCAGCACGATGCGAATCACTGCAGCACCCTAACCGACTCGTACGGGAGTACGGCCTCGACCTGGAAGCCGCCTTCGATCATCGGGCCCGCGCTCAGTTCGCCGCCGAACATGGCCACGCGCTCGCGCATTCCGGCCAGGCCGTTGCCCTGACCGTCCGTCGGCGCCGAGGCTCCGCGGCCGTCGTCCTGCACGCGCAGCCTCAGCTCCTGCTCGTTGTAATGCATGCCGACGCACGCGCTGACGGACGGGCCGCCGTGCTTGCGGGCGTTAGTGAGGGACTCCTGCACGATGCGGTACGCGGCGAGCGCCACGCCCTGGGGCAGCTCCACCGGGACGCCTTCGACCTTGAACTCGACCGTCACACCCGTGCTGCGCACCTGCTCCAGCAGGTCTTCGAGCTGGTCGATGCCCGGCTGCGGGGCGCGCTCGGCCTCGCCGTCCTGGGTGCGGAGCACGCCGAGCAGCCGCCGCATCTCGACCAGCGCGGAGCGTCCGGTCTCGGCGATCGCGCCGAGCGCCTTGCGGGTGTTCTCCGGCGCCGAGTCCATGGCGTACGCGGCGCCCTCGGCCTGGACGACCATCACCGAGACGTTGTGCGCGACGACGTCGTGCAGCTCGCGGGCGATCCGCGCCCGCTCGGTGGCCGCGGCGATCTGGGCCTGCTGGTCACGTTCGCGCTCCAAGCGCTCTGCCTTTTCCTCGAGCTCCACGTAGTAGGAGCGGCGGTACTGCATCGAGTCGCCCGCGACCCAGGCGACGACCATCGGCGAGGCGAAGACCGCGAAGGCGAACGCCCAGAGGATCCAGTCGTCGTTGCCGTCGTGCGAGGTCGTCGGGTGGATGCGGACGACGGCGACGGCAGCGCCGAACAGGCAGACGGCGAGGCCGATCAGCGACTGCCTGCGCGGCCGGTACGCGGCCAGGCTGTAGAGGGCGACGGGCACCGCGAGGTCGGAGGCGCTGATGAAGTTCGGGCTGAGCACCTGGAAAGCGCCGATGACGATGATCGACCAGAAGACGAACGCCGGGTATTTGCGCCGCACCACGATCGGCGCGCCGATCAGCAGCGGCGCGAAGGACCACCATCCGGGGTCGTGCCCGATCGTGAGCAGCCCGAACAGCACGAACACCCCCGCCACCACGCCGTCCACGTGGGTGGGGTGCCGCTGCAGCCAGATGTAGAGCCGGGTCACGCTTCGAGAGTACGTAACGGCGCCCCGGCCTGGCCATACGCCGCGAGGCGGTACCGTCTCATCCCGTGGAACGACCTGTGGACCGTGATCCCTACCTCCCGTGGTCAGCGGCGATGGACCGCGCGCTGTACGGCCCGGAGGGCTTCTTCCGGCGTCCGGCCGGCCCGGCCGCGCACTTCCGCACGTCGGTGCACGCCTCGCCGCTGTTCGCGACCGCGGTGCTCCGGCTGCTCCGCGAGGTGGACGAGCTGCTGGGACATCCCCCGCAGGTCGCCCTGGTGGATCTCGGCGCCGGGCACGCGGAGCTGCTCGCGGGCGTGCTCGAACAACTCGCCGAGGATCCCCTGCGGGAGCGGCTGCGCCCGATCGCCGTCGAGCTCGCGGACCGCCCCGCCTCGGTCCCGGACGTAGTCGAGTGGCTGCCGCGCGCGCCGAAGGGGATCAGCGGGCTGATCATCGCGAACGAGTGGCTGGACAACGTCCCCTGCGACGTCGTCGAGCTCGGCCCGCGCGGCCCGCGCCTGGTCGAGGTCGCGCCGGACGGCTCCGAACGGCTCGGCGAGGTGCCGAACGACTCCCAGCAGGCCTGGCTGGAGCACTGGTGGCCCACCTGGCGCAGCGGCCGGACCGGCGACCGCGCCGAGATCGGCCTGATGCGCGACGCCGCGTGGGCCGGCGCCGTGGAGACGCTGGACGAAGGCGTCGCGGTCGCGATCGACTATGCACATGCTGTGGACAGCCGTCCGCCCTACGGCTCCCTGACCGGCTATGCGGAGGGCCGCCAGGTCCCCCCGATCCCCGACGGTCGACGCGACCTGACCGCGCACGTGGCCCTGGACGCCTGCGCCGCCGCCGCCGAGCACGTCGCCGACTGGTCCCGCACGCTCGACCAGCGCACCGCCCTGCGCCGCCTCGGCCTGACCGGCGACCGCCCCGACCTCGCCCGAGCCGCCGCCGACCCGATCGGCTACGTCCGCGCCCTCTCCCGCGCGAGCGCCGCCGCCGAACTCACCGACCCGGCCGGCCTCGGCCGCTTCCAGTGGCTGGTCCAGGGGGTGGCTGTGCCGACCGTCCCCGTCCTGGAGGACTGAGTCAGCCGAGGTAGGGGTCGGCCAGGGCGACCGGCGTGGCCGCGAGCTCGAGCACGTCCTGGGGAAAGGCCGCACCCGGCCGGTAGAAGCGCGCCCGGGTCCTGCCCACCGGCGTCAGGATGT
>DASTAE010000172.1:0-2036 GCA_035712985.1 Actinospica sp.
CGACGAGCCGACCACCGGCCTGCACTTCGAGGACATCCGCAAGCTGCTCGGCGTGCTCGGCCGCCTGGTGGACGCGGGCAACTCGGTGATCGTCATCGAGCACAACCTCGACGTGATCAAGACCGCGGACTGGATCGTGGACATGGGCCCGGAGGGCGGCCGCGGCGGTGGAACGGTCGTCGCCGAGGGCACCCCGGAGCGCATCGCGGCGCACCCGGACTCGTACACCGGCAGGTTCCTCAAGGAGCTGCTCAACTGAGCAGCCGTCACATTCCGCCCGTCGAGCGCTCAGCTAATTCTTAGCCTTTTCGCTTGAACCGCTCATCGGCCCGCTCCGTGATCTCGCTTCGAAGAGCGTCGAGCGCACCCTGCCCTGCTCCCGAGACCGGGAAACGGGCCGGGTACGCTGACGCACATCCGAGATCCGAGGAGCGCTAACGTCATGGCCGAACAGTCCCAGCCCAACTCCGCCGACCGCCGCACCGTTCTGCGCGCCACCGCGCTCGGCGTCGCAGTCGCCGGCGTGGGCGTCACCGCGGCGGCCTGCAGCAGTTCGAACAGCAGCCCCCAGGGCTCCGGCGCGCAGCCCGCGAGCTCCGCCGCGGGCGCCGGCGCCGGCGCCACCACCGCCGCCGCGGGAGGCGGCAGCGGCACGACGGTCGCCGCCTCCAAGGTCCCGGTCTCCGGGGGCTTCATCGACTCCTCCGCCAAGGTCGTGGTGACCCAACCGAGCGCCGGCGAGTTCAAGGCGTTCACCGCGGTCTGCACCCACCAGGGCTGCACCGTCTCCACCATCTCGGACAACGTCATCCAGTGCCCGTGCCACGGCTCGCAGTTCAGCGCCAAGGACGGCTCGGTCGTCCAGGGTCCGGCGAGCTCGCCGCTGACCGCCGTGTCCGTCAAGGTCTCGGGCTCCACCGTCACCTACGGCGCCTGATCCACCCGCGATCGGCCCCGGGCCGGGACCGCACTCCCGGTCCGGGGCTGACTGTCGGTGCGAAGCCGTAGGCTGACACCGTGAGCGATCCGACGACATACCGCCCGGCGCCCGGCACGATTCCGACCCAGCCGGGGGTCTACAAGTTCCGGGACCAGTACGGCCGGGTCGTCTACGTCGGCAAGGCGATCAACCTCCGCGCGCGGCTGTCGAACTACTTCCAGCCGCTCACCTCGCTGCACCCGCGCACGCAGTCCATGGTCACCACCGCGACCTCCGTGGAATGGACCGTCGTCGCCAACGAGGTCGAGGCGCTCGCCCTCGAATACTCCTGGATCAAGGAGTTCGACCCCCGGTTCAACGTCAAGTACCGGGACGACAAGTCCTACCCGAGCCTCGCGGTCACCCTCAATGAGGAGTTCCCCCGGGTCCAGGTGATGCGCGGTCCCAAGAAGAAGGGCGTGCGCTACTTCGGCCCTTACGCGCACGCCTGGGCGATCCGCGAGACGGTGGACGCCCTGCTGCGCGTCTTCCCGATGCGCAGCTGCTCGCAGGGCGTCTTCCGCGGCGCGAAACTGACCGGCCGGCCCTGCCTGCTCGGCTATATCGACAAGTGCTCGGCCCCGTGCGTCGACCGGATCAGCCCGCAGGAGCACCGCAGGATCGCGGAGGACTTCTGCACCTTCATGTCCGGGCAGACCGCCGGGTACACCCGCCGGCTCGAGCAGGAGATGAAGCAGGCCGCCGCGGACCTGGAGTTCGAGAAGGCGGCCCGGCTGCGCGACGACCTCGGCGCGCTGCAGCGGGCCATGGAGCGCAACGCGATCGTGCTCGGCGACGGCACCGACGCGGACGTGATCGGCATCTGCGAGGACGAGCTCGAGGCCGCGGTGCAGATCTTCCACGTGCGCGGCGGCCGGGTGCGCGGCCAGCGCGGCTGGGTCGTGGAGAAGGTCGAGGACATCGACACCGGCGGCCTGGTCGGCCAGTTCCTGCAGCAGCTCTACGGCGACCAGGAGCCGGAGGCGGTGCCGAAGGAGATCCTGGTGCCCGCGCTGCCCGAGGACGCCGCGGCGGTCCAGGCCTGGCTGGCCACGCT
>DASTAE010000173.1:0-41460 GCA_035712985.1 Actinospica sp.
AATCTCTAACGCGCAGCACACAAGCCCACCAACCGGCCGATAGCGGTCAGTAAGGGCTTGAGGTAAGCGCCGTTAGCTCAATCGGCAGAGCAGCTGACTCTTAATCAGCGGGTTCGGGGTTCAAGTCCCTGACGGCGCACCACGCAGGACATGCAGCGGCACTCGACTCATCGAGTGCCGCTGATCTGTTGTTCGGGGCGTTGTCGGGGTGTGCGGGTCGGCCGTCAGAGGCAGAGCAGTAGGCAGCCGGCGACGTCCACGTCGTCGATCACCGGGCCGAAGGCGCCGGGGGTCGTGCTGCGGAATCCGAGGGTGGTCTGCGGCCCGGTCGCCCAGAACGTGAGGTACTCGGTCACGTAGCCCATGTCGGTGGGCGCCTTGCCGGTGACGTTGAAGGCGAAGGCCTGCGCGACCTTTCCATCGATCAGCACTTCGCCGGTGCGTACGGCCGGACCGCCGTCGGGGTTTCCGGCCAGGGCGTAGGACACGGCGTACTCCGCGCCGGGGATGGTGGCGAAGGTCTGCGCCACTGCGCCGGCCTGGCCGCCGTCGAGGTCGAGGGACTGCTTGCCGTCGGCGGCTTGCCAGTAGCCGGCGCCGATCAGGTCGACGTTGCCCGTGGTCACGGTCCACGGCCCGATGGTCTGGCCGGCCGCGAACGTGGTGAACGAGTCGGCCGGGGCGGTGGGCGTCTCGAAGCCGCCGTCGGAGAACCACGAGGCGGCCGCGCTCACGCGGGGTGCGGCGTGGGTGGAGGAACCCGCGGCGGTGGCCGGGGCGATGCCGGTCGTGCCGAGCGCCGCGACGCACAGCGCGGCGGCCGCCAGAGTTCGGGAGACGTGCATGGGGTAATCCTTCCGGTATGCGAGGCCTGAAAGGCCCGTCACCGGAATGGTTGTGAGTGAGGGTTCTGCCGGACAGGTGGCGCGGGGCAGGCGTTTCCCCAGCTGACGAGCGTATTGGAAGCGCGGACGGATGCGAACGGCGGTCACCCGGGAGCGCGGCGGGCTACTTACACAGGCCGTCGATCTTGTCGGCGTCGGTGAGGACCGCGCCGCTGGCGGTCTGCGTCTGGTCGGTCTGGCTGACGTCGCCCTGCTGGAGCGCCTGGTAGCCCGTGATGACGGTCAGCAGGTCGGTGTCCATGGTGTCGACGGCGTTCTGCAGGTCCGCGGAGGCGGCGGCCGGCTCGGCCTTCGACAGCTGCTGCTCGTTGGTGATCATGTCGTTGACGAGGCCGTTGATGTCGATGTTCGTCAGGGTCGTGTTGTAGTCGGCCCGGTCTTTCTCAATCTGAGCCTGGTCGGTCAGGACGGTGTTGCGGAACGCCTTCACGGCGGACTCGGCCGTCGGACAGCCGCGGTCCACGTACTTGGGACGGTGCAGCGCCACGTACGCGATCGAGCCGGTGCCGACGAGCAGGGACAGGACCAGGCCGACGATGCCGAAGGCGCGTCCGGTGCCGCCGAGCTTGCCCGAGCGGACCAGGCCGACGAGCGAGAGGATCGCGCCGATCGGCCAGAGGGGGACAGCGAGGACCAGTCCGATCAGGGCCACGGGGTTGGAGTTCGGGCGGTCCTTCTTGGCGGCCGTCGGAGCGGGGGCGGGTGCCGGGGCCTGGACCGGCTCCGACTCAGAGCCCGGATTCGTGGACAACCTGGACAACCTCCCGAGGTACGTGTGACGTCGCCGAGCTTAGGGTCCGACCACGGATGTCCGCATCGGTGGAAACACGTATGTGATCGCGTAATCGGCCGGAGCCGGGGAGCCGGGGAGCCGGGGAGTCGGGGAGTCGGGGAGTCGAGGTGTCGAGGTGTCGGGGTGTCGACGTGGTGGGGTGTCGGCGCGCCGGCGTGTTAGAACCTTGGCTCGTCCGTGCCCCAGGCTCCGCCGACCGTCGGGTAGTCGAGGGAGCGGGTGCGGAGGGTGAGAGCGGGCAGGGGGTAGCGCAGGAGGCCTTGGCGGGTCTGCCGTTCGGCGAGGCAGTCGGCCAGGTCGGGCTGCGTGCTCGGGGGCGCAGCGGCCGGTCCGCCGAGCGCTGGTAGGGAGTGGGCGGTGCGGGCCAGGTGGGCGTGGACGTGCCAGGTGCCGCCCTCGGTCAGTCGGCGGGTCACGGCGTGCAGCACGGTCGCCGCGAGGAGGTAACCGGTGGCGTGGTCCAGGGCCTGGGCGGGGAGGGCGCCGGGCCGGTCGCCGGACTTGTCGCCGATTGATTCGAGGACTGAGATGCCGGTGGCGGCTTGGACGATGCTGTCGAAGCCGCGCAGGTCGCTCCATGGACCGACTGAACCCCAGGCGTCCAGGGTGGCGATGACCAGGCCGGGGTGCGTCTCGGCGAGGGTAGCCGGGGCCAGGCCGAAGGCGTCCAGCGCGTGGGGGCGGTAGCCGGTCACGAGGACGTCGGCCGCGTCGAGCAGGTGATGGAGGACTCTGAGTTGGGCCGGGTCGCGGAGGTCCAGTGTCGCCGAGCGCTTGCCCATGCCGTTGTCGAGGTGCTGGGAGGCGATCTCGGGCAAGTGCGGGGCGTCGATCCGCAGCACGTCCGCGCCGAGCAGCGCGAGGGTCCGGGTCGCCACGGGGCCGGCGATGACGCGGGTCAGGTCGAGGACACGGAGACCGGCGGCCGGGTGGACGGCGTCGGCGTCGTCGGGCATGGAGGTCGGGCGGGTCGGCGCCGAGGCGACGTGCTCCAGGGCGACGAGCGGGAGGGTGGCGACGGCCGCGGATTGGGGGTGGGCCCGCCACTGCTCGGGGGTGCGCACGGCGGCGGCGATGCCCTGGTGGGAGCGGATCAGCTCCTCAGCTTCGAGCGAGGTCAGCTCGGCTAGGCGCGACTCGATGTCCTCGCCGCCCAGTGCGGTGGTCAGGCGCTCGCGGTGGTGCGGGTAGTTCGCGTGGGTGCGCAGCCAGCCGTCGCGGGTGCGGAAGAAACCGGAGAGCGGTGCGAAGCCGGGGAGCCGCTCGCCGTCCAGGCGCAGGAGTTGGTCGCCCCTGAACGACGCGGCCACGCGGCGCGGATCGACCAGCCAGTCGGCGGGTGCGACGCCGCGGGCTTCGGCGAGTGCGGCGGCCGTGCTCGCTACGGCGGCGACCGATCCGAGCGCCAACTCCGTGGTGGCCAGGCGGGACGGCAACGTGATCGGCGGCGGGGCGGCGGGAAGACCGGCACGAGGATCGATGGAAAGACCGGCACGAGGATCGACGGGAGGATCGGCGGGAAGACCGGCGCGAGGATCGGCGGGAGGATCGAGGTGCGGCTCGATGCCGAGGGCGGAACGGAATTCGGCCAGGATCCGGTTCTCGATCATGTCGCCAGTGTCGCGCAGAGATGGAGCCCCGGTCACCCGACGCGGGGTGACCAGGGCTCCGCGTCCCGCGCGCCGGGCTAGTTGAAGCTCACCACGTCGCTCGGCCCGCCGAAGCTCGTGCCGACCGCCGCTCCCGTTCCGTCGATGACGGACTGGATGCCTCCGGAGCCGTTCAGGAACACCGTGAGGAGGTCGTTGAACTGGATCCCCGAGGTCTGCGGGGCCTGGAAGGCCATCGCGTTCTCGATCGCGACCCCCTGGCTGAAGTACGAGTAGCTCCCCATGCCGTAGCCGGTGAAGGTGCTCACGCTGTTCGGCACGTAGAACGCGGGGTAGCCGTTCTGCGTCGCGCTGGACATCCAGGCCGCCTGGCTCGGCACCTCGTAGGGGTTCTCGTTCTGGTAGAACACGACCTTGCCGCCCTGGCCGTTCCAGACCGTCTCGTACTGCTGGTAGTGCTCCACGGCCAGGCCGTTCGCCTCGACCCGGTCGCCGTTGACGACCAGGCCGCTGGCCGACTGGTCGCCGGTCCAGCCGCCGGCCCCGGCGCCGTGGTCGGCGCGCCAGGACCAGACGTCGTCGATCAGCGAGTCGTTCGCGTTGTCCGCGAACGCGGTGGCGACGGTGCCCGCCTCCTCGCCGCCGACGCGGAAGAACACGTCGTCGACGCTGTCCGGGTCGCTCGCGTTGTTCGCCGTCGAGCCCTCGACGCCCAGCTGCAGCAGCGCGGAGGACTGCGTGGGTCCGGCGTCGAAGATCAGGCCGGAGACGTTGACGCCGGGGACGTCGGCGACGGACATCGTGACGTTGCCCGCCGTCGGGATCAGCGTCGCGAAGCCGAGGCCGAGGATCTTCGTGTTCGCGTGCGTCACGTTGATCGTCGACGCGTACTGGTACACGCCGGGGGTGAACAGCAGGTTGTCACCCGCGGCGAGCGCGGCGTTGATCTGGTCCGCGGTGCTCGACGCGTTGACCACGTAGAACGCGCTCAGGGGGAGGGACGAACCCGGGGTGTCGCCGTTCGCCCAGCTCGGGCCGTTGGAGTTCGACTGCGCCGAGGGCACGAACACGTTGTAGTTCCCCGACGAGTCCGTGTAGAGGTACGGCGCCTCCTGGGTCTTCGGGCAGGAGGCCAGCGTCGTGTACGGCGCGGTGCCCCCGCTCAGGCCCGAGTTCGCGGAGAAGCTCTGCGCGGGTGCGCCCGGGTCGCCGCAGAACACCTGGTTCCAGACGCCGTTGCTCCAGCTGCCGATGTCCGTATTGCGCACGAAGAACTGCTGCTGCGAGCCGTTGGTCACGCTGTTGCTGAGCTTCGAGTCGGCGATGAAGCCGCCGCTCGCCCAGTCCGGCGACCCGTCGCAGTAGTCCATCAGTGTCAGGTTGCCGTTGATCTGCACGCGGCGCATCGGGGCTGCCTGCGAGACGGCCCACACGTCGGTGCCGTTGAAGCACCCTGTCATGCCGGTCACGTTGATCGTCAGGTTGCTGACGGAGCGCCAGAAGTTGTCGGTGGCGTAGCACTGGCTCTGGTCGCCGCCGTTGCACTGGTTGTAGGAGTTGATCGCGCCGTTGATGACGACCTGACCCGGGTTCTGGCCGAGGCCCGCGACGCTCTCGTAGTAGCCGACGGTGAACACCAGCGGGTTCGCGGCCGAGCCGTAGGTGCCGGGCTCGAACAGCAGCTCGTAGCGCTGGCTGCCGAACTGGTTGCCGGCCTGCGCGTTCGAGATCGTGTTCACGGTGCTCAGGATCGAGCTCACCGACTCGCTCGGGGTGAACACGTACACGTTCGCGCCGAGGCTGCCTCCGGTCGCCGGCGCCGCGGGCAGCGTCGTGGAGGAGGCCGAGTCGGAGACGGTCACGTTCGTCAGCGACCACCAGTTCGTGGCCGCCGAGGCCGTCAGCAGAATCCTGATGTAGCGCGCCTGCTGCATGGAGAACGTGGCGCTCTCGGGTGAGGCGGTGCCGGTGCCGAAGTAGACCGGGGTGAACTTCGTCCCATCGTTGGAGACCTCGACGTCGTAGCCGCGCGCGTAGTCGCCGGTGTTGCCGCCGGAGCTCAGTGAGACCTGGTTGAAGGTCTGCACCGAACCCATGTCGGCCTGCCACCACATGCCCGGCACCTGAGCCGCGTCCGAGCTGAAGCGCGCGCCGGTGTTCCCGCTGATCGCGTTCTGCGGGGCGTCGCCGGCCGGGGAGTTCGTGCTCGAACTCGCGGTCCAGCCGGCCTCGGACAGTGTCCCGCTGCTACCACCGGAGCCTCCGGAGCCGCCGCCCGAACCACCGGAACCGCTGGTGTACGCCGTGAAGTTCACCATCGACCACCAGTTGGTGCTGACGGCGGTGGTCAGCTGAACCCTGATGTACTGCGCGGTCTGCGTGCTGAAGGCCGCCGTCACCGGGTTCGCGGAGCCGGTCCCGGTGTAGACGGTGCTGAAGTCGGTGCCGTCGCTGGAGACCTCGACCTCGTAGCCGTGCGCGTAGTCCCCGGCGTAGCCGCCGGAGTCCATCGTGATCTGGTCGAAGCTCTGCGCGGAGCCGAGATTCACCTGCCACCACATGCCCGCCGCCTGATCGGCGTCGGAGCTGAAGCGCGCGCCGGTGTTCCCGCTGATCGCGTTCTGCGGGGCGTCGCCGGCGGAGGAGTTCGTGTTCGAGGACGCGACCCAGCCGGTTTCGGAGAGTGCCGTCTGCGTCGCGGCCGACGCGGAGGACGCGGCGAGCACCGGGGCGAGCGCCACCAGGCCGAGACCGGTGGCCGCGGCCACGGAGAGATGGGCGGCCCGGCGCGTCGCGGCGCCGACCAGTCGCCTTCGTCTGGTCATGGAGCGTGTCTGCCTTTCCTTGAGGACTGCGGGACGGGAGAGCGCTCTCCGAGCGGTAGTGAACTCCTCGCCTCACGGGTCGTCAAGAAGCGGCGGGGCGGATCCGGTTCCGAAACCTGGCCGCGAACGCGAAGGTCAGGCGGACGCGCGCACGACGAGGGTGGGCTCGAACTCCGTCGAGGCCACCGGAAGCTCCGGGCGGTCCAGCCGGTCGAAGAGCAGCCGGGCCATCTGCGCCGACATCTCCTCCACCGGCAGGTGCACGGTGGTCAGCGCGGGGCGGCAGAGCATGGCCGCGTGGTGGTCGTCGAAGCCGATCACGGCCACGTCCTCGGGGATCCGGCGCCCGCGCTCGTGCAGCACGGTGACCGCGCCGAGCGCCATCAGGTCGTTCGCCGCGAACACGCCGTCGAGGTCGGGGTGCTCGTCGAGCAGCCGCTCCATCGCGGCGCTGCCGCTCTCCTGGGTGAAGTAGCCCTCTGCGAAGGGGATGTCGGTGAATCCGTGCTCCGCCATGGCGTCCCGGAAGCCGTCGAGCCGGTCGCGGCCCGCGGACATGTCCATCGGCCCGGCGATCGTCGCGACCTTGCGGCAGCCGCGCGCCGCGAGGTGCTCCGCGGCCAGCCGGGCGCCGACGCGCTGCGGGGCGTCCACGTAGCTGATCTTGAGCGGCGTGCCCGGCTTCTCGGAGAGCACCGCGGGCAGTTCGGCCTCGGTGAGCATCCGGGGCAGCGGGTCCTGCGCGTGCGAGGAGATCAGCAGCACGCCGTCCACGTGGCCCTGCCGCAGGTAGCCGACGAGCTGCCGGCGCATCTCGTCGGTCTCCACGAACATCAGCACCAGGTTGACGCCGCGCGGCCGCAGCACGGAGAAGAGCCCTGATACCACGCGGCCGAAGTAGGGGTCGGTGAACACGCGGCCGACGAAGGCGTCGTCGGCCGGCGCGGTGCGGGCCTCGCCCTCGGAGACGACCAGGGCCACGGAGTTGGTGCGCCGGGTGACCAGCGAGCGCGCGGCCTGGTTCGGCACGTAGCCGGTCTGCTCGACGGCGGCGCGCACCACCTCGGCGATCTGCGGATCGACGTTGCGGGTGTTGTTGATCACCCGCGACACGGTCGCGCGGGAGACCCCCGCCACCCGCGCGACGTGTTCGAGTGTCGGCGCGGACGGCGGGGTCCCGTTGGTATCCACGAGTGTGATTGTAGCCACGCACCGTTTCGGTAATGCGGGGCCGCTTCATCCCTCGCGGCAGCCGGTTACCAGCCGACCGCCACGACCATGTACTGCGGGTTCGCGACGGACAGGTCGGAGGACTGGCCGTCCACGTCGTCGTACGGGAAGCCGTACTGCATCGCGTTGATCGCGTTCTGGTGCCAGAACTGCGCGTAGTAGTTCGCCGGGGCCGTCTGGTAGAAGTTCGCCGGGTTCGACTGCTGCACGCTCGGCAGTTGGGCCACGCCGCGGTTCAGCGCCGCGCACAGCGTCGGGTTGCCGGAGAGCGTGCCGGCGCAGCCGAAGACGTCGAGGCTGTTGTCCGACGTGTCGCCGGCGGCCGTCAGCGCGCTGTTGAAGTAGTTCGCGTAGGCGCCGCCCGACTGGAAGGCCGGGTCGTTGCCGGGCGAGGGGATTCCGTACGGCGCGTTGTCCGTGGCCAGTTCCTTGAACGCCGTGGGCACGGAGTTCTGGAAGCGCTGGAACGTGGCCGTGCGGCTCTCCTGGAAGGTCGCGTAGTTCTCGCCGACCTCCTGCTCGGTGCCGTCGTGGCTGTGCACCAGCAGCGCGAGCTTGAGCCCGAAGCGGTCGACGCGGGTGGTGTCGACGTTGATCGAGGCCGAGCCCACGGTGAACTCGATGAAGTCGTAGTACTGGCTGTTCGGCGAGCCGAGGTAGAAGTACATGCGGCCGGCCGAGTTCGCGGGCATGTCGATGTACGGCTGCTGCGCGATCGACTCCTCCTGGCCGTTGAAGCTCCAGTAGACCTCGCTGTCAGGGTACTGACCGTTGGTCTGGTTGGTGATGGCGACCTCGAGCACCTTGGTGGCGGTCGGAATCGCGCTCGTGTTGCCCCAGAACGAGGCGGGCGGGGCACCGGAGCCGGTCGGAGTCGAGGTCGGGGAGGCCGACGGGGATGCCGAAGCGGTCGAGCCGCCGGTGGTGTAGACGTCGAATTCCCACAGCGAGTAGCCGTATTGGGTGGCGCGCGCGGTGCCGTACACGCGGATGTAGCGCCCGCTGCCGGAGACGGTCAGGGACTGGTTGCCGCCGGTTCCGGTGGTGGTCGAGTAGATCGAAGTCCAGGTGGAGTTGTCGTTCGAGACCTGGATCTGGAAGGCGGTGGCGTACGCGGCCTCCCAATCTAGGGCCGCGCCGCAGATCGACTGTGTGGATCCGAGGTCGACTTCCAGCCATTGCGGGTCGCTGAACGCGCTCGACCAGCGGGTGCCGGTACTGCCGTCGGTCGCGGCAGACGGTGTGAAGGAAGCGTTCTCCACGGACGACGCGGTGGTCGGCTGGTTCAGCGCCGCGTCTGTCGTCGAGCAGGCAGAGCTCGACGACAGCGTGCCGAAGACCTGGAATTCCCAGAGTGAGTAGCCGTATTGGGTGGCGCGCGTAGTGCCGTACACGCGGATGTAGCGCCCGCTGCCGGAGACCGTCAGCGTCTGGTTGCCGCCGGTTCCGGTGGTGGTCGAGTAGATCGAAGTCCAGGTGGAGTTGTCGTTCGAGACCTGGATCTGGAACGCCGTCGCGTAGGCCGTCTCCCAGTCGAGGGTGACGGAGCTGATCTGCGCCGCGGATCCGAGGTCGACTTCCAGCCATTGCGGGTCGCTGAACGCGCTCGACCAGCGGGTGCCGGTGTTGCCGTCGGTCGCGGCAGACGGTGTGAACGAAGCGTTCTCCACGGACGAGGCCGTCGTGGGTCGGCCCTGTGAGAGCAGTATCGGCGCCGCGTGGGCGGGCGCGGCGGCCACGACGAGCGCCGTGGCGGAGAGGATGACCGCTGAGAAAGCCGCGATCAGGGCTTGGATTCGTGGTCGTGCGGGACGTCGTCGCGTCATGCGATCGCCTTCGATCGTTGAGGGGGCATCGGGCTTGGAGAGCGCTCTCCAAGCTACGGCCTGTGTAATGCCGTTCCCGATGCCCCGTCAACGAAATCCGCAGGTTTCGGAACCTCCGCGGCCTATCAGAACGGCGCGATGGTCCACGCCTGGTTGGCGCCGCCGTTGGCCCGGTACTGGTCGACGATCGAGCCGGCGGTGGTGTCGTTGCCCAGGTCGTCGAGGACGAGGCCGTCGCCGAGGTTCTCGATCTGATAGGTGACGTTGCCGTTCGAGCCGTAGCCGCCGACCGCGTCGAACGCCCACTGCTGGTTCGCGCCTCCGTCGCACGCGGCCTGATCCAGCTGCAGGGCGACGGTCGTCGAGCCGCCTGGGACGTCGAGGCACAGGCCGCTGTTGAGGTTCCTCAGCGTGTAGACGCCGCCGTCATATCCCTCGACCGGCATCAGCAGCCAACGCTCGCTCGAGTTGCCGGAGGCCGAATCCTGCACGATTCCGGCGCCCGAACTGGTCGACGCGCTGGCGACGTCGAGATCGAGCTCGCTCTTGTTGTTCGTCAGCACGGCAGGGCCCGCATGGGGCATCGAGGGTCCCGGTTGCCACGTGCCGGTGCGCACGTTCAGCTGCCAGGATGTCTCCCAGCCGACGTTCACGACGCCCGCGGAGATCGTCATCGGCAGCCAGACCATCGGGGAGTTGCCGAGGTCGTTCGGTGTCCAGCGGTCACCCGCGTAGATGTACGTCGTGCCACGTGATCCGGCAACGGTGATGATGTTGCCGACCTGCGTGTTGTAGGTGTCGGTCCCGCTCGGCGCGAAGTCCTGGAAGCTGCTCCACGGTCCGGCCGGGGAGGGCGCGGTCGCGTAGACGTCGTCGTTCAGGGACCAGCCGGTCAGGTGCGAGGCGATGAGGTAGTAGGTCGAGCCGACGTGCACCATCGCGGGCGCTTCGAGGTCCTGCATCAGCGCGACGCTGCCACCGTTCGCAGCACCCGAACCCACGACACTGAGATAGTCGGCGGACAGCTGGTCGATCCGCAGGCCGTTGGCGCGGTCCTCGGAGAGCAGGTAGGCCGTTCCGTCGGTGTCCTGGAACAGGCCGATGTCGCGGCTCTGGAAGCCGAGCGGCTGCGAGGCGCCGAGGTAGGTGTACGGCCCGCAGGGCGTCGGGCTCTCGGCGACTCCGGCCTCGGCGGCGGAGTAGTTCGCGCTGTCGATGTGCATCCACATGACGTACTCGTGCGTGGTCGCGTTGTAGATGACCTTCGGCCGCTCCACGACGCGGTTCGGGCCGAGGTCGCCGCTGGCCTGCTCGGTCAGCGCGTTGCCCTGGAAGGTCCAGTGCCGCAGGTCGGTCGAGCTGTAGCAGGGGATCGCCTGGAACGGCGCGCCCGCCGCCGACTCGCCGGCCTTGTCCTCGCCGTAGCCGTACCAGGTGTCGCCGACCTTGATGATGCCGAGCCCGTGCATCTGCAGCGCGGAACCCGACTGGTCCTGCCAGGGCGTGCCCGGCTGGAAACTGACAACGTTGCCACGGGTCGGCGCACCGGTGGCCGCCGCCGCCCGGGCGGGGGCCGAGGAGCCGCCGCCGAGCGCGAACGCGGCGAGGGCGGCCCCGGCCGCCACCGCCGCGAACAGGCGTGGAATGCGATAGTCCACGAAATTCAACTCCATCGTCGAAGACCAGACCAGATATCCGCATGCCGCGACGTTCGGCAGTGTTCGAACGCGTGCGAAACGGCAAGCTGATCGTGCCTCCGGCGGCGAAGCCGGTCAAGGATTGTGCGCGACTAACATTGGTTGAACCGCAGCGTGCTTATACGCGGTCGGCCGAGATCAGCAGGTACTGGAAGCTGCGCTCCCGGTAGCCCGCCAGGAAGGCCTCCTCGATGCCGGTCGCGATCGAGGACTTCTGCCGTAGCTCCCAGTAGGGGATCGTCGCGTCGGTGAGGTCGAAGACGTTCACCGGCACCAGGTTGTTCGCGGCCAGCGCGGCGAAGTACCGGCTGCGCGGGTGCACCACGCAGCTGTAGTGCTCGTCGATCGTCTTCACCGCCTCGGACTTCTCGCCGAGGGTGTCGTTGTAGCAGCCGGTGATGCACACGTAGCGGCCACCGCGCGGCAGCAGTCGGGAGAACTCCGCGAACAGGTCGAACAGGTCCACGTACATCGTGGTCTCGTCGGTCCAGATCGCCTGCCGCGAGGCGTCAGGGAAGCCGGTGTTCAGCATGTTCTTGAAGTGGAAGCGGACCTGGTCGGTCACGCCGCGTCGCGCCGCCTGGTCGTTGGCGAAGTCCACCTGGTACTGCGAGATCGAGACGCCGTCGACCCGGCTGCCGAAGCGCAGGTTCGTCAGGAAGCTGTTTCCGCCGCGCCCGCTGCCCGCGTCGAGCACCCGGTCCCCGGCGCCGAGCTCGCCGAGGTGGTCGAGCAGCAGGTCGGACTGCGCGTGCTCGAGCCGGTGCAGCTCCTTGAGGGTTCGCTCGTCGCGGGTCTCCTCCGGGCCCTCGAGCACCGAGAGGTCCACCGCGCCGATGCCGTAGTGGTGGTGGTAGAAGCCGTCGATCTCGCCGAGCGCCAGGTTCACGCGGTCCGTGCGGCGGGTGTCCCACCAGGCGGCGACCCGGCGCTGGTACTCGGTGGTCAGGACCTCGTCACGCGTTTCGGTGATCGACATGAAGCTCCTCCGTCAGTGGTCGGGTCTGCATCTCATTCAGCGCGCTCGGCGGGCGCCCGCCAAGGCGCGTGCCAGGCCGGATGTGTCGCGCTTCGCGGCCCCGCGCGATCACCGGGTGCGCGGTCTTTCCGCAGCTCGCCGCATGCACGTGCAGACGCAACGTCGGCGTAGGGCGGGGGCGAAGCGCGACAGATCGGGGCGGCCCTTCGCCTTGTCCAGGACTGCGCCGCGCGAGTTGATGAAGCGGGGGAGTCACCCATTCAGACGATCGGAGACCAGCATGCCGACGACGGACCAGGACGAGCCCATTCTGTCCAGTCTCAGCACCCAGGCCGCGCGCAATCTGGCCACCACCACCAAGACCGTCCCGCAGATGCAGGGCATCAGCTCCCGCTGGCTGCTGCGCAGACTGCCGTGGGTGAACGTCTCCAGCGGCACCTACCGGGTCAACCGCCGGCTCTCGCTGGAGGCCGGCCGCGGCCGGGTCGCCTTCGAGCAGAACGGCGCGGACGACGTCCGGATCATCCCGGGCACGCTGCGCGAGCTGCCGATCCTGCGCGGCTTCGGCGACGACGAGCTGCTCGGCGAGCTGGCCGCCGGCTTCCGGCCGCGCGACTTCCGGGCCGGGGACGTGCTGGCGAGCCAGGGCGATGAGATCTCAGAGGTCTTCATCATCGCGCACGGCCGGGTCGAGCTGATCGGCAACCTGCGCTACGGCGACTCGGGCGTCGTGAAGGTGGTCGCGGACGGGGCCTCGCTCGGCGACGAGCTGACCGCGCAGGAGGGGGAGCCGGTCTGGGCGAACACGCTCAAGGCGAGCACCTCCGGCACGCTGATGGTGCTGCCGCGCGCCACCTTCCAGCGGCTGTACGACGCGTCGCCCGCGCTGCGCGAGCAGATCGCCGGCTTCCAGGCCAGGGCGCAGCGGCCGCGCGACGGAAAGGGCCAGGCCAGCATCGACCTGAGCGCGGGCCACCAGGGCGAGGCCGTGCTGCCCGGCACGTTCGTGGACTACGAGCTCTCCCCGCGCGAGTACGAGCTCAGCCTCACCCAGACCGTGCTGCGCGTGCACACGCGTGTCGCCGACCTCTACAACAACCCGATGAACCAGACCGAGGAGCAGTTGCGCCTGACCGTCGAGGCGATCCGCGAGCGCGAGGAGTGGGAGCTGCTCAACAACCGCGACTTCGGCCTGCTGCACAATGCGGACTACGACCAGCGCATCAACACCCACTCGGGGCCGCCGACCCCGGACGACATGGACAACCTGCTCAGCATGCGCCGGTCCACGAAGATGTTCCTGGCGCACCCGAAGACGATCGCGGCCTTCTTCCGCGAGTGCAATCGCGCCGGCCTGTATGTGGACGCGGTGAACATCGACGACCACCGCATCCCGGCGTGGCGCGGCGTGCCGATCTACCCGTGCGGCAAGATCCCGGTCTCCGACACGCACACGAGCTCGATCCTCGCGCTGCGCACCGGCGAGGACAACCAGGGCGTCGTCGGCCTGCACCAGACCGGCATCCCGGACGAGTACTCGCCGAGCCTGAACGTGCGCTTCATGGGCATCGACGAGAAGGCGATCCTGTCCTACCTGGTCACCGCGTACTACTCGACGGCGATCCTGGTCCCGGACGCGATCGGCATCCTGGAGAACGCGGAAATCGCGTCGTGACCGTGCTGTCGGGTCCGACCGGCCTCGGGACGAGTTCGCTCCGGCTGCGCCGAGAACCCGAGGAGCCCGCGGAGGCCGCGCCCCTGCACGTGCCGCCGCTCTACTGCCCGGACGCCGTGCGCGACGACGTGGCGCTGGGGGAGGAGGTCAACGCGCGCCTGGTCGAGTGGGCCGGCGAGATCGGCATCTTCCAGGGGCGCCTGGAACGCCTGCGCAGCCACGACTTCGGCCGGCTGTTCATGCTCGCGCACCCCGACTGCGACGACGCGGACCGGCTGCTGGTCGCGGCACGCTGCGGTCTCGCCGAGTGGTCCGTCGACGACCACTGGGTGGACGAGGGCGAGGACACAGACCCGAACCTGCTGGCGCCGAGGCTCGCGATGGCGCACGCCGTCGTGGATCCGGTGAGGCTGCCGCCCGCGTACATGGCCGGCTTCGAGAAGGTCGTGCAGGACGAGCCGGTGCTGCGCGCCTTCCGATCGGCCTTCGGATATCTGCACACGATCGCCTCCCCGACGCAGGTCGCGCGGTTGCGGCACGAGCTCGCCGTGATGTTCGTCGGCTACGGCCAGGAAGCCGAGTGGCGTTCCAGCGACCGGAAACCGGCCGTGTGGGAGTACCTGCTGCACCGCTACGAGAACGCGTTCTATCCGTGCATGGCGCTGATCGACTCCGTCGACGGCTACGAGCTGCCCGCGCACGAGGCGGCCGATCACCGCGTACGCCGGGTGTACCTGTACGCAGGTGTGGCGAACGTGCTGCTCAACGACCTCTACTCGATGCACAAGGAAGACCCGACCGACACCAACCTGCCGACGGTCATCGCCGCCGAGGAGAACTGTTCTCTGCAGGAGGCGATCTACCGCGCCGCCGCGATCCACGACGAGATGATGCACACCGTCGAGGCGGAGTCGGCCGTGCTCGCCGAGATCGGTTCGCCGCAGTTGGCCCGTTACGTCAAGGGCGTGTGGAACTGGATGGGCGGCAGTAAGGAATGGCACGCAACGTCCCCCCGATACAATGGAGGGTCCTGAGAAAGTGCGTACCGGCGCGCACGGATCTCGAATCGTGCCCTCCAGACCGTGCCGCACGGTATTGACCTGAGTGGACTTCAGCATTGAATACTTAATCACGTGCGAACGACGAATGAGATGCTGCGCGGTCTGCTGATCGAGGCGCGCTGGACGGGGGACGCGTTGGCCCGGCGGGTCAACGCGCTGGCGACGGAGATCGGCCTGGCCACGAGCCTCGACCGGCGGTCGGTGAGCCACTGGCTCGCCGGCCGCCGCCCCCGTTCGCCGCTGCCTGAGCTCATCGCCGAGGCCTTCACCCGCCGCCTCGGACGCCCGGTCCCGGTGCAGGCCACGGGCCTGCTTCCGGATACCGAGCCGCTCGTCGCCGAGCCGCCGGACGATCCTCTCGACACCCTCGAATTCCTGTGCGGTCTCGCCGAATCCGGCCGGGAATCCGAATCCGGCGGCGTCTACCGCCTCGCCGATCTCGCGGCGCTGCGCGCGTGGCCCGGCGACGACCTGTACCGACCGCCTTTCCGCGAGCCGGACGGCGCGCGCCTCGAGCCCGAGCATGTGGTCGCCGCGCACCAGATGGCCCAGGTCTTCATGGGCGCCGACAGCGTATTCGGGGGCGGATATGCTCGGGCGGCCTTGGCGCGATACCTGGCCTACGACATAGCACCACGCCTTCGTGCGCCCGCGCGCAGGGAAACACGCAGGAAGATGCTTTCCGTCGCGACAGAACTCGCATATATGTGCGGTTTCATGTGCTTCGACGACGAGCAGAACGCCATAGCTCAGAGCTATTACACCGTGGCCCTGAAACTCAGTATCGAGAACGAGGATCCGGTCGGCTACGCGGTCACCCTGCGAGCGATGTCGGTGCAGGCGCGCAGCCTCGGCCACATCCGGGAGGCGCTGTCCCTCGCCGAGGCCTCCGTCGCGAGCGTGGCCGGCAGCGAGGTCCCGAACCTGCAGCACGCCTCGCTCTACGGCCCGCTGGCCGTGGCCGCCGCCGCGCACGGGGACCGGGACGCGGCGCTCGCGGCCTTGACCCGCGCCGAGAAACTCGCCGCGGACGCCGTCGCGGCGGGTGCCGACGAGCTCGCGATCGGCCGCTACCGCGCCGCTTCGCACGCGTATCAGGAGGCTGCCGTGCGCTCCCTCCTCGGCGACCGGCCCGGCGCCATCCGGGTGCTCTCCGAATCCGTGCGCCACCGCGCCGCCGACGAGCGCCGCTCGCGCGCGATCACCTTGGCCAGCCTCGCCGAGCTCCACCTCGATCAGGGCCACCTCGACGAGTCGATCGCCGCCTGCCACGCGTTCATCGACGACTACCCGCCGCTTCGCTCCAGCCGGGCTCGCAGCGCTCTGCGTCACCTCACGGCACGGCTGCGGCCGCATGCCGCGAACCACAGCGCCCGCCAGCTGCTGGTCCGTGCCGCAGCCGTATCGCGACCTGGCTAGGAAGCGCTCCGCGACGACACGCCCACTACATGTCGGATGTGACTTCTCCTGGATCACTAGATATGGTGTCCCGCGTCGTTGGCGGCGCGGGAGGAGCGGGTTGTGACTATCACTCAGATCGACCTAGGTCATGAGGTCGGGTACTCGGTCGAGCAGGTCGAGCACGAGGTGGCGCAGTGTGCCGGGGGCCTGCCCGACGTGGACGCGGCGCGGGTCGCGCGCAAGACCGTGGGCGGCCTGCACGACGGCGCCACGGCCGCCGAGGCGGCGCGCCTGGCGGTGCAGAGCGCGGCCGAGCTGATCGGCGAGGAGCCCCAGTACTCGAAGCTCGCGGCCCGGCTGCTCTCCTGCGTGATCGCCGCCGAGGTGGCGGCCCACGGCGTGTCCACCTTCAGCCAGTCGATCGCCCTGGGCCACGCCGAGGGCCTGATCGGCGACGAGACCTTCGCGTTCGTCGCGGCCAACGCCGAGGCCTTCGACGCGGCGATCGACCCGGACGGCGACCTGCGCTTCGAGTACTTCGGCCTGCGCACGGTCTACGACCGCTACCTCCTGCGCCACCCCTCGATCCGCGACGTGATCGAGACCCCGCAGTACTTCATGCTGCGCGTGGCGGCGGGCCTGTCGCAGACCCCCGACGAGGCCGTCGCGTTCTACCGCCTGATGTCCTCCCTCGCCTATCTGCCCAGCTCACCCACGCTGTTCAACTCCGGCACGCGGCACACTCAGATGTCCTCGTGCTACCTGGTGGACTCCCCGAAGGACGAGCTCGACTCGATCTACGACCGCTACCACCAGGTCGCCCGCCTCTCGAAGTTCGCCGGCGGCATCGGCATCGGCTTCTCCCGCGTCCGCTCCCGCGGCGCCCTGATCAGGTCGACGAACGGCAAGTCGAACGGCATCGTCCCCTTCCTGCGCACGCTCGACGCCTCGGTCGCCGCCGTGAACCAGGGCGGCCGCCGCAAGGGCGCCGCGTGCGTGTACCTCGAGCCCTGGCACCCGGACATCGAGGAGTTCCTGCAGCTGCGCGACAACACCGGCGAAGACGCGCGCCGCACCCACAACCTCAACCTGGCCAACTGGATCCCCGACGAGTTCATGCGCCGCGTCGAGGCGGACGCGATGTGGTCCCTGATCGACCCCGACCAGGTGCCCGAGCTGCCCGACCTGTGGGGCGAGGAGTTCGACAAGGCCTACCGGGCCGCTGAGGCCGAGGGCCGCTACGTCCGCCAGGTCTCCGCCCGCGAACTCTACGGCCGCATGATGAGGACCCTGGCCCAGACCGGCAACGGCTGGATGACCTTCAAGGACGCCTCCAACCGCCTGGCGAACCAGACCGCGAAGCCCGAGAATGTGGTCCACCTCTCCAACCTCTGCACCGAGATCATCGAGGTCTCCTCCGACGCGGAGACCGCCGTCTGCAACCTCGGCTCGGTCAACCTGGCCGCGCACCTGACCCCCTCGCGCGAGGACGTCGACTGGCGCAAACTCCAGGAGACCGTCCGCACCGCGGTCGTCTTCCTGGACCGGGTCATCGACATCAACTACTACCCGAGCGAGCAGACCGCCGCCTCCAACCCGCGCTGGCGCCCCGTCGGGCTGGGCGTCATGGGCCTTCAGGACGTCCTGTTCGCCCTGCGCCTGCCCTTCGACGAGCCCCGCGCCAAGGAGCTTTCCGCGCGCATCTCCGAGGAGATCTACCTCACCGCCCTGGAGACCTCCGCCACCCTGGCCGAGGCCCACGGCCCGCACCCCGCGTACGCCGACACCCGCGCCGCCGACGGCAAGCTCCAGCCCGACCTGTGGGGCGTGGCCACGTCCCCGGACCTCGCCGACCGCTGGAGCGCCGTCCGCGCCCGCATCGCCGCGTCCGGTATCCGCAACTCCCTCCTGATCGCCATCGCGCCCACGGCCACCATCGCCTCGATCGCCGGCTGCTACGAGTGCATCGAGCCCCAGGTCTCCAACCTCTTCAAGCGCGAGACCCTCTCCGGCGAGTTCCTCCAGATCAACACCGCGCTGGTGAACGAGCTCAAGGAACTCGGCCTCTGGATCCCCGAGATCCGCGACGCCATCAAGCGCGCCGAGGGCTCGGTCCAGGACATCCCCGTCCTACCCGACGAGGTCAAGAGCCTCTACCGCACCGCCTGGGAACTTCCGCAGCGCGCGCTGATCGACATGGCCGTGGCCCGCGGCCCCTTCATCGACCAGTCCCAGTCGCTGAACCTGTTCCTCGGCGCGCCCACGATCGGCAAGCTCTCCTCGATGTACATGTACGCGTGGAAGGCGGGCCTGAAGTCCACCTACTACCTGCGCTCGCGCCCCGCCACCCGCATCCAGCAGGCCACGGTCGGCGCCCAGGCCGGCGCCCCGAGCATCGAGCAGATCGACGCCGTCGCCTGCTCTCTCGAGAACCCCGAGTCCTGCGAAGCCTGCCAGTGATGAAGTCCCTACCCGATCAAAGGAAGACTCCGATCATGCTGCTCGACCCGGGTATGGACCTGACCCTGCGCCCCATGCGCTACCCGCACTTCTTCGACCGCTTCAAGGACGCGATCAAGAACACGTGGACGGTGGAGGAGGTCGACCTGCACGCCGACCTCACCGACCTCGACAAGCTGACGCCCGCCGAGCGCCACCTCGTCTCCCGCCTCGTCGCGTTCTTCGCCACCGGCGACACGATCGTGGCCAACAACCTGGTGCTGAACCTGTACCAGCACGTCAACAGCCCCGAGGGCCGCCTCTACCTGTCGCGGCAGCTGTTCGAGGAGGCCGTCCACGTCCAGTTCTACCTGAACCTGCTGGACACCTACGTCCCCGACGACGAGGAGCGCGCGGCAGCGTTCGCGGCGGTCGAGAACATCCCCTCGATCCGCCGTAAGGCAGAGTTCTGCTTCCGCTGGATCGACTCCCTGCACGACCTCCGCGCCCTCAACACCAAGGAAGACCGCCGAGCCTTCCTGCTCAACCTGATCTGCTTCGCGACGTGCATCGAGGGCCTGTTCTTCTACGGCGCGTTCGCCTACGTCTACTTCCTGCGCTCCCGCGGCCTGCTCCACGGATTGGCGTCGGGCACCAACTGGGTGTTCCGCGACGAGTCCATGCATATGGCCTTCGCCTTCGACGTCGTCGAGACCGTCCGCGCGGAGGAGCCTGACCTCTTCGACGACAAGATGGCCGCGCAGGTCAGGGAGATGCTCACCGAAGCAGTGGACTGTGAAACCCAGTTCGCCCAGGACCTGCTCGACCAGGGCGTCCCCGGGCTCCCCCTGGCCGACATGCGCGGCTACCTCGAACACGTGGCCGACCGCCGCCTGGCTCAACTGGGCCTGGACCCCGTCTACGGCTCCGCCAACCCCCTGGCGTTCATGGAACTGCAGGACGTGCAGGAACTCTCGAACTTCTTCGAGCGGCGGGTGTCCGCCTACCAGGTGGCAGTCGAGGGAACCGTCGCGTTCGACGACGACTTCTGAAACAGTTCTGAACCATCGACCGCCACCGTCGCCACGGTTCCCTACACTCGTCACCGTCCGAGAGAAAGGGAATCGTGGCGATGCACAACGACGCGTGCCGGACGCCGTCGGACGGCCAGGGCGAACCGCGGGTCGAGGCCGAGGGCGAGCTCGCGATCGCCCGGCTGAACCTCGACGGCGGGGACCCGGAGCACGCGGCCGTGCACGTGGCCCAGGCGCTGCACCACGATCCGTCGTTCGAGCAGTCCTACGCCATGATCGACGAGCTCGCCGGGTACGCCGCCGGGCTCGAGGAACTGGCCGCCTGGTTCACGATCGGCGAGCCCATGTACCTCGGCGGCGCCGTCGCCCTCGCGGTGCTGCGCGCCAAGGCCGGGCAGCACGGCATGGCGATCGAGATCATCGGCCGCGTCACGGCGATGCGCCCCGACCTGCCGTGGTGCGCGGCACCGTGGTTCGGCCCGCACCTCGCCGACCTGGTGACCGGCCGGGAGGCGGCCGTCGCCGTCAGCCACTTCGCCAGCGGTCTGCCCGACCCCGCGCCCGCCGAACTCGCCGAACTCCTGGCCCCCTGGCTCGAGTTCGCCCGCGCCGTCGCCGCGAGGCCGGAGACCACGGCCCAGGCCCTGGCGATCCTCTCCACCCTCGCCCGCCGAATAGGCGGCGTGGGCGAGGCCATCGCCTGGTGCACCCGCGCCGAGATGACGGACCGCCGGGGGCCGGCCGAGGGCGAGAACCGAGTAGGCGCCCTGATGCTCGGCTTCGCCTACCGCAGCGCAGGCCGTCCGCACGAGGCCCTGGAGGCCTGGGAACGCGCCCTGGCCCTCGACCCGAGCAACATCGACCTCTACATCGACATGGCCGAGACCTGCATGCAGCAGGACGACCACGCGCAGGCCGTCCAGTGGGCCGAGCGCGCGATGCGGCAGGACCCCGACCATGTGAAGCCCCGCGCCATACGCCTGGCAGCGCTCTACACCCAGTCCGACTACACCGACGGCAACGTCCTGGCTGCCCTCCAGCACCTCTCCCGCGAGAACCCGGAACACCCGTACCCGCGCCACCTGCTCAACCTGGCCCGGCAGAACCGCCCGTGGATCGGCTCCGTCCCGTGGCCCACCGAGGCGACCTCCAGCCTGCTGGCCCAGATGCTGGAAGGCCGGGTGCCGAGCCGGGCCCCCTTCGACGCCGCGATGCAGATGAGCATCACCAGCCTCGAGGCTCCGAGCCCCAACGCCGTGGTCCGCGCCTACTTCCCCGGCCTGAGGGTAGACGCCGCCGAGATCCCCGCCCCCGACATCAGGCTCCCGATCAGCACCGCCTTCGGCCCGCCGATCTGGTCGTACCCCGGCGGCGGCACCGCCGAGGCGGCCACGGTCGCGATGCCGAGCGCGACCGCCGTAGCCGTACTCCGCGCCGTGGCCGGCCCCGGCAGCTGGAGCGACCCCATCACCGCCTTCGACGGCGCCGCCGAACTCGGCAAGCTCAGCGAGGCCGACCTGCTGGGCCTGGTGGCCCACATTCCCGCCCCCGACGACGAGGCCTGGGACCAGCGCTGGCATGCTGGCCCCGCCTACTGGGCCCGCATGGCCCAGGCCTGGGCCTGCCTGGGCATCCTGCACTTCCGCGCCGAGGAGCCCTGGCGCGCCTCACGTCGCAGGGCACTGCTCCTCACGCTGCTCCTGGGCAACGAGGACTGGAGCGTGGACGCCGCCGCCTTCGCCCTCTACGTCAGCGCCCTGCTCCACGAGGACCAGCGCCCCGACACGGCCGCCGCCATCGGAGCCCGCTACCTGCACGCCACCCTGGCCTTCGGCCGCCGCCCCACGGAACTGCAGGAGCCGCTGGCCCACATCGTCCTGGCCTGCCCAGGGATGGACCCCCGCCTCATCGCCTACGCCCACGAAATGCTCGCCCTGAAACGAGCCGCCGACCGAGGGGACGACGACGTACCCGCCAAGTCGCTGAACGACGCCGAAGTCCTGGCCTGGGCGGACCAACTACTGGCCCGCTGCCTCTAAAAGATCGCCGCTTCGCGACGGTGATGATGAACAGTCGCGTGGCCCGCGCTGGTCCGTGGCCGGCGTCGGTGGCGCGCGGGTGTCTTGGGTGCGGCCATGAAGATCGCCGCTTCGCGACAGTAGTAATAAGGCGATGCGTGGCTCGCGCTCGAATGAATCCAGCGTCGGCGGCCTGCGGTGACGTTGTGCAGGCCGCCCTCGTTGCTGCGCTCCTCGGGCGGCCCGGGGCCTCGGCTTCGCCTCGGCTTGAGGTCTCCGCTTCGCCTCGGCCCGGGGTCAGCGGTCGAAGTAGTGGGCTGCCATGTCGGTGAGCAGGTCGGGGTGGGTGGGCTGCCAGTCGAGGAGGGCGCGGGTGCCGGCGTCGGGCATCGTGACGTTCATCGTGATGAAGGGGAAGCCCTGGAAGTGGGCGGCGGCGTCCTCGGCGGGGATGCTCACCGCCTCGATGCCCAGGTGCTGCGCGATGGATTCCGCGATGGTGCGGACGGGGACCGCGGGCTCGGCGGCGGCTACCAGGTGGGCGCCGGCGGGGGCCTTGTCCACTGCCAGGGCGAACACTCGGGCCACGTCGAGGGTGTGGCCGGCGGCCCAGGTGTTGGCGCCGTCGGCTACGTAGCCTGACACGCCGGTCTCGCGGGCGATGCGGATCAGTTGCGGGACGAAGCCGTGCTGGTCGCGCTCGCTGTGGGTCACGTTGGGGACGGCCACCAGTACGGCGCGCACGCCGCGGTCGGCGTAGGCCTCGATCGTGCGCCAGACGGCCACGCGCGGGTTTGCGTTCATCGCGTCTTGCCGCTGCGGATCGTCGGACCGTGCGACGCCGACGGCGATGAAGGCCTTGCCGGTGTCTACGAGGGCGTCGCACATGGCGGTGACGGCGGCCACGTCGGCGGCCGCGGCCTCGGCGAACCTGCCCTGGGGGATGGCGGCGTGGTCGAAGGCGAGGTGGATGACGGCGTCGGCCTCGCGCGCCGCCTGCCGCAGGCTTTCGTGGTCGGTGAGGTCGCCGCGGTGGGGCTCGGCGCCGAGCGCCTCGATCGCCGCGGCCGAGGCCTCGGAGCGGGCCAGGCCCACGGGCTTGTGACCTGCCTTGATGAGTTCGGTGACCACCGCGGAGCCGATGTGGCCGCTGGCACCGGTGACGAAGACGCGCATGGCTGCTCTCCTCGGAAGGTGATGTGACTTGGTAACATCACGCTAGCACGGTGACGTTACCAAGTCACGTCACCTATCCTTGTTCCTATGGCTCGATGGGAACCCAATGCGCGGGAGCGGCTGGTGCGCGCCGCGATCGACCTGTTCGCGGAGCAGGGATTCGACGCGACCACGGTCAACGAGATCGCCGAGCGCGCGGGCGGGCTCACGAAGACCACGTTCTTCCGGCACTTCTCCGACAAGCGTGAGGTGCTTTACGCCGGGCAGGAGATGCACGCGGAGATCGTCTCCGACGCGATCGCCTCCGCGCCCGACACGGCCCGGCCGCTCGCGATGGTCGGCACGGCGATCGACGAGCTGTCCGCCGTGTTCACCGAGGACCGGCGCGAGATGGGGGCGAAGCTGCGCCGGGTCATCGCCGAGAGCGCTGAGCTGCGGGAACGTGCCGCGTACAAGCGCGCGTCGCTGGCCGAGGCGATGACGCAGGCGCTGCGCGAGCGCGGCGTGCCCGAGCTCGTCGCGGGCCTGGCCGCCGAGTTGGGGACCCGCGCGTTCTACGTCGCGTTCGAGCGGTGGGTCACGTCAGCCGATCGGCGTACGCTCGCCGACCAAGCGCGCGAGGCCTACGCGGAGCTGCGGGTCGCGGTATCCGAGCTCGAATAGCCGACGCGGGCGAGATCGCCGATTGAGACGGGTCGGCCGCATGTCGGGGCGGGACGGTATGGTCCGTGGCCGGGGATCACGGGCCACCAGCCGTGACCGGGACTCAGCGAGGAGTGATCGACGTGACCGAGCTCAGCAGGGGAGACGCTGCGCGGGCCGACGGCGAGGTACTGGCGGAACTGAAGCGGCTGCGCGCGAGCATCGACAACCTGGATGCCGCATTGGTGCACCTGCTGGCCGAACGCTTCAAGTGCACGCAGAAGGTCGGGGAGCTCAAGGCCGCGCACAGCCTGCCGCCGGCCGACCCGGAGCGGGAGGCGGAGCAGATCAGGCGGCTGCGCAGGCTGGCCGAGGAGTCGCAGCTCGAGCCGCAGTTCGCGGAGAAGTTCCTGAACTTCATCGTCGAGGAGGTCGTGCGGCACCACAAGCTCATCGCCGCCGCGACAAAAGGTGCGAAGGCGGACATCGCGGGTTAGCGTGGCGAATGTCCGGGGGGAGCCCGTACACCGTAAGGATGTGAAAGTCCATGTCCGACACCTCTGAGATGAAGAACGAGGCCGAAGAGGCCGCTCAGCAGGCCGAAGGCCAGGCCCAGCAGCAAGGCCAGTCCATGATGGACAAGGCCAAGCAGAAGATGGACGCCACCGGGGACGGCAAGTTCGACACCGAGGACGTCAAGAAGATGGGCGAGGACGCGGTCAACAAGGTGAAGGGCCTGTTCAAGAAGGACTAGCGGGGCAGGCGAGTCCACTCGGAGGAACCTCCGAAAGGACCAACGCAGGCGAGTGCGCCCCGGCCGACGGATTCCCGTCGGCCGGGGCGCACCCTTTCCCCGCGCCGGTCCGCGTCAGTGGCCGCGGACCCTTCGGATGGTCTGCGCGTACCAGCGGGCGCTGTGCTTGGGCGTGCGCTGCTGGGTGTCGAAGTCGACCCGGACGATGCCGAAGCGCTTGTCGTAGCCGTAGGCCCATTCGAAGTTGTCGAAGAGCGACCAGACGAAATATCCGCGCAGGTCGGCGCCCGACTTGCGGGCCACGGCGACGGCCGCGATGTGGTCGGCGAGGTAGCCCGCGCGGTCCACGTCGTGCACGAAGCCCTGACCGTCGGGCTTGTCGGCGAAGGCGGCGCCGTTCTCGGTCACGTACAGGGGCACGCCGGGGTACTCGCGGCCGACCCGGCCGAGCAGTTCCGCGAAGTCGCTCGGCATGATCTCCCAGTCCATCGCGGTCTGCGGGAGGCCCTGCAGCACGTGGCGGGAGACCGGGGCGCCGTTCGCGTCCAGGATGGAGCCGTCCTCGTTGCGGCCGCTCAGCTGCATCCCGAAGTAGAAGTTGACGCCCAGCGCGTCGATCGGCGCGCCGATGATCTCCAGGTCGCCGTCCTGCACCGGGATGGCCACGCCCTGCGCGGCGAGATCCTCGACGACGTCCGCCGGATACCGCCGGTGCCACAGCGGGTCCAGGTAGAGCCGGTTGTTGAAGCCGTCCGCGCGGCGCACCGCCTCCAGGTCCTCAGGCGCGTCGGTCTCCGGCGTCGCAGGGCCCAGATTCAGGGTGATGGCGAGCTCGAAGTCGCGGCCCGCCTGCGCGGCGAGCTCCCGCATCCGCGCGCCGGCCAGGCCGTGGCCGAGCAGCTGGTGGTGCGCGGCGGCTGCGGCGTCAGCCAGCGAGGTGCGGCCCGGCGCGTGCACCCCGCTGAGGTAGCCGTGCGTGGTGACGACCGAGGGCTCGTTCAGCGTGGTCCACGTCTTCACTCGGTCGCCGAGCCGCCGGTAGGCCAGCTCCGCGTAGTCCGCGAAACGGTAGGCGGTGTCCCGGTTCGGCCAGCCGCCCGCGTCCTCGAGCTCCTGCGGCGTGTCCCAGTGGAACAGCGTGGGCCACGGCGCGATCCCGGCCGCCAGCAGCTCGTCGACGAGCCGGTCGTAGAAGTCGAGCCCGCGCTCGTTGGCCGGTCCCCGGCCGCCGGGCTGGATCCGCGGCCAGGCCAGCGAGAAGCGGTAGACGTCCAGGCCGAGCTCGCGCATCAGCGCGACGTCCCCGGGCATCCGGTGGTAGTGGTCGCAGGCCGGATCGCCCACGTCCGCGTTGTCGATCGCGCCCGGCACGCGGCAGAACACGTCCCAGACCGAGTCCGTGCGCCCGTCCTCGGCGACCGCTCCCTCGATCTGGTACGCCGAGGTCGCCGTTCCCCACAGGAAGTTCGCCGGCAGGCCGTCGATGAGCTGCTCTGAGGGCTCCGCGAAGGGGTTCGAGGCGGCGGCGGCCGCCCGCTCGGAATCGGTTGCGGAACCGGTTCCGTCGCGGGGCGCGGCGTGCTCGGAGGCTACGGTGGTGTTCAATGTCAGTCCTCTGTGTCGGGGGTGGCGTGCAGCCAGCAGGCGACGTCCCGTCCCGGCTCGGTCGCCTTGAGCGGCGGCCGGCGGACGGAGCAGGGTTCGAATACGTGCGGGCAGCGCGGGTGGAAGGTGCACCCGGTCGGCATCGCGCGCAGGTCGGGGGGCGAGCCCGGGATTCCGGTGAGCTCGCGCCGCTCGCCGCGCAGCGCGGGGAAGGAGCCGAGCAGGCCGCTGCTGTACGGGTGCCGCGGCTCGCGGTAGAGGTCCGCGCTCGGCGAGCTCTCCACGATCCGGCCGCCGTACATGATCGCGATCCGGTCCGAGAACTCGGCCAGCAGCGACAGGTCGTGCGTGATGAACAGCACCGCGAAGTCGAAGCGCTCGCGCAGTCTGACCAGGCGGGACAGGATCTGCCGCTGCATGACGACGTCCAGCGCCGTGGTCGGCTCGTCCATCACCACGACCTGCGGCCGCAGCGCCATGGCCATCCCGATCATCACGCGCTGCCGCATGCCGCCGGACAGCTGGTGCGGGTACGACTCGAGCCGATCCTCCGGAATCCCCACGAGGGCCATGAGCTCGCGCGCGCGATCGAGCCGGTCCTTCGCGCCAGTCTCCGGCTCGTGCGCCTTGATGACGTCCATCAGCTGGGTGCGGATCCGGTGCACCGGGTTGAGCGAGTTCATCGCGCCCTGGAACACGATCGCGGTCTGCGCCCAGCGGAATCGGCGCAGTTCGGCGTCGCTGAGCTGCAGCACGTCCACCGGCTCCTCGCCGGCGGCGTGGTACAGCACGCTGCCGCTGGACACGACGCCGGGCGGCGCGAGCAGCCGGGTCATGCCGTAGGCCAGCGTCGACTTGCCGCTGCCGCTCTCCCCGGCCAGGCCCAGCACCTCGCCGCGGTGCAGCGTGAGGTCCACGTTGCGCACGGCGTGCACGGCCGCGTCGCCGATCCCGTAGTCCACGCTGAGGTTCTTCAGTTCGAGCACCGCGTCGCTCACAGCACTTCCCCCTCTTCGACGGCGGCCGCGAGCACCGGCGTGAACCCGACGCGCATCCGGATCCGGCGGCCGGCCCGGGTGCGGATCCTGGCCTTGCCGCCGGAGCGCAGCCGCGGGTTGACGAACTCGTCGATGCCGAAGTTCAGCAGCGCGAGGCCCGTGCCGAGCAGCGCGATCGCGAGCCCCGCCGGGACGAACCACCACCAGGCGTTCTGCGCCAGCGCGTCCTGGCTCTGCGCCCAGTAGAGCACCGTGCCCCAGTTCCACTCGGAGACGTTGATGCCCACGAACGCGAGCGTGATCTCGGAGAGCACCGTGAACACGACCGTGCCGACGAAGCCGGAGGCGATGATCGCCGTCAGGTTCGGCAGGATCTCGAACGCGATGATGCGCAGCGTCGACTCTCCCGTCGCCCTGGCGGCCTCGACGTAGTCGCGCCGCCGCAGCGAGAGCGTCTGCGCGCGCAGCAGTCGCGCGTTCCACGCCCAGGAGGTGAGCCCGATCGTCAGGATGACGACCCAGCCGCCGTCCTTCGGCGTGGCCGAGGTGATGATGATCAGCAGCGGCAGCGCCGGCAGCACCAGGAACACGTTCGAGATCACGGACAGCGCCTCGCCGCCGCGCCCCGGCAGATAACCCGACGCGATGCCGATCAGCAGCGAGAGCACCGTGGCGATGGCCCCGGCCGCGAATCCGACCACGATCACGCCGCGGGTGCCGACCAGCAGCTGGCTGTAGATGTCCCGGCCGAGCTGGTCGGTGCCGAACCAGTGCGCGCCCGACGGTCCGGCCACCGGGGCCCCGCCGGTCGCGTCCGGGCTGTACGGCGCGAGCCAAGGGCCGATCACCGCGAACACGGCGAAGAACAGCAGGATCAATGCGCCCGCGGTCGCCTTGCCGCTGCGGAGGAATTTGGGCCTGCGCGGTCTCGCCATCGCTCAGCCC
The DNA here is from genome assembly GCA_035712985.1 of Actinospica sp. Classification (GTDB taxonomy): domain Bacteria; phylum Actinomycetota; class Actinomycetes; order Streptomycetales; family Catenulisporaceae; genus Actinospica. The sequence goes on from DASTAE010000173.1 coordinate 27,614, forward strand.
TCCGTTCTGGTGCGCGGATCGAGGAGCAGATAGGCCAGGTCGGCGAGGAAGTTCGCTGCCAGCACGGCGAGCGTGATGACCAGGAAGATCCCCTCCATCAGCGGATAGTCGTCCGCTCCGATGGCCTGGATCAGCAGCGTGCCGACGCCCTGGTAGCTGAACACGATCTCCACCAGGAACGTGCCGCTCACGATGAAGCCCAGCGAGAGCGCGAAGCCCGAGACGCTCGGTAGCAGCGCGTTGCGCGCCGCGTAGCTCAGGGCCACGCGCCGTTCGCTCAGGCCCTTCGCGTGCGCGACGGTGATGTAGTCCTCCGACGAGACCGTCACCATCATGTTGCGCATGCCGAGCAGCCAGCCGGCCATCGACGAGATCACGATCGTCGCCGCGGGCAGGATCGCGTGCTGCAACGCGTTTCCGACGAAGGACGGCGTCCACACCGGCGTCAGGCCCTGGTCGTAGCTGCCGGAGCCGGGGAAGAAGCTGCCTGGCCCGGCCAGCACGGAGATCGCGATCAGCCCGAGCCAGAAGTACGGGATCGAGGACAGGAACGCGGTCGCCGGGAGCAGCGCGTCCGTCCACGAGCCGCGCCGCCAGCCGGACACGATGCCGAGGCCGGTGCCGAGCAGCCAGCTGATCACCGTCGCCATGCCGACCAGGAACAGCGTCCACGGCAGGTAGGAACCGATCAGGGTGCTGACCGGGACCGGGAACTGGGAGAAGGAGATCCCCAGATTGCCGTGCAGCAGTTGGCCCCAGTACGACGTGTACTGCTGCCACAGGCTCTGATGCTTGTTCAGGCCGAACAGCGCGGTCAGCGAGGCGATCGCGCTCGAGTTGATCTGGCCCTGGAACTTCGTGAGCAGGGCGCTGACCGGGTTGCCCGGCAGCGTCCGCGCGATCAGGAAGTTGATGGTGATCGCGGCCCACGCGGTGAACAGGTAGAACGCGAGCCGGGTGAAGAGGCGCTTCACGCTTCCCCACCCCCGTTGTCGTAGAGCCAGCACGCGGCCCACTGCTTCTCGCTCACCTCGAAGCGCGGCGGCAGGTCCGTCCGGCAACGCTCCATCACGTGCGGGCAGCGCGGGTGGAAGCGGCAGCCGGCCGGCGGGGTGACCAGGCTCGGCGGCTCGCCGAGGTCGTCCTCGTCCAGCGAGGCCGCCGCGGCCCCGATCCGCTCCGGGTCCGGCGCCGAGTCGATCAGCAGCCGGGTGTACGGATGCGCGGGGGACTGGGTGACGGTCTCGCTCTCCCCGCCCTCGACCAGCCGTCCCGCGTACATCACCAGCGTCTCGTCCGCGAAGTAGCGCGCGGAGGCGATGTCGTGGGTGATGTAGAGCACTGCGAGGCTGAGCTGCTCCTTGAGGTCCCGCAGCAGGTTCAGCACGCCGAGCCGGATCGACACGTCCAGCATCGAGACCGGCTCGTCGGCCAGCAGCACCTCGGGCTCGGCGGCCAGGGCGCGCGCGATGGCGATCCGCTGCCGCTGCCCGCCGGAGAGCTCGTGCGGATACTTCGAGAGGTACGTGGCGGCCGGCGTGAGCCGCACCCGGCCGAGCAGGTCGGTCAGCGCGTCCTCGAGCTCGCGCGCGTTCCGACCGGCGTGGCCGTGGATCTTCAACGCCCGGGTCAGGTGGTAGCGCACCGTGTGCACGGGATTGAGCGAGGCGAACGGGTCCTGGAAGATCAGCTGCACGCTGCGGCAGTACGCCCGGAACCTGCGGCCGCTCTTGACCGACACCTCCTGGCCGTTCAACCGGACGGCGCCTCCCGTGCGCGGCTGCAGTTGCGCGAGCAGCCGCGCGACGGTCGACTTGCCGCTGCCGGACTCGCCGACCAGCGCCGTGACCCGGCCCTTGTGCAGGGCCAGGGCCACGTCGTCCACCGCGTGGACCGCCGTGCCGCGGTGCAGGACCGAGCGTCCTGCGCCGCGTACGGGGAAGTGCTTGGTCAGGCCCTCGGCCTCGAGGACCGCCGTGGTCTGTTCCGCTGCCATCAGGAACCCGAGGACGGCTTGAGGTCGAGGATGATCTGCAGCGAGTTGATCAGGGTCGGCTGCGCCGGGGCATACGGGTTGCTCGAGTCCGGCCAGCCGGTCCAGTTCTTGGTGCTGTACTCGCCGCCGCCGTTGGCCGCCATGATCGGGATCATCGGCATCTGCGTCACCTCGATGTTCTCGAGGGTCTGCAGCGCGGAGGCGCGCTCGGCGTCCGTGCCGGCGCTGGCGTACTGCTTGAGCGCGTTGGTGGCGTCGGCGCTCTGGAAGCGGCCGAAGTCGGTGTTCGCGGTCTGCCCGATCGGCGTGTAGCCGTCGAAGATCGTCGCGTACAGGTCGTAGGGGGTGGCGCCGTTGTTGGTCCAGTGCAGCACGCCCTGGAAGTCGCCGTCGGCCACGTTCGTGGTCCAGGTGTTGGCGTTAGGCTGCGAGACGCTGGCGTTGATGCCGATCGTGGCCAGGTCGTTCTGGATCAGCGTCAGGTCGGTGTCGTAGTCCGACCAGCCGGCCGGGTCGGCGAGCTGGATGCTGACCTGCTTGCCGCCGTACATCAGGTTGTTGCCGCTGTAGCTGAAGCCGGGGGTCGAGCTGAGCAGCGCCTTCGCGGTGCTCGCCGAGACCGTCGCGTTGCTGCTGGCGAACTGGCTCGCGATGTACGAGGTGCCGGCCGGGGTCGGGATGCCGGTGTTGCTGGTGACGGTCGGGTAGAAGTAGCCGTCCTCGCCGGTCTGCACGATCGTCTGCCGGTTGATCACGTCGTTCATCGCGACGCGCAGGTTGGCGTTGTTGAACGGCGCGATGGTCGTGTTCAGCCACAGGCCGTGGTCGCCGAGCACGGCCGGGAACCACAGCTTCAGGTGCGCCGGGTCCTTCGCCGTGTACGTCACCGAGGGGTTCGGGATGAAGACGAAGCTCCAGTCGGCCTCGCCGTCGGTCAGAGCCTGGGTCTGCGTCGTGTTCGACGAGTACGAGGTGTAGTGCAGCGTCTTGACCTGCGGCAGCGTCTGCCAGTACGCGGTGCGCCGGGTGAGCGTCGCGGTGTTGCCGGAGAACGAGGTCAGCGTGTACGGACCGGAGCCGACCGGGTTGCTCACCGGGTCCGTCGCCGGGTTCGAGATCTTCGACCAGATGTGCTGCGGCACGACGAACTGGTTGAGGATGTGCGTCTGGTAGACGTACTGCGAACTCGGGAAGGTCAGCGTGACGTTGTTTCCGCTGCTGGTGATCGAGCCGAAGGTGATCGCGTACGAGTTCAGCGTGGCGTTCGACTTGACCAGGTTGAAGGTGTACGCGACGTCCGCGGCGGTCAGCGGCTGGCCGTCCGACCAGGTGACCCCGTCGCGGATGGTCAGCGACAGCTTGGTGTAGTTGTCAGACCACTTCCATGCGCTGGCCAGCCACGGCGTACCCGCCCGTGCGGGCTGCACGGCGTTCGTCATCACCAGGGGTTCGTAGATGACGTTCTTGTAGCCGAGGCTGTTGGCGGCCGATGAGCTCAGGAAGGGGTTGTTGTTGTCTGACTGGGCTCCGTTCGGCATGCCGATGTTGAGCACTCCGTTGCCGGCGCCCTTGGTCGAGGCCGCGGCCCCGGAGCCGCCGCACGCGCTCAGCGTGCCCGCTGCCAGCAGGGCGGCCGTCAGCGCGGCTATAGTCTTTGTTGTACGCATGTATCCCTCACTTGAGTCCCTAACTCACGGATGACGTGCGACGGACCGGTGTGCGCGGCAACGCACGGCCGATCCCGTTCAACCCGGCCCGCCGTCGGCAAACGGTGGGCCGGACGGCTTTCTCAGCCGACGGTGATGATCTCCGTGCTCCTCGCCTGTGGATGCGAGGAGCCGCGCACCACCAGTTCGGTGGGTACGATGTGCGGCTCGTCGAGCAGTTGCTCGCCGCCGTCGAGATGGGCCATCAGCAGCCTGGCGGCCGCCTCGCCCATCCCGCGCATCGGCTGGCGGACCGTGCTGAGCGGCGGATTCGTGTGCGCGGCCAGCGGCACGTCGTCGAACCCGACCACCGCGACGTCCTGCGGCACCCGGACCTTGGCCTCGGCCAGCGCCTGCAGCGCGCCCGCGGCGGAGAGATCGTTGTGCGCGAAGACGCAGTCGAAATCGGCGCCGGACTGCAGGATCCGGGTCATCGCCCGCAGTCCGCCCTCGAAGGTGAAGTCCGCCCCTTCGACCAGCCGGGGACTGACCGGATGTCCCGCCTCGGCCATCCGGGACCGGAATCCGGCCAGCCGCTCGCGCGAGCAGCCGAAGCGCAGCTCGCCGGTGATGACCGCGGGGCGGGTGCGGCCGAGCGAGAGCAGGTGCTCGGCCGCCGCCTCGCCACCGTTCCGATTAGTTGTCGCGACCGACGGAAAACGGGGCCGGTGCTCGCGATCGTCGATGAGCACGACCGGCAGGCCCTGCTCGTGCAGCGAGGTGATGTAGTCGAGCGTGCCCTCGGGTTCGATCACCACGAGGCCGTCGAAGGACTTCGCCGAGACCTGGCCGGCGAAGCGGCGCATCGACTGGTCGCCCTGGGTGCAGGTGAAGACCATCAGGCCGTAGCCAGCGGACTCGACCACGTCGATGGTGCCCTGCAGCACCTCTCCTATCCACGGCCAGGTCAGCGAGGGGACCAGCATCCCGATCACCCGGGTGCGGCCGCGGGCCAGGCCCACGGCGCCGGCCTTCGGCACGTATCCGAGCTCGGCGATGACCTGCCGGACCCGGGCCGCGGTGGCCGCGTCGAGCTCGCCCTTGCCGTTGAGCACGCGCGAGACGGTCGTCTTGCTGACGCCGGCCCGCGTGGCCACGTCGGTGATGGTGATCGGCAACGCTGCCTCCCTCGATCACTGCCCGGTACCGGTTCCGTAACCGGTACCGTTGCACGAAGTAAAGTCCCGGGGCCGCCGCGCGTCAATGAGCTGTCTGTAACGAAACGAACATCGCAGGTGGCAGCCTTTTGATCATCGAACTCTGTCCCGGAACTCAGGCATTTCGGACGAGGCTCGGCGTCCCGGGAGTTGTTCGCGTGAACAATCCCCCACACTGTGGGCCCTTTGCGGTCCAACGTGGTCCGTACCGCAAGACGGCGACAGACTTGCATACTTTCTTGCACGTCCATGCCGTATACTTGCAGCATGCCAGGCAAACTCTCCGATGTGGCGAAGAAGGCCGGGGTCAGCGAGGCCACGGTGAGCCGGGTGCTCAACGACAAGCCCGGAATCTCCGCGTCCACCAGGGCCGCCGTGCTCACGGCGCTGGACGTGATGGGCTACGAGCGCCCCACCCAGCTGCGCGGGGAGCGGGCCAGGCTGATCGGCCTGGTGCTGCCCGAGTTGCAGAACCCGATCTTCCCGGCCCTCGCCGAGGTCGTCGGCGGCGCGCTCGCCCAACGCGGCTTCACCGCCGTGCTGTGCACCAGGACCACCGGCGGTATGTCAGAGGCCGACTACGTCGACATGCTGCTGGAGCGCCAGGTCTCCGGCATGGTCTTCGGCGGCGGCCAGTACGCCGAGGCCGACGCCCCGCACGGCCACTACCTGCGGCTGCTCGACCTGAGGCTCCCGGTGGTTCTGGTCAACGCGGCCAGCGAGAACCTCGACTTCCCCCGCGTCTCGACGGACGACGCCGTCGCCGTGGAGCAGGCCTTCGGCCACCTCACCTCCCTGGGCCACGAGAAGGTCGGCCTCATCCTGGGCCCGCCCGACCACATGCCGAGCCGCCGCAAGCAGGAGGCCTTCGAGGCGGCGGCGAAGAAGGCCGGCGTCAACGTCCCCAAGGCGCACGTCGAGCACACCATGTTCTCCATCGAGGGCGGCCAGGTGGCGGCCTCGAGGCTGCTCAAGCGGGGCATCACCGGCATCGTCTGCGCCAGCGACCCGATAGCGCTCGGCGCGGTGCGCGCCGTGCGGCGGGCGGGCCTCAAGGTCCCGCAGGACGTGTCCGTGGTCGGCTACGACGACTCCGCCTTCATGAACTGCACCGACCCGCCCCTCACCACCGTCCGCCAACCGCTCGAGGCCATCGGCCGCGCCGCGGTCGCGATGCTCGTCGGCCAGATCGACGGCATCCCGGTCACGGCCGAGGAACTCCTCTTCGAGCCCGAACTGGTGGTCCGCGGCTCGACGGGTCCTGCGCCGGTTTCCGCCTAGCGGAATTCGCAAAGAAGACCGCGTTATGTGGTCGGCGGAATGAGGCCGAGGCGGGTGAGGACACGGCTGCGGAGGAGTTCGTATTCCTCGCGGCAGCGGCGGGGGCCGTCGGGGCCGCGGTGCACGACTTCGCCCTCGGTGAGGGTTTGGCCCTTGCGGAATTGCTCGCGGGTGAAGTCGATGTCGATGCCGGGGCCGAAGCGGTTCCAGTAGTGGTTGCCGTCGCTCTCGCCGTTGAGGTGCACGCGGGCCAGCACGAGGTCGCCGCCCAGGAGGTCCTGGATCACGAGGGCGGTGGTTCCGCATTGGCCCAGCGACGGATTGTCCGGGGTCCAATCGGGGATGGCGACCGGGTCGCAGGTATCAGCTCCCCAGCTTGCGCGTACTGCCTGCTCGACTTCAGCCAGCGTCCATACCGTCATGATGTCGAGCATGGCAGGGCCCTCCGACAGTTCTGAAGGACTCCTCGTGCTAGCCCTACCTTGAAGTCTCGGGGTCGCCCGATGTCGTTGTGGGGCGCCGTTGGCGGATCATCGAGGTATGACTTTACGGACTGCTGTTGCCGCTGGTCTGACTGCTTTCGCGCTCGCCGCGGCGGCCATTCCCGCAAGCGCCGCCGCGACACTCGTGACGCTGCCGCGACCTACCGGGCCCTATCAGGTCGGCGTCGAGGACGTGTATCTCGTGGACCACGCGCGGCCGGATCCGTGGAATCCGCCGCAGCCGTACCGCGAGCTGATGATCAGCGTCGTGTATCCGGCGCGGGGGGATGTGTCGGCTTTCAAGCGGGCGCCGCTGATGACGTCGGGGGTCAGCGACGGGTTCAACGCGCTCGCGGCGCCGGGCAACTACGGGATCACCGGCATCACGGTGGACTGGTCGTCGATCGCCACGTATGAGCACGTCGGGGCGCCGGTCGCGGCCGGACGGCATCCGGTGGTGCTGTATTCGCCCGGGGCGGGGGACGTGCGTTCGTGGGATTCGGTGCTGGTCGATCAGTTGGCGAGTGAGGGGTACGTCGTCATCACGATCGATCCGACGTACGAGGCGTCGGCCGTGCAGTTCCCGGGCACGCCGAATCCGCGGATCGTGACGAGCAATCTGCTGAGCTGGTACGCGAAGGCCAAGCAGGCGGGGACCGTGCCGGCGTTCCTGAAGGAACTCGTCGACACGCGGGTCGCGGATACGGAGTTCGTGCTCGCCTCGCTGCCCACGTTGCCGGACGGGCTCTCCGGCGCCGTGGACCGGCGCAGGATCGGGATGTTCGGGCAGTCGGCGGGCGGGTTCACGGCGCTCTCGGCGATGTATCAGGACCCTCGGATCCGCGCGGGGATCGACATGGACGGGACGCTCGAATACACGGACGGGGACCCGAGCGATCAGAACTTCTCGCCGGTCGCGCAGCATGGGCTGAGCTCGCCGTTCCTGCTGCTCGGCAGTGATGAGAAGGGCGCGTGCACGGCCGCGGACGATCCCTCGTGCGCGGCGGTTCTGAAGAACAGCAAGGGGTGGCACGCGGCCTTGGCCCTGCCGGGGACCGGGCACGGATCGTTCACGGACGCGGAGGTGCTGCTGCCGCAGCTGGGCGTGGCGGGCGGCATCGGTTCGACGCCCCCCGCCACCGTCCTGGCCGAAGAGGAGACGATCATCTCCGGGTTCTTCGGCGCGACGCTCGCTAGCCCTTGAGGCTGCCCGCCGTCAGGCCCGACATGATGCTGCGTTGGAAGACCAGGAAGAACAGGATCGTCGGCACTGCGGCGATCGCCAGCGAGGCCATCAGGATGTTCTCCGGGATGCCGTCGCCGGTCAGGTTCAGCAGGCCGGTGTTGACCGTGCTCTTCGTCGGGTCGGTCAACACCAGCAGCGGCCAGAGCACGTCCTTCCAGACGGCCACCGTGCCGAAGATGGAGACGACGCCGAGTACCGGCCGGGACATCGGCAGCACGATCGACCACAGCGCGCGCACCGGGCCGGCGCCGTCGATCGCGGCGGCGGCCAGCAACTCCTCGGGGATCGAGTCGAAAAAGCGCTTGAGCAGGAAGATGTTGAAGCCGTTGGCCACGGCCGGCAGCCAGATGGCCAGCGGCGAGTTGATCAGGTTCAGGTGCAGCACCGGGACGTTGATCGCGGTCAGGTAGTTCGGGATCACCAGGACCGTGGCCGGGATCATCAGCGTGGCCAGCATCATCGCCAGAATCACGTTGCCGAGCACCGGCCGCAGCTTGGAGAGCGCGTAGGCCGCCGCGACGTCGAAGACCAGCTGCAGCAGCAGGGCGCCGACCGCGTAGTACGTGGTGTTGAGGATGTAGCGGCCCAGGTTGAAGTCGGACCACGCCGTCGCGTAGTTGCCGAGGTTCCACTTGTGCGGCACCAGCGTCGGCGGCGTCTGCAGCACCTCGGAGGCCGACTTCAGGCCGCTGCTGAAGACCCAGTAGAGCGGGAAGAGGAACACCACCGCGAACACGACGATGGTGAGAACGAGCAGCACCCAGTAGACCCGCTTGGCGATCGGCCGGTTCAGCTGCGTCCTGGATATCAGGGTTCGGGTACGTGTGTCGAAGGCGGACATGGGCTACTCCTCACCGCGCCGGTTGAGCCAGAGGTACGCCCCGGAGAACAGGCCGAGGACGAGCAGCAGCACGGTTCCGATCGCCGCCGAACCGCCGAAGTTGTTGAAGTTCGTCGCGTCCTGGTACACGAGGTAGACCAGCGTCCCGGTGCCGTTCGCGCCCTGCGTGAGCACCAGCGACTCGGTGAAGGTCTGCATCGTGGCCACGATCTGCAGCAGCAGCATCAGCGAGAGGATCAGCCGGGTCTGCGGGATGGTCACGTGCCAGACCCGCTTGAAGACGCCCGCGCCGTCGAGCTCGGCCGCCTCGTAGAGTTCGCCCGGGATCCCCTGCAACGCGGCCATGTAGATCAGCACGCCGCTGCCCATGTTGCTCCACGTGGAGAAGATCACCATGCACAGGATGACGAAGGTGTTGTTCGAGGACTGCAGCCATGTCGAGGTCGGCAGGTGCAGGTCGTGCAGCACGGAGTTGAACAGGCCGCTGTTGTCCGGCGTGTAGAACCACTTCCACAGGAAGGCCGCGGCCACCGGCGGCAGCATCACCGGTAGGTAGACGAGCAGCCGGAAGTACCACGCGGCGTGCCGGAACTCGTTGAGGCCGACCGCGAGCACGAAGGGCACCGCGTAGCCGAAGATCAGCGCGAGGCCGGTGAACACGAGCGTGACCCGGACGGACGTCCAGAAGTTCGGATCGTTGAGCATGTGCTCGTAGTTGCGCCACCCGCCCCAGCCCTCGCTCTGCCCCACGAGGTTGAGGTGCTGGAAGCTGAGCAGGATCTCGTGGATCATCGGATACCAGGACCACAGCGCGAAGCAGAGGATCGCCCCCGCGAGGAACAGGTATCCGGTCAGGCTGCGCCGCACCCGGCGGCCCAGCGTCGGGCCGCGGCGCGCCGGGACCTGGTCCGCGGGCCCGTCCGTCCGCGGCAGGCCCCGCGCCCGGGCGCGGGAAACGTTGATGGTCGCTGGTGGCATCTCAGCTGCACTTCCGCTCTCGTGAGGACGCCGGGCGCCGTTCCCGCCGGCAGGGTGCCTCGGGCGGGAACGGCGTCGCGGACGGGCCGGCTACTGGTTCTGCAGGATCTCGTTCGCCGCCGAGTTGAAGGTGTCGAGCAGCCCCTGCAGGTTCGCGTTCGGGTTCGTCAGCGCGGCGTACATCGCCTTGTCGCCCTGCGCGTAGATGGCCTGCGCCTGCGGCGGCTCGATGACCAGCTGCATGTTCGACAGCGCCTGGGTGTACGCGGAGAAGTTCGCCGACGGCACGTTCGCCGAGGCCTTCTCGTCCGCGCTCGCCTGCTGGTCGGCGGCGGATCCGGCGGTGAACAGGTCCGGCTCGGGCAGGCCGACCGGCTGGCCGGCCGCGGCGGTGCGCGCGTAGTTGAACTGTCCGTCGTTCGGCGTCAGGAACTCGAAGTTCAGGAACTTGATACCGGCGACGATCTGCGCGGGGGTGTCCTTCTTGTTGAACATGTAGCCGTCGCCGCCGAGCAGCGTCGCGGTCGGGGCGGTTGCGCCGGGCAGCGGCGCCATCGCGATGTTGGTGTACGGCGTGTTGTACGTGGCGTGCATGTTGGTCACGGTGTCCGGCGCGCCCATGTACATGCCGAGCTTGCCGGTGCTCATGATCTGCTGCGGGTCCTGCCAGGCCAGGCCCTGCTTGGTGCCCATGTCGTTGTCCACGAAGCGCATCTGGTGCAGCGCCTGCAGCACGGACAGCCCCGCGCCGGAGTCGAACGCGGCCTTCGCGCCGCTGCCGCTGCCGGTCACCATCTGGCCGCCGCGCGAGTAGAGCTCGGCGGCGAAGTGCCAGCCTCCGGTGTTCTGCGCGCTGAGGTCCACGTAGCCGATGTAGCCGGGGCCGAGGGCGGCGATCTTCTTGGCGTCGGCCTCGACGTCGGTCCAGGTGGCGGGCGGGCTGCTGATCCCGGCCCGCTGGAACAGGGTCGTGTTGTAGACCAGGCCCTCGGAGTAGTTGTTGACCGGGATGCCGTACAGGTCGCCGGAGCTGGTCTCACCCTGCCGGTACACGTTCAGCAGGCCGGGCAGGATGCTGCTCTCGTTGGCGATCTGGCTCACGTACGACTGGATGTCGGCGGCCTGGCCCGCGGCGATGACGTTCGCCGGGTCGGTGAACGCGGTGTAGAAGACGTTGTCCTCGGTGCCCGCGGCCAGTTGCGCCGTGAACTTCGCCGGCACCTCGCAGGGGTTCGCGTCGTCGCCCTTGACCGTGATGTTCGGGTTGGCCTTCTCGAAGGCCGCGATGTCGTCCAGGAAGAACTGCCGCTGCGCCTTCTGCGTGGTCGGCGGCTCGCAGCCGACGGTGATGGTGACCGGCCCGGAGGCGTTATTCGAGCTACTGGAGCTGCCGTTGCCGCTGCTTGAGCACGCGGCGACCGGTAGGGCTAGCGCGGCCGCGGCGGCGATGGCCACCGTGCGGGCGATTCGGTTCATGGAAATGCCTTCCCTCGCTGGACATGAACGGCTGTGGTCTTGCCCCGGGTGCGTTCACCGTACTGACCCGGACATGGCTACGCAAGATAGCGATGAAAACTCGCAATGACACGACTTGGTCACGTCGATCAAGGCACAAGGCCGGTAAGTAGTGTCCCGAGGGGCGCTCCTGCGGAGCGTGTCCCGGCAAGGGCCATTCAGTTTTTGCAGAGTTGATGCAGATCTCTTGCGAGGCTGAGTGGTGCCATGTACGTTGTGCGCAACCGGCAGGCGGTCGAAGAAGGGGCGGATTCCGTGACTCTCCATTGGTGGCGCGACGCGGTCACCTACCAGGTGTACGTGCGCAGCTTCGCGGACGGGAACGGCGACGGCGTCGGGGACCTGCTCGGGATCCGTTCCCGGCTGCGGTACCTCGCCGAACTCGGGATCGACGCGATCTGGCTCAACCCCTGGTACCCGTCCCCGATGGCCGACGGCGGCTACGACGTCTCCGACTACCGGGACATCGACCCCGACTTCGGCACGCTGGCCGAGGCCGACGCGCTGATCGAGGAGGCCCATGAGCTGGGCATCCGGGTCATCATCGACGTGGTGCCGAACCACGTGTCGGATCAGCACCCGTGGTTCCAGGCCGCGCTCAAGGCCGGGCCGCGCTCCGCCGAGCGGGCGCGCTTCTGGTTCCGGCCCGGCCGCGGACCCGGCGGCGACGAGCCGCCGAACAACTGGGTCTCGCATTTCGGCGGCCCGGCCTGGAGCCGGATCACCGAGCCGGACGGCAGCCCGGGGCAGTGGTACCTGCACCTGTTCGCCGACGCGCAGCCCGACCTGAACTGGGAGCACCCCGAGGTGCGCGAGGAGCATCTGAGCATCCTGCGCTTCTGGTTCGACCGCGGCGCCGACGGGATCCGGATCGACTCGGCCGCGATCCTGGTCAAGGACCCGTTCCTGGCCGACCTGGACCCGGACGCGCCCTCCGACGCGCCGCACCCGTACACCGACCGGGACGGCATCCACGAGATCTACCAGGAGTGGCGCGCGGTGGCCGACTCCTACACCGGCACGCCCAAGGCGCTGATCGGGGAGGTGTGGATGCCGGACCCGCAGCGCTTCGCGATGTACCTGCGGCCCAACGAGATCCACACCGCCTTCAACTTCTCCTTCCTGTCCTGCCCCTGGGATCCGACCGAGTTGCGCAAGGTGATCGACGAGACGATCGCCGCGCACCAGCCGGTCGGCGCGCCGGCCACCTGGGTGCTGTCGAACCACGACGTGACCCGGCACGTGACCCGCTACGGCCGCGCCGACACCAGCTTCGCCTTCGCCACGCGCAGTTTCGACACTCCGGTGGACCTGGTGCTCGGCACCCGGCGGGCCCGCGCGGCGGCGCTGCTCAGCCTGTCGCTGCCCGGTTCCGCGTATGTCTACCAGGGCGAGGAGCTCGGGCTCTGGGAGGTCGAGGACATCCCGGATGAGCACAAGCACGACCAGATGTTCTTCCGCACCAACGGCGCCGACCCGGGGCGCGACGGCTGCCGCGTGCCGCTGCCCTGGTCCGGAACCCGGCCGCCCTACGGCTTCAGCCCCGAGGCCGCGACCGCGCAGCCCTGGCTCGCCGAGCAGCCCGCGGACTGGGACCGGATGACGGTGCAGGCGCAGACCGGCGATCCGGGATCGATGCTCGAGCTCTACCGCAGTGCCCTGAGCCTGCGCCGGTCCGAGCCGGGCCTCGGCTCGGACCGGGAGCTGCTGCGCTGGCTGCCCTCGGATCCCGAGGTGCTGGCGTACCGGCGCGGCGACGAATTCGCCTGCGTCGTGAACTTCGGGCCGGACGACACGCCGCTGCCCGAGCACGAAGAGATCCTGCTGAGCAGCGGACCGCTCGCGCAGGACGGACGGCTGCCGTCCGACACCGCCGTTTGGCTCCGGCTGCACTGACCTCAAGGGAGAGAGCAGATGCGAGCAAGACTTGGCTTACTCGGTGCACTGGCGCTCGCTGCATCCGGAGTGGTCGTCCTCGGTGCGAGCGGCGCGTCCGCGACCACGACGGCGCCCAGACCGGTGTTCGACGCCTCCTATGGTGGCGGCGCCACGGTGCCCGGACTGGTCGGCGAATACCTCGCGACCGGGCCGAACGCGACGACGAACGGCACGGTGATCGGCCCCGACTACACGCAGGGGACGCTCGCCTCCGAGGCCGTCGGCCGCGAGGCGGTGCAGCTGACCGCCGCGGGACAGTACGTGCAGTTCACGCTGTCGGGCAGCGCCAACGCGATCGACGTGGATTACGCGCTGCCACAGGGGAGCAGCGGGACCCTGTCGGTCTACGTCGACGGACGGAAGGTCGACGAGCTCCAGCTGACCTCCGCCTACAGTTACATCGACACCCCGCAGATCTACGGCAGCAAGACGCACCACTTCTTCAACGACGTGCGCGTGCTGCTCGGCCGCGAGGTTCACCGCGGCGACACGGTCCGCCTCCAGGCCGACGCGAGCGACACCGCGCTGCCCTACACGGTGAACCTGGCCGACTTCTATCAGGTCGCGCCCCCCGCGAGGCAGCCGCGGAACTCGATATCAGTGCTCAGCGAGGGCGCGGACCCGACCGGCGCGACCGACTCGTCCGCCGCCTTCGCGGCGACGATCGCCGCCGCGAACGCCGCGCACAAGGCGGTCTGGATTCCGGC
>DASTAE010000174.1:0-8323 GCA_035712985.1 Actinospica sp.
CTTCGGCTTCATCTTCTCGATAAGGGCCTTACGGGTCGCCTGGTCCCACAGCGGCTCGGCCAGTCGGACGGGGTGTCCGTCGTCACCGATGACCGGGCGGCCGTCGTGCATGAGGTAGCCGAGTGCTGACTCATTCTCCAGAATCGTCCGGAGCGTAACCCCACTCCAGCGGAATCCCTTGATGGGGCGGCCGTAGAGCTGGGCGCGGCGGTCGGCGGGGCTGGGGATGCCTTCCCGCGTGAGCCGCGCTGCCTCCGTGGTGTAGGTGATCAGCCCTTCCGTGTCGGACAGAATCCGCTCCGCCACGTTCCGAATGATCTCGGCGGCAACGTCGTCTATCTCGACGTGATCAACTTCCCCGTTCGGGATGACCCGTACGTACCTGTAGCCGTACGCGTTCTTGTTCTTGGGGCGACCCTTGGCCCGCATCTTGACCGTTGAGTTTCGGTTACGCCGCTGGATGGCGCGTAGCTCCATCTGCGCCCCCAGTGCCTCCATCGAGAAACGCGTCTCGTCCGTGTCGTCGTCGAGGTTCCACGGCCCGGTGTGGGTGTGCGTGATCAGGGCGCGGCCGGTGTCGTGCATCAGCTTGCCCGTGACCAGCACGTCAATCTGATTGCGCCCGATCCGGTCAACGGCTGAGCCTACGATGCCGTCATACGGCCCCATCTCGTCGCGGAGCCAAGGCCCGAACTGCGGCCGGTTCATGGGGTCCACAGCTCCCGAGACTTCCCAATCATCGGCCCAAGCGATGATGTGACCGCCTTCGCGAACGGCGGCTTCAAGGACATAGTCCATCTGGTCCTCGGGAGAGCTGGTCCGGTCGTTGACACGCGAGAGCCGCCGGACCCCTACCCAGCACTTGCCGCACCCGTCGTACTCCGACTTAAGCATGAGATCGATCATCGCTGAGACACCATCCCCGGTCCACTGGTTAGATTGGGGAGGGTCCTGCGCGAGATGCTGCTGTGGTGGCCGCTGTGGGTCGGCGCGGCGATCTGGCTCGCCGCGCGGCGCTGGGCCACCGCCGCGGTCCTCGGCCTGAGCGGCCTGCTCATGGTCGGGGTGGCGTTGCTCTACTTCAGCGGTCAGTGGGCCGGATAGACCCGCTCAGCCCAGCATTCCGGCGGCGATGCCGTCCAGGATGTCGTGCTCGGACACGACCACCTCGGGCAGGCCGAGCCGATCCATGATCCGCGCGAGCACCAGGCCGCCGGCGCCGATCACGTCCACCCGGCCGGGATGGATGACCGGGATCGCGGCGCGCTGATCGTGCGTCATGGCGAGCAGGTCGGCTGCCGTCCGCCGGATCACCTCGGCCGGGATGCGCGCGAGGTGCACCCGGGAGCGGTCGTACTCGGTCAGGCCCAGGGCGACGGCGGCCAGCGTGGTGACCGAGCCGGCGAGGCCGACCAGGGTCCTCGCCTTCGCCAGGTCCACGGTCTCGGCGGCCAGCTCGATCGCGGCGTCGATGTCCCGGCCTGCCGCGGCGATCTGCTCGGCGGTCGGCGGGTCCGCCGTGAAGTGACGCTCCGTCATCCGCACGCAGCCGACGTCCACGGAGCGCGCGGCCAGCACGCTGTCGGTGCCGAGCACGAACTCGGTCGAGCCGCCGCCGATGTCCACGACCAGGTACGGCGTCGGGTGGCCGGAGCCGGCCTCGGCGAGCGAGCTGGTGGCGCCGCGGAAGGAGAGGTCGGCCTCCTCGTCGCCGGAGATCACCTCGGGCAGCACGCCGAGCCGGTCGCGCACGCCGGCGAAGAACTCCTCGCGGTTGCCCGCGTCCCGGCTGGCGCTGGTGGCCACGAAGCGGACCCGGCTCGCGCCGTGCTCCGCGATGACCCGCGCGTACTCGTCGCAGGCCGCGAAGGTGCGCTCCAGGGCCTCGTCGGCGAAGCGCCCGGTGGCGTCCACGCCCTGGCCGAGCCGCACGATCAGCATCCTGCGGTCGACCTCGGTCTCCCGGCCGGTCTCCGGATCGAGATCCGCGACGAGCAGGCGGATCGAGTTGGTGCCGCAGTCCACGGCCGCCACACGCTGGACACTCACGAAGCCGTCTCCTGTTCGACCGGGGTGTTCACGCAGGGACCGTTGCGCCACCACTCGGGCAGCAGCGCCAGGGCCTCGTCGCCGAGCGGGTTGACGCCGGGACCGGCCGCGAGCGAGTGCGCCACCAGCACGTGCAGGCACTTGACCCGGTCCGGCATGCCGCCGGCGCTCGGGAAACCCGGCAGGATCTCGATCGCGTCCCGGCGCCGGATGTAGTCCTCGTGCGCGGCGCGGTACCGCGCGGCCAGCTCCGGATCGGTGCGCAGCCGCTCGGTCATCTCGGCCATCAGGCCGCCGCCCTCCAGGGTGCCGATCGCGGAGGCGGCCTTCGGGCAGGTCAGGTAGTAGAGCGTGGGGAAGGGCTCGCCCTCCGGATTGCGCTCGGTCTTGATCCGCGGCGCGGTCTCCACGACGTCCGGGTTGCCGCAGGGGCAGCGGTGGGCGACCGCGCGCAGCCCGCGCGGGGCGCGCCCGAGCTCGGCCTCGATCGCGGCGACGTCCTCGGGGTCCACGGCGTCCTCGGCCGCGCGGTGCACGCTGTTCACCGGTCTACGGTACTACCGGCCGGTGGAGCCGCCGCTCGGCGCGGCCCCCGGGGACTTCACCGTGCCCCACAGCGTGTCGTACCAGGGGGAGGCGCTGGGGGTCGGCATGCCGAGCTGCTCGCTGCCGATCGTCGTGCCGGGGAGCGTGAAGCCCTCCTCGCCGGGCAGCACGTAGTGCAGCCGGGCGCGGGCCTGGATCGCCACGTACCCGGGGTCGTTCCACAGGGCGATCTGCTGCTGAAGGCTCGTCACCCTGCTCGTCAGAGTGGAGTTCCGCGCCTGGATCGCCGCGAGCTGCGAGCGCTGGGCGAGGTACTCCTGCAGCGGGTAGGCGATGGTGACGACGACCGCGCACACGGCCAGCAGCAGGATCGTGGCCCGCCGGGTCAGTCGGAACCTCGGCTTCGGCGGACGGGGGGTCCTCGGGCGCGCGGCGGCCTTCTCGGCGCTGCGCGCGGGCGGGACGAGACCGAGCCTGGACTCCGTCTTGGCCCCGGCCGCGGTCCTCTTCTCCGCCATGCGAACTGACACCCCCTCGGGTCATGCGAGTGGCGCGCCCCGCGCGGGGCGCGCCACTCATGCTAATCCGATCAGGCGCCGAAGCGCGGGAAGGCCGAACGGCCCGCGTACCGGGCGGCGTCGTCGAGCTCCTCCTCGATGCGCAGCAGCTGGTTGTACTTGGCCACGCGGTCGGTCCGGGCCGGGGCGCCGGACTTGATCTGGCCGCAGTCCATGGCGACGGCGAGGTCCGCGATCGTGGTGTCCTCGGTCTCGCCGGAGCGGTGCGACATCATCGTGCGGTAGCCGCTGCGGTGGGCCAGGTTGACCGCGTCGAAGGTCTCGGACAGCGAGCCGATCTGGTTCACCTTCACCAGCAGCGCGTTGGCCTGGCCGCCCTTGATGCCGCGGGCGAGGCGCTCCGGGTTGGTGACGAACAGGTCGTCGCCGACCAGCTGCACCTTGGTGCCGAGCAGGTCCGTGGCGGACTTCCAGCCCTCCCAGTCCTCCTCGCTGTGCGAGTCCTCGATGGAGACCAGCGGGTAGTTGGCGACCAGCTCGCCGTAGTACGCGCTGAGGTCGGCGCCGGAGAGCTTGGAGCCCTCGAACTCGTAGACGCCGTCCTTGTAGAGCTCGGTCGCCGCCACGTCGAGGGCCAGCGCGATGTCCTCGCCCGGACGGTAGCCCGCCTTCTCGATGGCCTCGAGGATCAGGTCGAGCGCGGCCCGGTTGGAGTCCAGGTTCGGGGCGAAGCCGCCCTCGTCGCCGAGGCCGGTGGACAGGCCGCGGCCCTTGAGCACCGACTTGAGCGAGTGGTAGGTCTCCGCGCCCCAGCGCAGCGCCTCGGCGTAGGTCTCCGCGCCGATCGGGGCGATCATGAACACCTGGATGTCGACGTTGGAGTCCGCGTGCGCCCCGCCGTTGATGATGTTCATCATCGGGACCGGCAGCAGGTGCGCGTTCGGGCCGCCGAGGTAGCGGAACAGCGGCAGGTCGGCGGACTCGGCGGCGGCCTTGGCCACGGCCAGCGAGACGCCGAGGATCGCGTTCGCGCCGATCCGGCTCTTGTTCGGGGTGCCGTCCAGGTCCTTGAGCTCCTGGTCGACCAGGCGCTGCTCGTGCGCGTCGAAGCCGATCAGTGCCGGGCCGATCTCGTCGAGCACGGCGAGGACGGCCTTGGTCACGCCCTTGCCGTTGTAGCGGTCCTTGTCGCCATCGCGAAGCTCCACGGCCTCGAAGGCTCCGGTGGACGCTCCGGAGGGAACGGCCGCGCGCGCGATCACGCCGTCGTCGAGCGCGACCTCGACCTCGACCGTGGGGTTCCCGCGGGAGTCGAGGATCTCCCGCGCGCCGACTGCTTCGATGGACGCCACGTGCGTACTCCTTCGTCAAGCTGTCATATCTCGTCGTGAGGCAGCCTAGTTCACCGGCAGATCCAGACGCACGGGTAGTCCATAAAGCCCGCGCATGATCAGTCCGGAATGCCAGCGCAACGTCTCGGCGGGCTCGGCCAGGGCCATGCCGGGGTAGCGGGTGAGCAGCCGCTCGAAGCCGATCTTTCCTTCCAACCGGGCCAGCGGCGCGCCGATGCAGAAGTGGATGCCGTGCCCCAGCGCGAGATGCCCGGTCGCGGCGCGGCCGAGGTCGAGCGTGTCGGGGTCGGCGAAGCGCGCCGGATCGCGGTCCGCGGCGGCGAGCACCGCCAGTACCGGTTCCCCGGCCGGGATCTCGACGCCGCCGACGGTGACGGGCTCGGTGGTGAAGCGCCAGGTGCCGAACTCGACCGGTCCATCGTAGCGCAGCAGCTCCTCGACCGCGTTGTCCAGCAGGCCGGGGTCGGCGTGCAGCCGCGCGCGCTGCTCGGGGTGGGTGAGCAGGGCGAGCGTGCCGTTGCCGATGAGGTTGATGGTGGTTTCGAACCCTGCGAACAGCAGGATGAACGCCATCGAGGCGGCCTCGTCCTCGCTGAGGTGCTCGCCGTGGTCCGAGGCGCGCACGAGGGCGGTCAGCAGGTCCTCGCCGGGGTTCAGCCGCTTCTTGTGGATGATCTCCCTGAGATAGCCGCGGATCCGTTTGACGGAGCGTCCGACGCCGCCGCGCGCGCTGCTGCGGTCCACGACGCCGAAGGCCCACTCGTGGAAGATCGCCTGGTCCTCCGGCGGCACGCCGAGCATCTCCAGGATGACCGCGACCGGCAGCGGGCAGGCGTAGCCGCGGATCAGGTCGACGACCCCGCCGTTCTCCCGCGCGGTGCGCTCGCAGGCGTCGAGCAGTTCGTCGGCGATCCGGTGGATCTGCGGCTCGAACTCGGCGATCCGGCGCGGGGTGAAGGCCTTCGAGACCAGCCGACGCAGCCGGGTGTGGTCCGGCGGGTCCAGGTTGAGCAGGTGCGCGGCGATCCCGGAGCGGTGCTCGCCGGGGATCCCGGTGCGCCCGGGCTGCCAGCCGGGGAAGGAGGTCGCCGCGTTCTTCGAAAGGCGCGGATCGGCCAGGACCGCCTTGACGTCCTCGTACCGGGTAACCAGGTAGGCCTCGACCCCGTTGGGCAGCCTGGTCCGGTGCACCGGCGCGTGCTCGCGCAGCCAGGCGTAGGCCGGGTACGGATCGTCGATGAACGCCCGATCGAAAAGCGGCGGCGCGGCTGTCTCGGTCACCGCTCCATGGTGCAGCATCCCTCAGGCGGCGCGGGACGCGAGCCCGGCCCCCGTTCCTCGGTCGCTCTCAGCCGTGGTCGATCCCGGCGAAGCTGCGCAGCAGCTCCCGACGGCGCTCGGCCTCGTGCGGGGCGCGGCGGCGGCGCTGCTCGTGCTCCTTGTCGGCCAGGTACTCCTCGAGGGCCAGGAAGACGACCTCGTACGTCGTCGCCTGTTCGTACTCGGCGACCCGGTGCAGGCGTTCGGTCTGGCTGTCGGTGAGCGCAAGTGCCATGTCCACCTGCGGGAAAATATCCGATCATCGGGTCCGCTGAGAACCTGTGGCCCTGAGACTCACCGAAACGAGTGAATGGTCTGGACCAGCATCGCGTCACCCGCGTCCGGAAACGGCGAGATCCCGTCCGGGCGGCGAGCAAGGGCTCGCGACCCGGGCGGGATCGATCGGCTACGCGGTCAGCGCTGGGTGGCGTCGTGCGGCACGGAGTCGTTCGTCGACTGCGGCGCCTGGTTGATCACCGAGCTCTCGACGGCCTGCGGCGGCGCGACGTTGGACGCCGGCTGGGCCGGAGAGGCCGGGGAGTCGTCCTTGGCGGCCGCCTTCATCTCCGACTTGAAGATGCGCAACGACTGGCCGACCGAGCGGGCGGCGTCGGGCAGCTTGCGCGAGCCGAACAGCAGCACGATGAGGGCCAGGATGACGATGACGTGCCAGGGCTCAAGTCCGCCACGAAACATGGTTCCGCACTCCTAATGATCTAGTGCCGTAGCCGTTAGCCGCACCGTTGGTGAGGTTCCGGCGCCGGTGCACTGACCAGACTAACCGCACTTACCCGACGACCGGGAGGCCTCGAGGTTAAGAATCTGCTCGCGCAGCCCTCTGGCCTCGGCACGGAGCGCCGCCTCGGGATCCACGCCGTGTTCCCGCGCGAGGCCGGCGACGGCCAGCAGCAGGGCTCCGACCTGCGTCTCGAGCTTCTCGTCCGAATTATCCACAGCTGTGCGCAGCTCTGCCGGAAGTTGCGGAACCGTTATATCGAGACCGGCGTTCCCGGCGCGCTTGAGCAGTTTCTCTGCTAATGAAAGCGCGGGCTGGGCCAGCGGGACGCCCTCCACCGCCGAGGTGCGGCCCTTCTCCGCCGCCTTGATCTGCTCCCAGTTCGCCTCCACGTCCGAGGCGGTGCGCGCGTCCACGTCGGCGAACACGTGCGGGTGGCGGCGGATCAGCTTGGTCACGATGCCCTGCGCGACGTCGTCGATGTCGAAGGGGTCCTCCTCGTGCTCCCGCGCGATCCGGGAATGGAAGGCCACCTGGAGCAGCACGTCGCCGAGCTCCTCGCGCAGCGCGTCCCGCCCCTCGCCGGGGACGTACGGGTCGCCCTCCTCGATCGTCTCGACAGTCTCGTAGGCCTCCTCGAGCAGGTACTTCACCAGCGACTGGTGCGTCTGCTGGGCGTCCCAGGGGCAGCCGCCGGGGGAGCGCAGCCGGTCCATCACGGCCACCAGGTCGAGCAGCCGGGCGCCGGGCACGTCGTAGCTGCCGGGCAGCAGCTCGAGCTCGATCTCCGCCGCGTCGGGCGCGCCCTCGGTCAGCCGCTCCCCCAGCGCGAGCACCAGCGGCTGGTCCCCGCCGCTCGGATCGGCCAGCCACACCACGGTCTCCCCCGCCGCGGCCTCCTTCAGCAGCTCGTCCGCGACCTCGGGCAGCTCGCCCTCGATCAGCTCGATCGCCACGTCCTGGTCGTCCAGGTACTCGAGGATCGGGTGCTCCGCGTCCCCCGCGTGCACCCGCGCCCCCGGCGCGGTGACGGCCCGCCAGGCGGCCGCGGACAGCAGTCCCGGGGCGACCCGCGGGGAGAAGGGCACGAGGATGATCCGTCCGGTCACGCCGCTCACCTTACTCACGCGCCCATCTTGATCACGCCGTCGATCAGCGAGCGGCACCACTCGAGCAGCGGCAGTCCGGTGACCGGTCCGGCGGGGAAGCCGGAGGTCTTGGGCCGGGGCACCAGGATGTGGTCCGACTGCTTCTTCACGATCGAGCCCGGGAAGACCCGCTTGAGCCGCATCTCCTGGGACTCGCGCAGGTAGACGTTGCTGAACTTGACGAAGTTGCCCTGCAGCACGATCTCGGCCAGGCCCGCGTCCCGCGCGTGCGCCCGGAACAGCGCGACGGCGAGCAGGTTGCCGACCGGCTCAGGCAGCTTGCCGTAGCGGTCGACGAGCTCGTCGTGCACCGCGACGACGTCCTCCTCCTTGGCGATGGAGGCGATCCGGCGGTAGGCCTCCAGGCGCAGCCGCTCGCCGGGCACCCACTCGTGCGGGATGTGCGCGTCCACCGGGAGGTCCACCCGCATGTCCGGGGCCTCGTCCGGGTTGTCGAGCCCGGCCGCCTGCTCCTTGAACTCCTTGACCGCCTCGCCGACCATCCGCACGTAGAGGTCGAATCCGACCCCTTCGATGTGCCCGGACTGCTCGCCGCCGAGCAGGTTGCCCGCGCCGCGGATCTCCAGGTCCTTCATCGCCACGTACATGCCGGCGCCGAGGTCGGTGTGCTGGGCGATGGTGGCCAGCCGCTCG
>DASTAE010000175.1:0-37413 GCA_035712985.1 Actinospica sp.
TCGTACCCGCGGTTCTTGATGATCTCGATCTTGTAGGGCAGGTTGCAGGCCGGCAGCGCGAACAGCCGGCCCTCGGTGCCCAGCTGCCCGGAGGCCTGCAACGGCACCTCGCGCACCACGTCCCACAGCGCGCAGCGCCCGAGCAGGTAGTCGGTGAAGGTCGTCCACTCGGGCAGCCGGTCGATGCCCAGCAGGGAGTGCAGCGCGGGCTGCTGCAGAGCCGTGTCGACGACCGCCACCCGGGCGCCGCGGCCGGCGAGGAGCCGAGCGACGTTCGCCGCGGTGGTCGAGCGGCCGGTGCCGCCGCGATAGGAGTACATGCTCACGATGTGCGTCATGACGAACTGTTCCTCACGGTGATGGGAGTGCCCGCGGTGCGCCGCAGCACCAGCAGGGTGATGTCGTCGTGCTGTTCACCGTCGCGGCCGTGGTCCTCCATGGCCCGGACGATCCGCTCGATCTGCGCGCGGGCCGAGGGGGCGGGGACGGTGGCGAGGTCGATCAGCCGCTGTTCGCCGAAGAACTCGCCGCCGCTCGAGCGACAGTCGGTCACGCCGTCGGTGAACAGGAACAGGGACTCGCCGAGCCCGAGCCGGACCCGGCCGACCCGGAAGTCGGCGCCGTGCAGCACGCCGACCGCCGGGCCGGTCGGAGCCAGTTCCCCGAGCAGCCGTCCGTCCGCGCCGACGTGCAGCGGTGGATTGTGCCCGCCGTTGATGTAGCTCAGCGACCCGCTCGCGGCGTCGAGGATTCCGAAGAAGAGGGTCGCGAAGTACCCCTGCTGCCGGTGTACGCGGGTCAGATAGCGGTTGGTGCTGTTGACCGCGTGCAGCAGCGGGGCCTCCCCCACCCCCGGCAGGCCGTCACGCGGATCCCACCCGACGGTGGACATCGCGTGCAGTCCGCCGGTCTCGACCGTGTGCCGCAGCAGGGTGCGGATCAGCGCCATGAACAGCGCCGCGCCCACGCCCTTGTCGCACACGTCCGCGACGATGACCGCGGTGCGCTGACTGACCGACAGGTCGAAGACGTCGTAGAAGTCCCCGGCGACCTGCCGCGCCGGACGGAACTCGGCCTCGAGCTCCCAACCGGGGGGCACCGGCAGGTGCTCCGGCAGGAACCCGGCCTGGATCTCCCGGCCGATCTGCAGCTCGCGCTCGAGCACCGCGTACGCCGCGGGCTCGGCCCTCGAGATCCGCCCGGTATCATCGGGCCCTGATACAGACACTGGGGTCATGAGGGCTCACGTCTCCTGCCCGCGCCGCCGCACAATCAGGGTGCTGCGGTTCTCGTCGTTCACGCGCCGGTACCGGTAGTGCTCCACACTGCTCAGCGCGAGGCGGATGCCGAGCCCGCCGACCGGCCGCTCCCGCCAGGGCAGGTCGAGGCCCTCGGGCTCCGGCGCGGCGCTCGGGTCGAAGGGTGGCGCGGTGTCGCGCAGCTGCATCGCGGCCGAACCGCGCCCGTCGCTGCTGCCGATCAGCACCAACCACCCGCAGTGCGCGCGGTAGCCGTGCACGATGGCGTTGACCGCGAGCTCCTCGACCGCCAGCCGCAGCCGCGCTCCGGCCGATTCGCCCACTCCCGCCCGGCGCGCGACGCAGAGCACGTAGTCGGCGATCGCGGCCAACGAGGCGGTGCTGCCGCGCGCGTAGAGCGTGGCGTACTGCCGGGGTCCGGCGCACGGCTCGTCCGGGAGGCCGTCGGGGTAGCCGACCTGCCGCACGCCCGAGGCGCCGGGGAACTGATGGGCGGGCGCGAGCAGTTCCGCGGCCGGCATCGGTGACGACTCAAACACGGCGGGCCTCCAGGGGCTCGCCGCCGCACCGGCGCGCGGTCGGCGGGAGGGAGCGGGCCGGACTTCCGCGGCCGACCCGCGAGGTGCATTCGCGTGCGTACATGGCGATCACCACTTCGTGCACCGCGAACCGCGCGGCGCTCTCGAGAAGATTCCGACGGGGTACGAGCGGGTGCGCGGAGCCGGGCGGCGCAGCGGCCGCCTGGAGGGCACGTACAGCCGCAGACGGCCCCGGGCCGCGCGGCGCCCGGGGCCGGGCCGAGGAGCCGTCACGCCGACGCCTCGGTGACGGGCTCGTCGACGGCCTCGCTGAACAGGTCGAGGAAGCCGATGGCCTGCATGACGAAACGCAGCTGCGGCCGGAGGCCGTGGACCGTGACCTTGGCGCCGATCGCCTCGGCCCGGCGGTGCATCAGCACCAGCACCCTGAGTCCGGCGCTGGAGAGGTAGCTGACCTGCGAGAGATCCACCTGGAGCTGTTCCACGCCGGCGAGACGGGCGAGTACGAGCTCGCCGATCTTCGGGCCGTTCGCGCTCGTGATCTCGCCGGACAGTCTCACCACGGCGACCCCGTCGCCCAGGCTGAGGTCGAGTTCGGTGCACAGTCTGCTCATCGCGTTCTCCCTTCGGATACCGGTTCGGTCGGCGAGTGCACCGGGACGGACCCGCCGCCCCTCGGTGGACACGGGCGCGTATGGGCGCCCATTCGCAGGGTCGCGCGCCGGGCGGGTGCCGCCAACGGGATCGGCGCGCAGACCTGGCAGTTCGTCACCTTCCGCGGCGAACTTCGTGCATCCGCCGCCGAGACGGGCGGACGGGTGCGCGCGGGCTCGGGACGCGCCGAGGCCGGCACCGCCCGCGGGCGGTGCCGGCCTCGGCCGTGGTGGTGCCCGGGTCGGCGCCGGCTAGGTCAGCGCCGGTGCCGCCGTCTCGCGGATCGTCCGCTTCGGCCTCGGTTTGCTGAACCTCTTCATCGCGGGGACCTCGACGAATCGGTGCAGCAGCGCCGAGAGCAGCACCGTCAGCGCGTACCCGGCGACGAGGATGAGCAGCGCCTCGGGCGTGGACCACTGGTGCTTCGCGCCGAGCAGCTGGTGCCCGTATTTCAGCACCATGCGATGCCAGAGGTAGAACGCGAAGGACACGTCGCCGAGCCACACGAACGTGCGGGTGCGGAACACGGATCTCGTGCCGTCGACGTCGGCGACGGCGGCGGCCGGGATCAGCAGCGCGATCGGCAGCGCCGTGATCGCCACCAGCCGGAACATCACCGGGACGAGGCCGGCCGCCAGGTAGCTCGCCGTGAACAGTGCGAACGCCCAGCCCAGCGGCAGCTTGATCCACTTGCCGGTGATGACGATCTGCGCCATCACGATGCCGAGCACGAAGTCGAGCGTGCGCACCGGCGGGGCGGTGTAGGCGAGCAGGAACTGCCAGCCGGTGATGTTGCCGAAGGGCACCCGCGGGCCGCCGGTCGGCAGCGGCAGCGCCCCGACGATCGCGGGCACCGCCCACATCGCCGCGAGCAGGCCGATCGCCACCGCCCACAGCCGCTCGGGGCGGATGCGGCGCACCAGCCGGAGCCAGAGCGGGAACAGCAGGTAGAAGAAGGCCTCGCAGCCGAGCGACCAGGCGACCGGGTTGACGCTGATCACGTCCAGCAGCCGGGGCGACCAGGCCTGGATCAGGAACAGGTTCAGGATCGGCCCGAGAATGCCGGTGGAGGCTCCCGTCGCGATCAGCAGCACGAACGCGATCACGTAGGTGACCAGGTGGTTCGGGTAGATCTTGAAGAACCGCCGGCGCCAGAAGCGGCGCGCCGTGTCGCTCGACCTGGCCGACCAGGCGAGCAGGAAGCCGCTGAGCACGTAGAAGAAGCCGACCCCGCTCGGGCCGCCCTCCCCGAGTATGTGCACGTACACGTTCTGCGAGTTCGAGCTCTTGAACACGTCCTCGAACTGGGCGTGGAAGAAGTAGATCATCGAGGCCGCGATGATCCTCAGGCCGGTGAGCGAGGGCAGCCGGCTCAGCTGCTGGATCGGCCGGCCCTCACCCGCCGCCTGCATGCTCGGTTTGTCGCTGGTCGTCGTCATGGAGGGTCCTCTACTCCTCGGGTCGGCGGCCCGCGGACGCCTCGTCGGACCCGCGGGCCCGGTCGAAGACGTCCGCCTGCCGCCGGACGAAGTCCTCGAGCTCCTTCGGCTCGAGGTGCGCGGGCGGCCACAGCACCAGCCGGTGCGCGCCGGCTGCGCGGAATCTCTCGATCTGCTCGACCGTGACGCCTCCGCGCGGCGGCGTGACGGTGATCTCCAGCGGGCCCAGGTGATCCGGGCGCGCGACGCGGACCGCGGCCGCCTCGATCCCTTCGAGCGCGCGGGCCAGGGCCTCGGGCGTGAGCCCGAAGCCGAACCACCCGTCGGCATGGGTCACCGCGCTGCGCAGCGCCCGGTTCGAGTGGCCGCCGGCCACGGTGTTCAGGCGGCGCTGGACCGGGGCCGGGAACGACTCGATCCGGGTGAAGTCCACGTAGCGGCCGTGGGACGAGGCCGACTCCGGGGACGCCCAGATCGCGTGCATCGCCTCCAGGTACTCGAGGCCGCGCGCGGACCGGTCGTCGAAGGGCACGTCGAAGGCCGCGTTCTGGCTGGGGATGTAGCCCATCCCGTAGCCCAGCACGACCCGGCCGCCGGACAGGTGGTCGAGCGAGGCCAGCTCCTTGGCGAGCAGCACCGGGTGCCGCAGGGGCAGCAGCAGCACCCCGGTCGCGACCTTCACCCGCGAGGTCACCGCGGCGACCTGCGCCAGTGCGAGCAGCGGATCGGACAGCTCGTAGCGCGGCGCGAAGGGGCTGTCGGTGTTCGGGTGAGCCGGCAGCACGGAATGCTCGCCCATCCAGATCGACTCGTAGCCGAGGTCTTCGGCGAGTGCCGCGAGGTGCAGCATCTGGGCCGGCGTGCGCACGTTCTCGCCCCCGTTGAGGGCGAACAGGCCGAGCGCCGGGGTGCGGAGGGCTTCCTGGAAGAGCATGGGGATCTTTCTCTCTCGGTACGGGGCGATCGAACGGGCGGCGTTGCGGGTGCGGCACGGCCTGGGCGCGGGACGCGTCTCGCACAGCGCCCGGTGGGTCGGCTCCGGGCTCCGGCGGAGCGTGCGCGGAGCCCGGAGCCGCGCGCCGGTCGCCCTCCGGGCGACCGGGCGGTCTCGGGGTGGGTGCGTCAGCCCTCGGCGAGCAGCCAGTCGGCCACGCGCTCGCCGAGCATGATGCAGGTCAGGTTCGTGTTGACGCGGACGGTGCCGGGGAAGACGGAGGCGTCGGCCACCCGCAGCCCCGCGACGCCGTGCACCCGGCAGCGGTCGTCCACGACCGCCTCGGGGTCGCCCTGCGGACCCATCTGGTTGGTGCCCATCGGGTGGCAGTGCGTGTCGGCGGAGGCGAGCATGAACGCGTCGAGCGACTCGTCGGACTCGAAGACCTCCGGCTCCGGGATCATCCGGCCGGTGGTGAACAGCCCGAGCTGCGGCGTGCGGGCGATGTTCAGCCCGATCCGCATGCCCTCGCGCATCCGGCGCAGGTCCTCCGGGTGCTCGAGGTAGTGGAAGGCGATGTCCGGCTGCTCCCGCGGGTCCCGGCTGCGTATCAGGACGCTGCCGCGCGAGTGCGGCCGCTCCACGCCGACCGAGATCATGAAGACGTGGTCGGTGCCGATGGCCTCGCGCAGCTGCGGGGCGAAGCCGGTGAGGTCGACGTGGTTGAACAGGTAGTACTGCATGTCGTTGAACTCGGCCGAGTCCGGCGCGGTCGTCTGCAGCAGCACCTGGGTGACGGGCAGCGACTCGTCGTACACGCCTGGCCGCGGCGCGAGCGCGATCAGGCAGGTCGGGTGGTCGCGCAGGTTGCGCCCCACCGCGGGCAGGTCGGCCACCACCGGGACGCCGAGCGCGCGAAGGTGCCCGGCCGGCCCGATGCCGGAGCGCTGCAGGATCGCCGGCGAACCCACGGCGCCGGCGCACAGCGTCACCCGCTCCGCGGAGATCAGCTCGGGCTCCTCGCCCTCGCCCGCGAACACCCGCACGCCCACGGCGCGGCCGTCCTCGACGACGATCGACTCGATCAGGGTGTCCGGCCGGATCTCCAGGTTCTCCAGCTTGCGGACCGGCTGGAGGTAGGCGAGCGCGGTGGAGATGCGCACGCCGTCCACGAGGTTCTGGCCGAGCGGCCCGACGCCGGTGGAGCCGGGCGCGTTGTGGTCGGAGGTCTCCGGGAAGCCGAGCCCGACGCAGGCGTCGAACATGGCCCGCTGCAACGGCGGCAGCTGCTCGTCGCGCCAGCGCCACACCGGGATAGGACCGCCGGAGCCGTGGTAGGCCTCGGGCCGCGCCGAGTCCTGGCCGTAGTCGAGGTCGTCCTCGACCCTGTTGAAGTACGGCAGCACCTCTTCCCAGGTCCAGCCGGTGTTACCGCGCTCGGTCCACTCCTCGAACTCCACCGGTCCGGGGCGCACGGCGAGGGAGGTGTTGATGGCCGAGGTGCCGCCGACGACCTTGCCGCGGGTCAGATCGATCTCGCGGCCCGGCACGGCTTCGGCCTTCAGGCCCCAGTTGTGCGAGAGGAACGCGGGGTAGAGCCCGTTGCGCAGGTCCGCGGGCAGGCTGTCGGCGTCCGGGTAGTCCGGGCCGGCCTCGATCAGCAGGATCCTGCGGTCGGGGGCTCCCTCGGCCAGCCGGGCGGCGATCACCGCTCCGGTCGAGCCGGCCCCGATCACGATGTCGGTGTATACGGTCATTCGAGTTCTCCATGTCTACAGTCGCGAGGGTCGCGAGAGCGCGTACGCGGAGCCGTCCTTCGCCGTCGTGCCGTGTCGCCCCGGTGCGGCTCTCACTCGCCGCGGATGCCGGACCACAGCCGGTTCGGCAGCGTGACCGCCACGGTCACCACGGCCAGGCAGACCGTGTAGACCAGGCCGATGGCGAATGCGTGCCCGTAGTCGGTCGGGGTGCTGTGCCGGCCGAGCACGCCGTAGAAGATGATTCCGAGCACGGCCACGCCGAGGGCGCCGGCGACCTGCTGGACCGTGGAGAGCACCCCGGAAGCCGATCCGGCGTGCTGCGGGTCCACCCCTTGGAGCACCTGGGCGATCAGCGGGGCGCCGACCGCGCCGATTCCGGCGCCGCTGATCGCCATGAACACGGCGAACAGCAGGAAGTCGATGCGCGCGCCGCCGCCGGGGAGGGTGCCGGTGTGCATGGTGGTCAGCGCGAGCCCGCCCTCGCCGACGATGATGGCGAGCGCGCCGTAGGTCAGGGTGCGACGTCCCCAGCGGGCGATGAACTTCCCGGCGTTGCGGGAGCTGAGGAAGAAGGTCACGCCCATCGGCAGGAAGCTCAGTCCCGAGATCAGGGCCGAGTAGTGCAGGCCGTCCTGCAGGTACAGCGCCAGGATCAGCATGAGCGAGGCCATACCGCAGTACACGGACAGGATGGTGATCAGCCCGGAGGTGAAGGCGCGGGAGCGGAACAGGGCGGGTTCGACCAGCGGGGTCCCGCCGCGCCGGGCGGTGGCCGCCTGGGCGCGTCCGAACACGGCGAGGCCGAGCACGCTGGCCGCCAGGGCGATCCACGTCCACAGCGGCCAGTGCGACTGCCGGCCCTCGACCAGCGGGATGAGCAGCAGCGCCAGGGCCGGGCTGACCAGGGCGACGCCGCGCAGGTCGAGCCGCTTGGCGCTCTCCGCCCGCGACTCGGCGACCAGCATCGGCAGCAGGATCAGCGCCGCGATGCCCACCGGCACGTTCACCAGGAAGCAGGAGCGCCAGCCGATGCCGAAGATGTTCGCCGCGATCAGCAGGCCGCCGATCAGCTGGCCGCTGACCGAGGCCAGACCGAGCGCGACGCCGAAGCCGGAGAACGCCCGGCCCCGGTCCTCGCCGGTGTAGGTCACGTTGATGATGGCCAGTACCTGCGGGAACATCAGCGAGGCCGCCAGGCCCTGGAAGACCCGGGAGGCGACGAGCATGTCGGCGTTCACCGCGATGCCGCACAGCAGCGACGCCAGGGTGAACAGCGTGATGCCGAGTGCGAACACTCTGCGCCGGCCGTACAGGTCGCCGAGCCGACCGCCGGTGATCAGCCCGATCGCGTACGCCACGCCGTAGCCGGCGACGACGAATTGGATCTGGGCGTCCGAGGCGTGCAACTCGGCCTGCGCGGACGGGATGGCCACGTTCACGACGAAGAAGTCGAGGATCGTCATGAACGTCCCGGTGAGGATCACCGGAAGCGCGAGCCAGCGCCGTTGGGCGTAGCGGTCCGCCGCGGCCTCCGCTACGGCCGGCTTGTCAAGTGTTTCGGACATGCGAGGACTCCAGTCTTGCTCGGTGCTTCGGGTCGGCCGGTGCCGCCCGCGGGGGCGGCACCGGCGGTCAGGGCGAGGCGGGTGCGGGTGCGTGGTCGTGCCGGTGCGGCCGGCCGTCCCGGTATCCCTGGCTGACCTCGACGATCACGCCGTCGGGGTCCCGGATCCAGACGCTGCTCCAGCCGTCGAGGAAGGTGGAGAAGTCGAGCGGGCCGAGCGTCACCTCGGCCTCCTCGCCGATCGAGGCGAGGAACGCGGTGACGTCGTCCACCTGGAAGGCCAGGTGGCGCACCGCTCCGGCGGTGCCGGGGCCGTCGGCCTCGTGGGCCGGCCCCGCGGCGCGCGCCGACTCCGGCGTGCCGAACAGTTCGAGGTAGGCCTCGCCGAGCCGGAGGAAGACGATCCGGGTGTCGCCGAGGTCGAACTCGTTCGAGCGCTCGAAGCCGAAGTGGCGCAGATAGAACTCTTCGGTGGTCTTCAGGTCGCGGCAGTTGAGCGCCGCGTGCGACCAGCGGATCATGACCGCTTCTCCTTTCGGTGCCGGGACGGGTGCGCCGCGCGCCTCACAGCGCGGTGCGCTCTCCGTCCTCGCTCAGCGGGGACCACCACGAGTTGAAGTTGGTCATGCCGTCGCCGAAGATCGCGCCGCGCCCCTCGACGACCTTGCCGTCGCGCCACTGCAGGGCGTGCAGGCCCCTGATGTCGAGGACGTCGTAGGGCGAGTCGCTGTCCGGCCCGGCGTGACCGCGCCGCGCGGTGGTGTGGTTGAGGTCGACGGAGTACTCGTCGTTGACGAGCACCACGTCGATGTCGATGTCGAACGAGCCGTTCGAGGCCTTGGAGACGATGTCCATGAAGGCCACGAACGCGTCCAGGCCGTTGTGCCAGCCGGCGTAGGGGTGGTTGCCGGGGGTCAGGAAGCGCATGTCCTCGGCCCAGTACTCGGCGATCCGGTCGCGGTCGCCGGAACCCAGGGCGTCGTAGGCGGCGCGCACGCGCTCCGCGGTCAGAGCGGTCATCTGCGTGTTCACTCCTTGCAGTCGTGGCCGATGGGGTTCCCGGTCCTCGCCGGTCCCGTGTCCGCCGCCGTGGTTCGCGGGGAGAGGGAAGGGCGGAGCGGACGCGCGGGAACTGTCGCTACCGGCAATGTAGGCGGGGTGCGCGCAGGCGCACCCGAAGATCCGCGGCCCGCCGCGGGACTGCAGCGGATCGGCACCGGTACTTCGTCAAGTCCGGCTTCCGCAGGCCCACGACCTGCGCGAAATCCGGCGGGAGCGGCCGGCGGCGGGGCCCGGGCCGGACCGGGAAGCGGCAGATGACGAAGTCGGGCCGCGGATTCGGCGAGGTCCGGGCGGGCGGCCGCGCGCGAAGGGGCGAGGCACGCGGCCGTTCCTACGCTGACGGCGAACGAGCGCGGATATCCGCGCCACCCTGTCGTGAGGAGGCCACATGGCCGTGCAGACCCTGAACGATTCCGAGATCAAGACGTTCGTCGCGGACTGGTACCGCGCCCTGGACCGGCACGACCCGATCGAGGAGGTGGAGCCCTACCTCGTGCCGCAGGGGCTCACGATGACCTTTCCCGAGGGCACGTTGCGCGGTCTCGCGGACTTCCGCGGGTGGTACAAGACGGTCACCCACCGGTTCTTCGACGAGGAGCACACGGTCACCGCGGTGGACGTCGACTGGCGGCCGGACGGCACCGCGTCCACCAAGGTCGTGGTGAACTGGCAGGCCCGGGTGTGGGACGCACCGGCCGCGGAGAGCACCTGGCTCGGCTTCGACGCCTACCAGACCTGGTTGGTCGGCGCGCGCGAGGGCCGGCCGGTGATCCTGTCGTACGTGGTCGACGAGCTCAAGCCGATGCCCGGCTCCGCCTCGCTCTGAGGCCCGCACCGGATCGGGCTCCTGCCCCGGTGCGCGGCGCATTCGGCCGCGCGCCGGGGTTTCACGTCGGCGGGGCGCTGCGCAGCTTCTCTGAGTACTCTAAGATACCTCTCATACACGGTGTGCCGTGTGACGGCGACACTCGACGGGGGTTGCCGCCGCCACCCGCCCGGAACGGTCCGAGCGCCGACCGGGACGCCCGACGACGACGCCTGACCAGCTTCGGCGCCGGAGGTCGCCTCGATCGGAGAGCCGGTGAGAATGCTGGTACCGCCGCCGCGCTTCGGATACGCGGGATGAGCGCGGACCGACGCCCACTGCGGGAGCTCGGCCAGTTCCTGCGCAACCGCAGGCTGCTGGTGGATCCCGCCGCGAAGGGCCTTCCGCTCGGCAAGCGGCGCACTCCCGGCTTGCGGCGGGAGGAGGTGGCGATCCTCGCGAGTATCAGCCCCTCGTGGTACACCTATCTCGAGCAGGGCCGTGACATCCGGCCCTCCGAATCCGTCCTGAACGCGCTGGCCGACGTCCTGGACCTGACCGCCGCCGAACGGCGCTACGTCACCCTGCTGTCCATGGGCAGCGCGCCGCACCGGGACCAGCCGCTCACCGAAGAGGCCCGCACCGCGATCACCACCTTCGTCGAGTCGATCGACCTGCCGGCCTTCGCCGGGGACATGCGCGGGGACATCGTCGCGTGGAACCGCGCCTGCAGCGAGTGGCTCTTCGACTTCGGCACGCTGCCCGAGGAGGAACGCAACTCCCTGCTCTGGACGGCGCTGCACCCGGCGGCGCGGGAACGCTACGTGGACTGGGAGCAGGAGGTCCGCAGCTATTTCGGCCGGTTCCGCGGCGCCACGGCGAACCTTCCCGACGACCCGCGGATCCGGGCGGTGGTCGACCGGCTCGAGCACGGCCCGGCCGACGTGCGGGAGATGTGGGAGAGCCGGGAGGTCAGCGAACTGACCTTCGGCGTGCGCCGGCTGCGCCACCCCGAGCTCGGCGTGCGCAGCTTCACCGCGCTCATCCTGTTGGTCGCCGGCGCCGACACGGCCGGTGTCGTGGTGCACGTGCCGGTCTCCGGCATCGCCAACGAATCCTGACATAAACCCGCTGAGGATCCACCTGGATATTTGTCTCAGCACACTTCGTCACCTATGCATGGCGAATATTACAGCGTGCTAAGACACTGGCGATGACGCTCGCATCTGGTTCGAGCCGTACGCCATTCAGGCCGAGGCGAATCCGTCGCAGAACGGTCGCCGGTGCCTCGGGGGAAAACCGGAGGAAATCCGCCATGGGCCGCGGAACTCAGCACACCTCAGCACAACCGACAGCGCAGCAGTCCGACCGCACGCCGCATCATCACGAGCATGACAGGGCTCGAAGCAGCCCGAGCAATCCGCAGGCGCCGGGAGCCGGCGCCCCGATGCCGATCGCCGTGGTCGGCATCGGCTGCCGCTACGCCGGGGTTCGCGGGCCCGAGGCCTTGTGGGACGCCCTGTGCGAGGGGCGCGACCTGGTCTCCGACACGCCGCCCGCGCGTTACGAGGCCGCCGTGTACGCGCGGCGCGACTCGCTGACCGGCGACCCGCTGCTCGCCACCGAGGCCGGAGGCTTCCTCGACGACATCGAGTCCTTCGACGCCGGCTTCTTCCGGATCTCGCCGCGCGAGGCCGCGCGCCTCGACCCGCACCAGCGGCTGTTCCTGGAGACGGCCGTCGACGCGGTCGAGGACGCCGGTATCCCGCTGGCGCGGCTGCGCGGCAGCCGCACCGGGGTCTACAGTTCCCAGCTGAACGTCCACTACTGGGAACAGCTGCGGCGGGCGGGCATCAACGACCTGCACTCCCTGGTCGGCGCGCAGATTCCGGGGAACATGCCCGGGCGCCTGGCCCACGTTCTCGACCTGCGGGGCCCGACGGTCTCCATCGACGCGGCCTGCTCGTCCACCCTGCTCGCCGTGCACATGGCCTGCCAGGCGCTGCGGCTCGGCGAGACCGAGGCCGCCATCGTCGGCGGCGTCAACATCCTCGCCGAGCCCGCCGACACCGTCGCGCTCAGCTCCGGCGCGCTGATCTCGCAGTCCGGCCGCTGCCGGTTCGGCGACGAGGCGGCCGACGGCTTCGTGCGCAGCGAGGCCTCGGCCGCGGTCGTGCTCAAGCCGCTCGAGCGCGCCCTCGCGGACGGCGACCGGGTCTACGGCGTCATCCGCGGCAGCGTCGCCACGAACGACGGCGCCTCCGGCGGGCAGTTCCTCACGCCGAGCACCGCGGGCCGCGGCGAGATGCTGCTCGGCGCCTGTCTCGCCGCGGGCGTGGACCTGCGGGACGTCGACTACGTCGAGGCGCACGGGGCCGGGACCCCGGTCGGCGATCTCAGCGAACTGACGGCCATCGCCGAGGTGTTCGGCCGTCCGCGCGGCGCGGACGGCCGCGTCCTGGTCGGCTCGGTGAAGTCGAACCTCGGCCACACCGAGACCGTCTCCGGACTGTCCGGGCTGATCAAGACCGTGCTCGCGCTCTCGCACGAGGAGATCCCGGCCACCCTGCACGTGCAGCGGCCGACCCCGGAGTTCGCGTGGCGACGGAGCGGGCTGCGGCTGGTGCGCAGGCACATGCCCTGGCCGCGCACCGACCACGTGCCGACAGCCGGCGTCAGCAGCTTCGGCATCAGCGGATCGAACGTCCACGTGGTGCTGACCGCGCCGCCGGACGCAGCCGCCGTCGAGGCCCCGTCCGGGCCCGCGCCCGCGGCGCGCATCCTTCCGGTCTCGGCGCACTGCCCCGACACCCTCGGAGACCTGGCCGGCGCCTACGCCCGGCGGCTCGGGGCCGTCGAGGAACCGGCGGCCGTCGCGGACCTCTGCCACTCGGCCGCGGTCCGCCGCACCCACCACGCGTTCCGCTCGGTCGCGGTCGGCGGCGACGCCGCGTCGCTGGCCGAGCGGCTGACGCGGTCGCGGACGCTCGCGCGCACCCCGCGCGCGTTCGAGGATCCGCGGATCGTCTTCGTCTTCCCCGGACTCGGCGGGCAGTGGACCGGCATGGCCCGCGACCTGCTGGCGCAGTGCCCTGAGTTCGCGGCCGCGATGGCGCGCTACGACGCCGCGATTCGGGCCGAGGCCGACTGGTCGGTACTCGACCTGCTGCACTCGGACGACCCGCTGACGGACATCGGGCTGGCGCAGCCGGCGGTGTGGGCCTTCGAGTGCGCGCTCGCCGAGGTCTGGGAGGGCTGGGGCCTCGTGCCCGACCTGTTGATCGGCCACAGCATGGGCGAGATCGCGGCGGCGACGTTCTCCGGCGCCCTGTCCCTCGCGGACGGGGCCGCCGTCATCTGCCGCAGGAGCGCCCTGATGCGCAGCACCGCGGGCATCGGGGGCATGACCGCGGTCCAGTTGCCCGGCACACAGGCGCAGCGGTTGGCTGCTCGGCACAGCGCGGACGTGTGCGTCGCGGTGCACAGCAGCCCCGGCAGCGCGGTACTGGCCGGACCGGTCGCGGACCTCGAGCGGATCGAGCGCGAACTGACGGAGCGCGGGGTCTTCTGGCGCCGCGTCAACGCCGACGTGGCCGCGCACTGCGCGTCGATGGACCCGCTGCTCGACGACCTGCGCGTGCAGCTGGACGGGCTCACCGCGGCCGAAGGGCGAATCCCGGTGCAGTCGACCGTGGACGGGGAGCGCACGCACGGCGGGTTCGGCATCGAGTACTGGGTCGACAACCTGCGGGAGCCGGTCCTGTTCGAGCCCGCCGTCCGCCGGGTCCTCGAAGAGGACCGCCGGCCGACCCTGTTCGTGGAGTTCACCCCGCAGCGGGTGCTGGCGCACTCCCTGCAGGACTGCATCGACGAATACGGCACCCCGGCCGCCGTCGTCAGCACCCTGCGTCGAGCCGAGCCCGGCCTGTCCGGTCTGCTCGAAGCGCTGGGGCAGGCCTACGTGCACGGCGCGGACCCCGACTGGGAGGCGGTCGTCGGCGGAACCGGACGCTTCGCCTCGCCGCCGCTCTACCCCTGGCGCCGCCGCAGGTTCCGGGTGGCCGACGCGGAACCGAACATCCCGGCCGACCTGCTGCCCGTGGTCGGCGGCGGCGCGGCCACGGCGCCCGCCCCTGCCGCCGCGGTCGCGGTCGCCACCATCGTCCAGGAGACGGCCGCGGCCGCCGCGGCAGGTGCCCCGCCGGACGGAGTCCGCGGCGAGGTCGACGTCCGGGCCGGGCTGCGCGCGACGCTCGCCGAAGTCCTCGCGCTGGACCCGGCGGAACTCGAACACGGCATTCCGATGACCAGGTACGGCCTCGACTCGGTCATGGCCATGGACCTGGGACGCAGGGTTCTGCGCCGCTACGGCGTGGTCGTCCCCGTCAAGATCCTGCTCCAGGGCGGCACCCTGGACGAGGTCGCCGCCCAGGCGGCCCCGACCTCCTCGGCAGCCGCCTGACGGCATCGGATCGAGCGGGCATCGCGCAGGTGCCCGGACCGCCCGGCCACCACGGCCGGCCCGGTCCGGGCATCCGCGCGCCCGGACCCGGCCCTCTCAGCGGCGGCCGTCCTCAGCAGAGCACATCGACCCACACGGCCTTCTCGCGGGTGAACGGGCGGGCGGAGTCGATGCCGAACTCGCGCAACGGCAGGCCCTCGTCCTCGACCTGATCGTCCTCGTCCATCGCGCGGCAGGCGTCGGCGTCGCTGCGGCAGGCGTCGATGCGGCACATGCCGGTGCACAGCGCCTCGGCCACCGCCCCCGCCCGCGCGATGTCGGCCGTGTACAGGCCGCACGTCTGGGTGCCGGAACCCAGGTTCAGCACGTCGATCGCCTCCGCCGTCTCGCGGAACGAGGTGAGCAGCGCCAGCGGGGCGAGCACGTCGGGCACGTCGACGACCGCCGCGGCCGCGGCCGTCGGGACCTCCAGCAGGTGCGCGGCCACCAGCAGCTCCGGCGCGATGCCCGCGCACCCGGGCGCGGACGCCGAGGGCGCGTCGTCCAAGGGCAGCCGACGGGCGCCGGCGGCGAGCGCACGGGCGAGGAAGGCCTGGAGGCCGCCGAGCTGTTCCACTCCCGCGAGCGGGCCCAGGCGGGTGCGCGGATCCCGCGGATCACCCGGGGCCTGCTCGGCGACGTGGCTCTGGAGCCGGTCGAGGAACTCCTCGTACACCCTCTCGTGAACCAGGATCCGGACGCCGCTGGCACGGAACTCCGCCCGGCCGGGCAGCAACGATCTGGCCACCAGCCGGGCGGCGTGCTCCACGCACGCGTCCTCGAACACCAGGTGCGCGTTCGGCAGCCCGAGGTCGAGGTCCGTGGGCACGAACTGGCCGGCGCACGCGGTGGCGATCTCCCGGCCCTGCGGCACACTGCCGAGGAAGGAGACGAGGTCCACGCCGGGGCTCGCGGCCAGCGCGCAACCGAGCTCACGACCGCCGGTCACCACGTTGAGCGCGCCGGGCGGCATCCCCGCCTCCTGGCACAGCCGGGCGAACTCGACCAGGCTGCGCGCGGCCGCCATGGGCGGCTTGAGGACGACGGTGTCGCCCATGGCCAGCGCGGGCGCGACGATCGCGGCCGCCATCGCCAGCGGGTGGTGGAAGGCGCACAGGGCGCCGATGACCCCGCGCGGCTCGCGCAGCGCGACCCGGCCGACGGACGGGGTCGCCCCCGCGCCGCGGGCCTGCTGGCTCGCCATGGCCGCGAAGAAGCGCAGCGCCATCGTCGCGAACGGCACGTCGTCGCGCTCGCCGAACCGGATCGGCTTGCCCATCTCCACGGCCTGCAGCCAGGCCAGCCGGCCGCCGTCGCCGTCGATGAGGTCCGCGGCGTCGTACAGGATCTGGGCGCGCTCACGCCCGGACATCCGCGGCCACGGACCTTTGTCGAAGGCGAGGCGCGCCGCGCGGACCGCGTCCTGCGCGTCCCGCTGCCCGGCCCGGGCCAGCCGCGCCGAGGACAGCGGGCCGGCCACCTCCATGGTGTGCCCGTCCCACGCCCCGCGCCAGACGCCGTCGATCAGCACGCTCTCCGGCAGGTCTTCGAGCCCTGCAGCGCTACCCCGAGGGTCCACGGTCCTCTTCCCTTATTTCGAGGCTCGCCGAGGTCGGACCTGCGCCGACTCCTTCGGCGACGCCGGTGAGCAATTCCAGACAAGCGCAGCGGCCTGCGGCGGTCAACCGATCCCGGACACTTCGTGCAGTCGCGCACCCGCACGGCGGATCCGGCCGCCCGGCTCCGGAGCGCGGGCCGCCGGGATCACGCCCCCGCCGTGGTCAGACGGTGGCCCGGCGGCACGCCGCGCGCGGCCTGCACGGTGAGCCGGGGGAAGACGTCGACGCCGGTGAGCGTGCTGCCCGGCTCGACCCTCGCCTCGTCGCCGAGCACGCAGTGCCCGGACAGCCGGGTGCGGGCCGAGCTGGTGGAATCCACGTGGCTGCTGGTGCCGAGCACCGAGTCGGAGATCTCGGCCCAGGAGCCGATGATCGAGTGCTCGCCGCAGACCGTGCCGCGGATCCGGGTGCCCTCGCCGATGTCGACCCCGTCCGCGATGTCGCAGTCCTCGACGTCGACGCCCGGGCCGAGTTCGACGTCCCGCCCGACCCGCACGTTCGGCCCGATGCGCACGACGCCCTCGGCGATCATGCTCTCGAGGGTGCGTCCGCTGTCCGGGTCGACGTGTTTCAGGCTGCTGGGATGCACGCGCGAGCCGCCGGGCAGGTTCACCGGCGGGTCGATCAGCCCGGCCAGCGCGGGATAGACGCCCTCGAGCAGGTCCCGGACGGTCTCGAGGTAGTCGCGCGGGTTGCCCAGATCGCCGAAGCGGCCGATGGACCAGGCGTGCACCCGGTGCCCGTGGGCGACGAGGTAGGGCAGCAGGTGCCCGCCCCAGTCGAGCGCGTCGGCGGCGAGCCGGCGCAGTTCGGGTTCACGGGAGATCTCCCGCAACCGGGCGCAGTCGATGACGTAGAGCCCGGCGCTGGTGTGCAGCGACCCGCCCCCGGCCAGTCGGCGCGCCTCGGCCGGCGGCGGCTTCTCGGCGAAGGCGCCCACCCGTCCGTCGCGGTCCGGCACGAGCACGCCGTACTTGCCGGCCGCCTCCTGCGCGCTGCGCAGGACGGTGCCGACGGTGACGACGGCGGCGGTCTCCCGGTGGTGCTCGAGCAGCGGCCCCAGGTCGAAGTCGAAGACCGAGTCGGTCGGCACGACCACCGCGGCGCCGGTGAGGTTCCAGTGCTCGAGGCAGCGCAGCGTGGCCTCGCCGGAGCCGGTGTTGAAGCGGTCGAAGCGGGTCCGGGAATAGCGCACGTCCAGGTCGAGACCGCGGCCGTCGCCGAGGATGTCCTTGATCTGGGTGCGGTTCTCCCTCCCGTTGGCCAGGACGTAGAACTCGGTGACCCCCTGGCCGCGCAGGAAGCGCGCCGTCCATTCGACCAATGGCCGACCGAGCAGGGTGATGGCCGCCTTGCTGCGCATGTAGTCGCGGGAGATGAGGGTGAGCGGCCGCGCCCTGATCCCCTGGCCGCCGGCCAGGGCGATGGCGCTCACGTCGGCCTGCGTCGTCCGGTTCACGGCCGGCCCGCCGGTCGACGCCGCACCGTCAGGGTGCTGCGGTTCGTTCCGTCGACGTACTCGTACCGGTACCCGTCCACGCCGGCGAGCGCGAGCGGGATGCCCAGGCCGCCGAGCGGACGGTCCCGGAGGGCGAGGCCCCGGGGCACCCGGGCGGGCGCGGCCGACGGGTCGAAGGGAGGCGCCGTGTCGCTCAACCGGATGAAGCCGACACCGCGGTCACCACCGCCGGTCAGCATCAGCCAGCCGTGTCCGGTGCCGTATCCGTGCACGAGCGCGTTGACCGCCAGTTCCTCGACCGCGAGCCGCAGTCCGGTGTACTCGCCCAGCGCGGCCCCATGCGCGATCGAGCGCACGTAATCGGCCAGGTCGCCGAGCGAGTCGAGGCCGGCGTACGTTCTGAACGGCGCGGCCCGCCAGGAGTGTCCGCGCCGTGGCGGGGCGGCCGTCGGCGGACTAGACATCGTCGATCTCCGTCATCTCGATCCCGTAGTCGAGCCCGGCCATCCGGATGGTCCGGGCCACGGCGGGCCGCGCGCCCGCGACGGCCAGGGAGACCTCCTCGCCGAGCGTCTGCCGGGCGAAGATCAGGCAGCGCAGGCCCGCGCTGGAGATGTATTCGAGCTCGTCCATGGCGATCACCAGGCGCGCGATCGCGAGCCGGGCGGCGTCCTGGATGCTGCGGTGGAAGTCGGGGGCGGTATGGGCGTCGAGTTCGCCGACGAGCCGGATGGTGGCGGTGTCCTCGGCGACGATGAGTGCGGAGGCGAAAGGCACGGTTGCCTCAACTCCTAAGGGTCGTAGCGTCTCGGCTGAGCAGCACCACGGCGGCGTGCCCGGCCAGGGTGTATCGGAGGGGGTGCTCGAGGACCGGCTCCCGTCCGGGGGGATGGGAGTCGGCCGGTGCCCGCGCGCCGGAGTCGGCGGCCACCGTCCACACCGAGCCGGTCGGCGGCTCGGGCAGTTCGAGGTCGACCGGCTGGTCGTGGGCGCTGACCGCGATGTACACGGTGTCGTCGGGCTCGCCGTGCTCCTCGGCCGTGTGCTCGCCGCAGCGCAGCACCGCCAGCACCCGGTCGTGGTGCCGCCAGCCGGGTTCCCAGGGGCGCACCCCGTGCCAGCTGACGTCCGGGTAGCCGCTGCCGACCCGGTCGGTGCCGTGCGGATGCGAGACGTGCCGCAGCACGGGGTGGGCGCGGCGGAAGGCGATCAGGTTCGACGTGAAGCGCAGCAGGTCGGCGTTGCGTTCGACGAGCCGCCAGTCGAACCAGGAGATCGCGTTGTCCTGGCAGTAGGCGTTGTTGTTGCCGCGCTGCGTCCGCCCGACCTCGTCGCCGGCGGCGATCATGGGGACCCCGCTGCTGGTGAGCAGGATCGTCAGCGCGGTCTTGATCCGGCGCAGCCTCAGCCCATCGATGCGCGGGTCGTCGGTCGGCCCCTCGAACCCGCTGTTCCAGGCGCGGTTGTCGCTTTCCCCGTCGCGGTTGCCCTCGCCGTTGTCCTCGTTGCGCTTGTGCTCGTAGGACACCAGATCCCACAGCGTGAACCCGTCGTGCGCGGTGATGAAGTTCACGGAGGCGGTGGCGCCGCGTTCGGCGTACAGGTCGGGGGACCCGGCGATCCTGGTGGCGAGCTCGCCGGTGGTGCCGTGCTCGCCGCGCAGGAACCGGCGTACGCAGTCGCGGAACCTGCCGTTCCACTCCGACCAGCGGCCGTACGCGGGGAAGTCGCCGACCTGGTAGAGCCCGCCCGCGTCCCAGGCCTCCGCGATCAGCTTGGTGCCGCGCAGCACCGGATCGTGGGCCAACTGCTCGAGCAGCGGCGGATTGGGCAGCACGCTGCCGTCCGCGGCGCGGCCGAGGATCGAGGCGAGGTCGAAGCGGAAGCCGTCGACGCGGTATTCGGTCACCCAGTAGCGCAGGCAGTCGACGACGAGGTTGCGCACGACCGGGTGGTTGCAGTTGAGCGTGTTCCCGGTGCCGCTGAAGTTGTAGTAGGCGCCGTCCGGCGTGAGCATGTAATAGGTCTGGTTGCCGAAGCCGCGCAGCGAGAGCGTGGGGCCGCGCTCGTCGCCCTCCGCGGTGTGGTTGAACACCACGTCGAGAAAGACCTCGATGCCGTGCGCGTGCAGGTCCTTGACCATGGCCTTGAACTCGTCGGCCTGCATCCCGTAGGCGCCGGTGGCCGCGTAGCCGGCCTTCGGCGCGAAGAAGCCGACGGGGTTGTAGCCCCAGTAGTTCGTCAGCGCGCGCCCGTCGCGTCCGTGCCGCGGATTGTCGGTCTCGTCGAACTCGAACACGGGCATCAGTTCGACGCAGTTGACCCCGAGTTCCAGCAGGTACGGGATCTTCTCGCGCAGGCCCGCGTAGGTCCCCGGAGCCGTGACGCCGGAGCTGGGGTCGCGGGTGAACCCGCGCACGTGCATCTCGTAGACGACGAGATCCTCGGGCGCGTGCCGGGGCGGCCGGTCGCCGGTCCAGTCGAAGTCCTCGAGCAGCAACCTGCCGCGGAACGGCGCCGGCCGGTCCCGGTCACGCGGGGCCGCCCAGCTTTCGGCGCCGACGATCAGCCGCGCGTACGGGTCGAGCAGCACGCGGCCGGGGTCGAAGCGGTCGGCCGGGCCCGCGACGCGCGGACCGGCGACCCGGAAGCCGTACTCGAAGCCCTCGGGGTCCAGCCCGTACACGGTGATCGCGTGCACCGCGCCGACCCGGAACGACGCGGGTATCGGCAGTTCGTCGCCCGGTTCGCGGGCGCCCGGCTCGAACAGCACGAGGCTGACGGACTCGGCCCGGTCCGCGTACACCGCGAAGTTCACCCCGCCGTTCGACAACGCCGTCGCGCCGAGCGGCAGGGCCCGCCCGGGGCGCACGGGATATCCGGCGATCCGGCCCGTCGGGTAGTCGTCGATCCGGTCGGGCAGCGCCGCACCCGGGTTTCCCAGGAGCGTCATCGCCGCTCCGCGGCGGTCGGATCGAGCCGCACCCTGACCTTGACCCGGCCCGGCTTGTCGGGCAGCCGGACGGTGAGCGCGGCAGCGTCGTAGTCGGCGTGCTCGTGCCCGTCCACGGCGACCGCGCCGATGCGCACCCGCCCGGGCGGCAGCAGGTCCGGGGAGACCCGCAGGATCCGGCCGGGCAGCGCGGCGGGCTCCGGCTTGAAGTGGAGTGTCAGGGGCTTGCCGAATATGAGGAGGTTGTTGTACACCACGGCGAGGTAGCAGAGCTCGGTCGAGTGGTACATGCTCATCGAGTGGCTGCCCTTGAGGCGTTCCGTGCCCAGCAGGTACGGCAGGCCGTCGGCGGTCGCGTTGAAGTAGACGCCGCCCTCGTCGTGGTCGAGGAAGAACGCGTTGTAGAAGAACTCCGAGCTACGTGCCTCGGCCAGGAAGGCCGGGTCGCCGCCGACGCCGTGCAGCACCAGGTAGGCGAGGACGGCCTGCTCCTGCTGCCACCACGCCTTCCGGTCGTGCCAGGCGAACCGGTGCCACCCCTCCCCCGCGCGCGGAACCCGCTCGAGCACGTCGTACCAGCCGCCGCGCTGCCGGTCCGCGCCGACACCGGGCATCGTGCGCGCCAGGTGCTCGGCCAGCCGTGAGTACTGCGGCTTGGGCCGCAGCGACCCGACCCGGGTCAGGTTCCAGGCGATCTTCAGGTTGTGCCCGACCACCGCGCGGTCGCGCTGCCAGCTCTGCTCGCCGTCAGGCGACCAGTCGGCGTGGAAGCGCTCCTGCACGAAGGGGCTGTCGGCGGCGGGGAAGCGCTCGACGACGGTGTCCTGAGTCGCCTCGAGCATCGCGGCGGCCCGCGGGTCGCCGGAGGCGAGGTAGTAGTTGATCAGGTACGCCGGCGCGTGGTCGCCGATCGAGTTCCAGTTCTTGCGCAGCACGTTGGACCCGAGCGAGGCGGTGTCCGGGCGCAGCAGGACCGGGTCGATGTGCGAGAAGTAGCCGCCGTGCACCGGGTCCGCGTAGAAGCGTTCGAAGAGGCGCAGCGTCGCCTCGACGTCCGAACGGATCCGCCGGTCGCCGGTGACCCGGAACGTCTGCACGGGCCCGGCCAGCGCATAGATCTGCTCGTAGATGGGAAGCGCCCGGTAGTCGTCGTCGAACTCGGAGGCGAACAGCGGATGCTCGCCCGAGCCGTTGACGCGGATGCCGTGGTACCAGTAGACGACGTCCTCGTCGGTGTCCACGAAGCGCATGTGCTCGCGCAGGTACGCCGTGCCCTTCTCGGCGATCTCCAGGTACTCGTCCTTGCCGGTGAGCAGGTACGCACTGGCCATGCCGTACACGAGGCGGGAGATGGTGTCGGTCTCCTGCACGTGGTCGCCGGACTTGTCCCCGCCGAGCCGGATGATCGTGCGGTAGTCGCGGAAATCGATCGGGCCGTCGCCGAACTGGGCGCGCCGGTAGAACCGTGCGATGGCCTCGATCTGCTGGATCCACCAGTCGGATTCCTCGAACCGGTGGGAGCGGGCGTCCGTGCCGGAGAGCAGGATGTCCTTGGCGTCGAACCGGGTTCCGCCGGCCTCCGGGTAGAAGAGCCCGGAGACGGCGGCCATCCGGCCCGGGGCGAGCTGGGCGTGCCCCGCGGCGCCGAAGTCGGAGTACGGCTCGTCCAGGTTGCGCAGCAGTCTGATGCGGGGCTCGGCGTCCAGGCGCACGACGTGGCCGGTGCCGTCCGCGGTGGTCAACGCGATCGTTCCGGCGGCCTCGTCGCGCGCGCCGAGGATTCCGGTGACCAGATCGGAGTAGGGCGCCGCACCGGTCCGCGCGACCGGCTCGGCGGCCGCCGGCGCCGACGGCCGCGCCTCGACCGGCGCCTGCCCGAGCTCCCGGGGCGCGAGGCGGTCCTCGAGCATCCCGACGATCGCGCGGGCGAAGCCGTGGCAGTCGTCCCCGGTGCGCGCGGTCACCAGATCTCCGTCGACCACGACGTCCTGGTCGACGTAGTTGGCGCCCATGTTGCGCACGTCGCCGATCAGGTTGTTGTGGCACACGACCTTGCGGCCGCGCACCAGGTGCGGAGCCGAGGAGAGCAGCCACAGCCCGTGGCAGATCACGCCCTTGACGATGTGCGGTCGGGCGAAGGCCCGGCGCAGCAGGTCGGTCGCGGGCGCG
Organism: Actinospica sp.; assembly: GCA_035712985.1. Taxonomy (GTDB): domain Bacteria; phylum Actinomycetota; class Actinomycetes; order Streptomycetales; family Catenulisporaceae; genus Actinospica. The sequence goes on from DASTAE010000175.1 coordinate 22,718, forward strand.
AGCTCGTCCACGTCCTCGGTGTAGCGCAGCCGGTCCGCGACCATGCCCGCCGGGACGATCAGGGCGTGGTAGCCGTCCAGCTCGGCGTCGTCGATCCCTTCGATGCCATGCGAGACCGTGAACGGCGCCCGGAACTCGTGCCCCTCGAAGGTCAGCGAACGCTGCCCCCACAGCCGGGTCAGGAACCGGACCTCGGCCCCCTCCTCGGCGAAACGCCGCTGATAGTAGAAGATCTCCGGTTCGTAGAAGTCGCTCTCCAGCAGCACACCCACGCGCGCACCGGCAAGCCGGCCAGTCATCGTCGCTCCTCTCGGCCCTCGGGCAGGGGCTCCGTCAGCAGGTCCACCAGGAAAGGCTCGTCGTCCGCGAACATCCGCCGCACCGCCTCGGGCACGTCCTCGGGGGTGCGCACCGCGACCGCCGCGACGCCCTGGGCCGCCGCGAGACCGGGGAAATCGATCCGCGGCGAGGACAGGTCGAATCCCTCCGGCGCCGGACGGGGCCCCTGGCCCCGCTCGGAGCGGTACTGCTCGAGATTGTGGTCGAGCAGCCGGTAGCGGCTGTTGTTGCAGACCACGACCTTGGCGCCGATGCCGTAGCGGGCGGCCGTCGCCAGCGCCTGGATCGTGTACATCACCCCGCCGTCGCCGGTCACCGCGAGCACCGGCCGCCGCGGGTGCGCGAGCTTGATGCCGAGCGCCCCCGGAACCCCGACGCCGAGCGAGCCGCCGCGGGTCTGGAACCAGTGGCCCGGCGTGCACGGCGGCAGGTGCCGGGCGACGACGTCCGAGGCGGTCAGGGCCTCGTCGAACAGAGTCAGCCCGGGCGGGCAGGCGCGGGCGACCTCCGCGAAGAAGCGGTCCGCGAGCGTGTCGGGCAGCTGCCAGGTCGCCTTGCGGACGGCGAGCTGGCGCGCCGCGTCCAGCCGCGCCGCCGCGCGGGACATGCCGGCCATGCCCATCGCCCTGCCCAGCGGGCCGATCAGCGCCTCGAGCCCGGCGGCCGGATCGGCGACCAGGCCGAGCGAGACCGGATGGTTCTTCGCGATCTGCTCGGCGTCCTGGTCCAGGTGCACGATCGGGGTGCCCGGCGGGAAGGGCGGCTCGAGCGCCGGGAAGACCTCGGGGAACAGGTAGGTCCCGACCACCAGCACCCCGTCGGCGCCGGCCAGCCGCCCCTCGGTGACGTGCCCGAACATGTGCCCGAGCTGGCCGCGGTAGAGCGGATGGCGGCCCGGCACGTTCAGCTCGCCCGAGTCCACCCCCCACACCTCGGCGCCCCACAGGTCGGCGAGCGCGGCCACCTGCTGCTGCGCCCCGGACGCGGCGACGCCGTCGCCGACCAGGATCACCGGTCGCCGCGCCGGGGCGAGCAGGTCGGCCGCCTCGTCCAGCAGATGTCCGGCCGGGACGGACTTCGTGCGCGGGAACACCGTCGGGGCGACCGCCTCGGTGTTGTCCTCGTCGAGCACGTCGGCGGGCAGCGCGACGAACACCGGTCCGCGCGGCGGCGTCATCGCGATCCGCACCGCCCGGCGCACGACTCTGAGAAGCGAGCCCGGATCGGTGACCCGGGTGGCGTACTTGGTGACGGGCGCGGCCATCGCCACCAGGTCCACCGCCATCTGCGCGTCGAAGGCCTCGTAGCGCAGCCCGGCCTCGCCGGCCAGCACGACGAGCGGGCTGTGCCCGCGCAGCGCCTGGTAGAGCAGCCCGATACCGTTGCCGAGCCCCACGCCGCTGTGCAGCTGGACCAGCGCGGGACCGCCGGTGGCCCGGGCGTATCCGTCGGCCATGGCCACGCAGACGGATTCGTGCAGGCCGAGGATGTACCGCAGTTGCGGATAGTCGCCGAGCGCGTCCAACAGCCCCTGCTCCACGGTGCCCGGATTGCCGAACACGTGCTCGAAACCGTCGGCGAGCAGCTGCTCGACCAGGGCCCGGTTTCCCGAGATCGCCATCACGTCTCCCTTTGTCGGCGTCGGACCGGCCTACCAGCCGTAGCGGCGCAGGCCGTCTTCGAGGACTTCGACGAGCTTCTCGCCGGTGAGGAAGGAGTCGGGGGTCGAGCGCCCGGTGATGAACGGGTAGTCGACGATGACCGAGGTCTCCTTGCCGAAGTTGCCGATGAACGCGCCGTCCGGGCCGGTGGCGTCGCGCAGGATGTACTCCAGCGGGTACGGCGGCGGCCCCATCACGAAATCGGTGCCGAGGAAGCCGGTGCCGTCCTTGTAGTCGTACTCCTTGCAGTGGCCGGTCACCCGCTTGCCCCACAGGATGCTGCGCCGGTACTCCCAGTCCCGGGCGAAGGCCAGCGGGGCCACGCCGTAGCACTCGGCCGCGATCGGCTTGTCGGCGCGCAGGAACGCGAGGATCAGCTCGTGCAGCCGCTCGTTGTTGGCGAGGTCGACCAGCGGGCCGCTGCCGCCGACGATGAGCAGCGCGTCGTAGTCCTCGAGGTCCTCGGCCACCGTGTCGAGCGCCCGGTGGTAGCGCTCGAGCCGACGCAGGTAGTCGGGATCGCTGGTGTAGGGCCGCTCCGGCACCCACGCCTGCAGGTTCAGCGGCGCGGAGAGCCGGTCGGACTCGTCGACGGAGCGGGTGAGGTCGGCGACCTCCTGGGTGGTCACGGAGCGCCCGAGCGGCGGGTCGACGTAACCCGGGTCCATGCTCGGCGGCAGCGCGCGCGGCCGCTTGCCGGTCGGGGTGACGAACACGCTCTCGTATCCGCGGGCGTCGAAGGCGGCGAGCGGGCCGACCAGCTCCTCCCCCCAGTAGCCGTACTCGGAGAGGACCACCAGGATCCGCGTGGTGTTCTTGCGGGGCATCGAGTAGCTCCTTCGTGTGGCGGCGGTCGCCGTCGGCGGCGGGCGAGGGGGCGATCCGCTCCCCGGGCCCGGTCCCCGTACGGCGTTGGCTGTCCCTTCGACCTTCGCCACCGTCCGGTCCGCGGTCGACCGCACGCTGCGCGGCAGCCGCGCAGAGCGTCATCTGTCGTCCGCACTTGGTGAAGTCGTCGCGCAGCCGCGGTCCGACGCCAGGTGGGAGTGCCAATACCACCATTGGGCGGCTCTGTCGGACGCGCGGAGTCTCCCCGAGGATGGGGCAAGACGTCCTCGCCGTCTTACGGGCGTTGGGGCTTCGACTGTGGGGAGAGACAGATGAACACCTCGAGAATCGAACCGCTGACGAGCGCGGGGGATGCGCTCAGCACGTACTGCGACCTGCTGTTCGCGCCGCTCGCCCGGAGCGATCAGCGCCGCTGGGCCGAGATCTATGTCAGAGGCCTGCTGACCACGCCGGGTCGCAAGAGCCTGGCGTCCATCTCGGAACGGCTGCTGGGGCGCCGGGTGATCCAGCCGCTGCAGCAGTTCGTCAACCAGAGCACCTGGGAGCACGCGGCGGTGCGCGCGGGGCTCGGCGCCCTGGCCGCGGCGACGATCCGGCCGCGCGCCTGGGCGATCGACGAGGCGGCGTTCCCGAAGAACGGCTCGCACTCGGTCGGCGTGGCCCGCCAGTTCGCGCACGCCCCGGGGCGCACCCTGAACTGCCAGCTCGCCCTCGCCCTCTCGCTCGTCGGGGAGGACTGCGACGTGCCGGTGAACTGGCGTTTGATGCTGCCCGAGTGCTGGGACCGCGACCCCGCGCGCCGTGCCAAGGCGCACGTGCCCGAGCACGAACACCACGTGCCGCGCTGGCACCACGCCCTCGACCTCGTCGACGAGCTGATCGAGCACTGGCATCTGCCGGCGGCTCCGGTGCTGATCGACGCCACGGCCGAGGCGGACATCGAGCCGCTGCTGACCGGGCTCGAGTCGCGCGGGCTCGGCTACATCGTCGAGGTCGCGCGCAACACCCTGGTGCGCCGCGCCGTCGGCCCGACGATCGCGGGTGCGGCCCGCAGCGTCAGTGCCGCGCAGTGCATCCAGGCGACGATGTACAAGGGCGAACGCATCACGGTGTCCTGGGACGAGGGCGCGGGCGCCAGGCCGCGCCAGTCGCAGTTCCTGACCGTTCCGGTGCCGGGCACCGGCGCGCCCGGGGTCGGCCGCGACCACCGCGGCCACATCCAGCGGCCGCGCGTGGTGATCGCCGAGTGGCCCGCCGGCTGGTCCCGGGCCCGCAGCCAGTGGGTGACGAACCTCGCCGCACGCTCCACCGCGCACGTCGTCGCCCTGGCCAAACAGCGCGCCCGCACGCACGCGGCGATCGACGCCTTGCACACCGACTTCGGCCTCGGCGATTTCGAAGGACGCTCCTACCGCGGCTGGCACCACCACGTCACCCTGGTCAGCGCGGCCGCGGCCTTCCCGAGCCTGGCCACCCGCGCCACCCTCGAAGACGTCCGGCTAGCGGCCTGAGGCCATTCGCGGCATGAGGCTGTGGACGTGTACCGCGCAAAGCAATCAGGTGTGGGATCTCGGCTGATACCGTCTCACCTCGCGGGGTGTCCAGGCCGCGGCCCGGACGCCCCGCGACACGTGAGCGCGCCGCGGCGGGAGCACCTGCTCAGGCCAGCTCGATCAGCCCTCTGCGGTGTGCCTCGGCGATGGTCGCGGCCCGGCTGTCGGTGTCCAGCTTCCGGTAGATCCGCACGAGGTGGCTCTTGACGGTGGCCTCGGTCAGGAACAGCGCTTTCGCGATGGCCCGGTTGGTCAGTCCCTCGGCGAGCAGGCCGACCACCTCGAGCTCCCGGTCGCTGAGCGGATCCGCGGCCGGGTTCCTGGCCGCGAAGAGCGCGGCGGCTTCGGGCGAGAGCGTGAGGCCGCCGGTCGCGGCGGTGTGGATCGCGCGGAACAGCTCCTCGGGCGGGCCGGCCTTGAGCGCGTAGCCCAGCGCCCCGGCCTCGAGCGCGCGCTGGATGTCGCTCCGGCTGCTGTGGCTGGTCAGCACGACGACCCTGGTCCGGGGATTCTCGGCGAGGATGCGGCGGGTGGCCTCGGTGCCGTCGATGCCGCCGCCGCGTTCGTCCAGGCGCAGATCCATCAGGACGACCGCCGGGCTCAAGCGCGCGGCGAGGTGCACGGCCTGCTCGCCGTCCGCCGCCTCGCCGACCACGTGCATCGTGCCTGCTTCACTCTCGATCAGCGCCCGCAGTCCGGCCCGCACGACGGCGTGGTCGTCCACGATCAGGACGCTGATCCGCTCGCCGCTCACGGAGCGACCGCCGCGAGGTCCCCGGCCGGGCGAGGCCGCCGCGGTCGCTCCGGCGTGCCCGGATTGGGCAGCGCCGCGGTGATCACGGTCCCGCGGTTGGGGCCGCTTTCCAGCGAGAAGGTACCGCCGCACGCGCGAATCCGTTCGCGCAGCGCGGGCAGCCCGAAGCCGCGTCCCCGTTCGCTGCGGGTGCGCGCCGGGCTGAAGCCGATCCCGTCGTCGCGCACCTGCAGCACCGTTTGATCCGACTGCGCGGACAGGATGACCAGGACGTTCTCGGCCTTTGCGTGTTCCCGCACGTTCGCCAGCGCACCCTGGGCGACGCGCAGGAACGCCTTGGCCGCCTCCGGGCTCACCGCCCGCGCCGCGCCGTCTCCGGTGAAGGTGACGCGGCGCGCGGCACCCTCGCGCTGCGCCCGCTCGCACAGATCGCGCAGCGCCGTCTCCAGGCTGGTGTCCTCCAGTTCGGCGGGGGTGAGGTCGTCGATGATCCGGCGGGTCTCGGCCAGATGCTCGCCGAGGCCCTCGGACACGAGTTGGACGTGACGCCACGCGCGGTCCGGGTCGGCGATCCGGTCGCGTTCGGCCGCCTGCAGCAGCATCCGGCTGCCGGACAGCTCCTGGGCGAGCGTGTCGTGCAGGTCGCGCGCGATACGGGCTCGCTCGGCCAGCGCGCCGGCCGCCCGTTGGCGGCGTTCGAGCTCGTCCTGCACGTCCTGAAGTTCGTCGAGCAGACGCTGGCGGCTGAGCGCGTCGCGACGCTGAAGGTGGAAGAGCCCGACCGTGGCCCACGCCGCGGTCAGCGGTGCCACGACACTGTCGGGGCCGAGCGGGTTGCCGATGCGCAGAAGAAGCAGGGCGGGCAGGCAGCTGATGACGGCCGCGGCAACGAGCGCGGTACGTTCCCCGAGGGTGCGCATCGCCAGACAGGCCAGCGGCACCGCGCACCACATGTACGCGTAGGGAAGAAGGCCCCGGCTGATCCACACCAACGTGAGCCAGAGCACGACGAGGACAGCGAGCCAGACGGCGCGCCAGACCTCGCGCAGCCGGTCGGCCAGCACCAGCCCCGACCAGTAGCCGACCGCTATCAGCAGGCACAGCGTCAGGGTGTACCAACACTGCATGGTGCGCCCGCCGACCAGGTGGACCACCGAGGCGGCGACCAGCAGGAAGAAGACCGGATACACGAGCCGGTCGAGCAGCGGGCGGCGCCGGACCCAGCCGGAGACGGGGCTGTGCATGCCGTTTCCCTTTCGTGAGCGTGAGCGCGGGCGTGCCGGCTCCGCATGGCGTGGGTTGCCCGCTGCGCCAGTCTACGCAGGTCGCGGCCCCGGCCCCGCGGCCTGGGCCGCGGGGCCGGGGTACGGCGCGAGGGCTCAGCGGCCCGGGTAGAGCCCGAGCCAGCCGGGGCTCGGCGGGCCCTGGACCTCGCCGAAGTAGAGGGTGAAGGTCTGCCGGAAGCGCTCCGCCGTCGCGCGGTCGGCCATGAACTCCGGGAACCGGTCGAGGTTGCCGTTCGGGTAGGTCCAGATCGGCGGCAGACCGCCGGCCGGCTTCACATCGGTGCGCACCGACCAGCCGTTGTACGCGTTGTCCTGCACGGCGTTGGACAGCTGCCAGTTCAGGTAGAGCTTCGCCGCGGCGGGATGCCGGGCCTGGTTGAAGATCGCGGCACGCTGACCCCACGACATGAACGGGTGGCCCTCGGCGATGGCCCACTTCACCGGATTGGACGAGTTCGGCACCAGCGATCCGCTCGCGCCGACACCGATGGTCTTCGCCCCGCTGCGTATCGCGTTGCCCGGCGAGTTGGTACCCCGGCCGAACTGCAGCTCCTGATCGGCGAGCTTGGCGATCCAGTCCCAACCGTAGGCCTCGGCGTAGAGCGAGTACAGGAAGAGCACCGCGTCATCGTCGTTCGGGTACGAGGACGCGATCTGGCCCTTGAACCGCGGGTCGACCAGCTGCTCGGGGTTCTGCGGCGGGGTGCCGGTCAGCGACGAGCTGTACATGAAGCTGAACGCGATCACCGCGACCGCGACCCACGCTCCGTCCGGGTCCTTGAACGCGTCGTAGACCTTGGAGAAACCGGCCGGCTTGTAGTTCAGCAGCCGTCCCTGCTGCTTCCAGCGGGTGAAGTCCTGCAGCGTCTGCAGGTGCGTGACGTCCGGGATCAGCTGACCGGTGGCGATCTGGTTGTCGATGCGCACGTCCTGGTACTTGCTGTAGTCCACGACCATCGTCAGCTTGATGTCGGGGAACGCCTGCGTGAACGCCGCGACGATCCCGGCGGCCTGCGAGGCGACGTCGCCGCCCGCGTAGACGACCAGCTCCCCGCCCTCGGCCTTCGCCGCCTCGTACAGCTCCTCCAGCGTGCGGGTCTCCTCCGCCACGCGCGGCCCCGTGCCGTACGAGGCCCCGACCTCGGAGCGCGACGCGGCGGACGCGACCCCGGGCGTGAGCAGCGCGCCCGCCCCGGCCGCGCCCACTCCGAGCGCCGCACCGGCCGTAAGAGCCCGCCGCCGACTGATCGGCTTCATCGTTGATTCCCTCCGCCTTCCGGCCGCCTCCGCGACCGACGATTCCTTACCTCTCGATCTTCGAGGCCGACGACGCGGCGCACATCGCCGGCACGGTTGAACGGAGGCGAGCGAAAGATGGAACCGGAATTCAATCGAAGGATGCAACGCGGCGGCCCCGCCCCCGATCACGGCGACCTCGAATCAGGGGGCGGAGTCGCGGATGACGAGGCGGGTCGGCAGTATCAGCGGCGTGGGCCGCTCGCCGCCGATCAGGCCGACGAGCATCTTCGCCATCTCCCGGCCCAGCGCCTGGACGGGCTGGTGGACGGTGGTGAGCGCCGGGTCGGTCATCCGGGCGATCGGCAGATCGTCGAAGCCGACGACGGCGACGTCGCCGGGGACGCGGCGGCCCGCGGCCCTGAGCGCGCGCACGGCGCCGGCCGCCATGTTGTCCGATCCGGCGAACACCGCGTCGAGGTCGGGGCAGCGGTCGAGCAGCGCGGCCATGGCCGCCGCGCCGCCCGCCTCGGTGAAGTCGGCGAACGCGGTGCCCGTGCTCTCCAGCCCGGTGACCGCCATCGCCTCCCGGTGCCCCTGGTGCCTGGCCACTCCGACGTTCATGTCCTGGGGGCCGGCGATCTCGGCGATCCGCCGGCGGCCGGAGCCGACGAGATGCTCGGTGGCCAGCCGCGCGCCGCCGCGGTTGTCGGCGTCCACGTACCAGGCGGGCTCGCCGTGCAGCGGGCGGCCGCCGAGGACGACGGGCAGTTCGAGGCTCTGCGCGAGGCGGTACAGCGGGTCCTCGCCGTGCAGGGCGAGCAGCAGGATGCCGTCGGCGCGCCGCGACCGCAGCACGCGTTCGAGCCTCTCCCTGCCCCGCTCGGTGTCGGCGAGCAGCAGCATCAGCACCAGATCGGTCTTCTCCAGCGCCGCGTTGATCCCGACGATGACGTTGGCGAAGAAGGGGTCCGCGAACAGGGCGGGGTCGTCGTGGGAGACGGCGAGCAGGATCGCCCCGGCCTGCGCGGTGGCCAGCGCCCTGGCCGTCGGGTTCGGCACGTACCCCAGTTCGCGCACCGCCTTCTGCACCGCGTCCCGCGCGGCCGCGCTCACATCGCGGGTGTTGTTGATCACCCGGGAGGCCACGGTGCGGGAGACGCCGGCGCGCCGGGCGACCTCGTCGAGGGTGGGACGGCGTCTGGCCTCGGTGCCCATCGGTCGGTCCGGCTCCGTTCACGGTCGGCGGTGCGGCGGCCCGGCGATCGCGCACCCGGTCGGCCGCACCATCGTAGCGCCACCGGAAGATACCGGAAGCGCTTCCGGTTCATCCGCCCGTCTTGACAGGTATGGCCGCGAGGTACACGATCCCCTCCAGGCTCCCGCCCTCCCGGAGGAACTGGAAGCGCTTCCACTTTGCCTCGCGCACGGCCCGACCCGATTTCCAGAGAGGAACCCGCCCCGTGCCCACCCGACCCGCCTCAACCGCGCGCCGCCGCACCCTGGCCGTCGCATGCGCGGCCGCCACGGCGACCCTGGTCTGCGCGCCGCCCGCGGCCGTCGCCGCCTCCGCCTCCGCCGAGCGCTCACTGCCCGCGTCCACGCGCTTCTTCACTCCGCCGCCCGCCGACGGCTCCGTCCAGCAGATCCTCCAGCTCACCGTGCACGGCGACCTCGCCGACGCGGCCGCGCTCACCAGGATGGAGGCGACGCCGCAGGCCGTCTGGTTCACCGGGGGCACCCCCGGCCAGGTCTACGCGCAGGTGCGCCGCACCATGCTCGAAGCAGCCCTCGAACACGCGGTGCCGGTCCTGGTCGCCTACGACATCCCCGGGCGCGACTGCGCCCAGTACTCCTCCGGCGGCGCCGCGGACGAGACCGCCTACCGGAGCTGGATCTCCTCGTTCGCCGCCGGGATCGGCGCCGGAAAGGCCGTGGTCCTGGTCGAACCGGACGCCCTCGGCAACATGCCGAGCGACTGCGCGGTCGCCGGCACCAGCGGCTACCCCTTCACCGACGCCGACCGCGTCGCGGAGGTCGACGACGCCGTGACCGCGCTCGAGAACGACCCGGGCGCGAGCGTGTACCTGGACGGCTCCAACAGCCACTGGCAGTCGGTCGGCACGATCACCCAGCGCCTGATCGAGGCCGGCGTGTCGCGCGCCCAGGGCTTCTTCCTCAATGTCTCGAACTACCAGACCGACACGGCCTCGGACACCTACGGCACCTGGGTCTCGGACTGCGTCGCCATGGCCACCGATCCGGCGAACTGGGCGTACGGCAAGGAGGCCGACTGCGCCAGCCAGTACTACCCGGCGACCGTGGACGACCCGTCCACCTGGGCGCTGACCACGGCGTGGTACCAGCAGAACATGGACGGGGCCGTCGCCTCCACCCACTTCGTGGTCGACACCAGCCGCAACGGCCAGGGGCCGAACTCGATGCAGGCCTACGCGGCTGCGCCCTACGACCAGCCGGCCTCGGTGGTCGCCACGCTCTTCGCGGGCAACTGGTGCAACCCCGCGAACGCGGGCCTGGGCGTGCGGCCGACCGCGAACACCGGCGTGCCGCTGCTCGACGCGAACCTGTGGGTCAAGACCCCGGGCCAGTCCGACGGGCAGTGCGACGCGGCCGGCGGCGTGCGCGCCTGGGACTACACGGCTTACAACCAGCCCGGCTGGCCGACCGACGCCGCGGGCCAGGCGCAGTTCGACCCGCTGTGGGGCATGGACGATCCGGCCGCGGGCGACTGGTTCCCGCAGCAGGCGCTGCAGTTGGCGCGGGAGGCGAACCCGCCGCTGTCGGCGCAGCGCTGACCGAACCGGTCACGGAGGTGACGGTGGTCCAGCCCGCCTGGCACGCCGTCAACGGCGTGCGCCGCAGCGGCCGAGCCGCACACCATGGCAGCCCCCTGATCCGACCGGGCCACGGCCCGGCGCGCCGCCCGGCACGCCGGGCCGTGGAGTTCTTGCGCCCGCTCAGATCAGGTCGCGTCGGGTCAGCCGAGGGTCCATTGCTGGTTGGTGCCGCCGGTGCAGTTCCAGAGTTCGGCGAGGGTGCCGTCGGCGGTGTTCCCGCCGGTCACATCAAGGCAGAGCCCTGATTGGACGCCGACGATCGCGCCGCTGCCGTTGAAGGTCCACTGCTGGTTGGCCCCGCCGGAGCACGGCCAGATGATCACCTTGGTGCCGGCGGTGGTCCCGGCGCCGTTCGCGTCGAGGCAGAAGGTGGATCCGCCCACCGACAGCGTCAGCTGGTTCGAGGAGGTGCGGGTCCAGGTCTGGTTGGCCGCGCCGTTGCAGTCCCAGATCTCCTGCTGGGTGCCGGCCGTGGTCGACGCGCCCGGGTCGTCCAGGCACTTGCCCGCGCCGACCGCGTGCAGCGGGCCGGTGGTCGCGGCCGCGGTGCCGGCGTATCCGGCGGCGACGATGTTGGCCTGCACGGCCGCTTCGGTGGAGGCGGAGGCGTAGCCGGTGGTCATCACGCCCTCGTAGAACGTGCCGGCCCCGAAGTTGCTGTTGTCCCCGCCCGTGCCGAGCAGGATCGCGCCCTCCTTCTTCATCGGGTTGTAGCCCGAGGGCCGCGGGCCGCTGTAGTCGGTCGACAGGCCGCCGGACTGGGCGTTGCCGCCGAGCAGCGCCCACTGATTCGAGCCGCCCTCGAGCATCGCGGTGGTGAACCGGTAGTTGGTGACGGGGTCGCCGGTGTTCTGGCTGTTCACGTTGGACCCGTCGAACAGGCCGTTCTCCAGGTCGGCCATGATCCACGGGCCGCTGCCTGCGCCGGTGTCCCAGTAGGAGGCGTTGCCGAAATAGATCGCCTCCATGGTGCCGTTGCCGTCGTTGCTGTTGTCGGTCTCGGCGTTGCCGTAGTCGAAGCAGCAGCCGTTGTCGTAGTGCGTGCCGTCGACGACGTCGTACTCGCTCTCCGGGTTGTCGCCGGTGGCGACGCCCTTCGTGGAGTCGTCCCGGTAGCCGATGCCCTGCGAGATGTACACGCCGTACGCCTCGTGACCGTTGACGGTGATCGGCGCGGCGGTCGCGCTGGCGGGGTTGTCCGGGGTGCTCACCTCGGCGCCTCCGGCCGACACGGTGAGGTTGTTGCCGTTCCCGGACTGGTCGTAGATCTCGGTGATCACGCAACTGGTTCCGGCGCAGAAGGAGTCCTGGGCCGCGGCGTTGGCGTAGCCTCCGGCGGAGGTGACGCCGATGTTCAGGGTGCTGTTATCAGACGAGCGCTTCACCTGGTACAGGCTGCCGTTGTAGTTCCCGTACAGCGCGCGGGTCGTCGAGTGCGCGGCCACGCACGGGGTGCCGCCCGACGCGTAGATGTCGCACGGACCCTGCGTGGCGGCCTGAGCCGGGCCGGCCGCCACGGCCAGGCCGGCCACCGCCGCGGCGACGGCCGTCACCAAGGCCCCCGCCCGGGCCGCCCGGCCCCGATGCAGCCACTTGCGAACCTCGTTCACCGAATCTCCTGACTGTGGGTTGAGATACCTCGCTGTTAACGCTCACATCGCTCCAGCGCGTCGGCCGTTCACGCTAAAGCGAAGGGGGTCGAAGCAGACATTGCACCCGGCGCAGAGGACTGTCAAGGGTCGGCAACCAACCCGATACATCCCATCCCTCAATCCGAACAGCAGTGCGCCTCTGGCGGAAACCAGCCGGTTTCCGCCAGAGGCGTCGAAGTTCGCCGGAATACATCCCATCTAATGCGTTGACTTCACCGGGCTCGCTCAGTAGCGTCCGCACTGGGTGAAGCGGCGTCCCGAGGCTCGGTCACGCACTGCACTAGGCCCACGGACTCGTGGCGAGCCAGCTGCTGTCCTGCGCCCAGAGAGATGCGTTGTCCCAGGCGTTGCTGCCTCCGTCGCTCGCCACGTAGGCGACGAAGTCGTAGTGCCGGATGTACTTGGTCGGATAGTTGAAGGACTGGAACGAGTAGCCGGTCCCGCTGTTGCCGTTGCCCGGGCAGAACGTCGCGTCGTCGGCGAACTGCGCGGACCCGTCGTTCGTCTCCAGGTAGAGCTCGAAGGCGTAGTGCCTGAGGTACTGGCCTGATTCGTTCGCCGACTGGAGCGAGATGCAGCTGGCGTTCGCCAGGCCGGGCTCGACGATCCAGGTCGCGTCTGCCTTGGCGGTGGCCGAACTGCTGGAGGTCACGGCCGCGATCACGACCTTGTCGTCGCTCGCGTCGTGCTGCAGGTAGTCCGAGGTGCAGCAGGATGTCGTGGCCTGCAGCGACATCCGCGCTCCCGCCGTGAACGGCGTGGCGGCGGTCGAATAGCCGGCCGCGGTGATGTTGGCCTGGACCGCGGCGTCGGTCGCGTCGGAGGGGTAGCCCTTGACCATGGCGCCCTCGTAGAAGGTGCCCGCGCTCGCGTTGTGGTTGGTCTCGCAGCAGTCACCGCCGCTGCCGAGGATGATCGCCCCCTGCTTCTTCATCGGGTCGTAGCCGCTGGGCAGAGCGCCGCTGTAGAGGGTCGTCAGGCTCCCGGACTGCGCGTTGGCACCCTTGAGCGCCATCGCCGTGGTGCCGTTGTTCTTGAGCATCGCGGTCACGAAGTGGCTCGTCTCGGAGACCTGATTCGGGTTCCAGGCCGTGCTGCCGCCGGAGAACAGGCCGTTCTCCAGGTCGGCCTGGACCCAGGGCCCGGTTCCGCTGCAGCCGCCGAACCAGCAGCTCGTGCTGAAGTTGATGGCGTCCATCGCGCCGTTGCCGTCGGCCTTGTGGTCCGTTTCGGTGTTGCCGTAGTCGAAGCAGCAGCCGCTGTTGGCGTGCGCGCCGCTGGTGACCATGTACTCGCCCTCCGGCGAACTGCCGGTCGGGATGTCGGCGCCGTCTACCCAGTAGCTGTTGCCGGGCTGGATGTAGAGCGAGTACGCCTTCCGGCCGTCTACCGTCACCGCCTCGGTCGTCGCGGTAGCCGCCGCGTCGGCCCCCCCGGTCCCGCCCGGACCCTGGTAGAGCAGGGTGTTGCCGTCGCCGGTCTGGTCGTAGATGCGGGTGATCGTGCACACCGTGCCCGCGCAGAACGCGTCCTGCGCGGCGGCGTTCGCGACCCCTCCCGCGGAGAGCAGGCCGATGTCGTCGAACGTGTTGTCCGACGTACGCTGCACCTGGTAGAGCGGCCCGTCATACGCTGCGAACAGTGCGCGGGTCGTGCTGTGCGCCGCGACGCACGGCGTGCCGCCGGCCGCGTAGATGTCGCAGGGCTCCTGAGTGGCCGCGTGGGAGACGCCGCTGAAGGCGACCAGGCCGAGCAGGGTGAGCGCCGCCGTTGCGAGGGAGGCGGCCAGCCTCCGACGTCTGCGGGGCGGTGCGGGCGGTACAGGCACCATGAACTCCCTCGTTCATCTGCGAACAGTGGAGCGCAAATTGTTTGCGCTCACAACATGAAGCCGGCGAACCCACGGACATGAAAGGGGTGGGATGCCGTCCGGCAGCCGTCACTATCAACGAACTTCATGAACCCGTCAAGCCCGAGGGGCGCGCGGCAAAGCGGCTGGATCTCGGACCGCGTCGGCCGTATCCCCTCTCCAGCGCTCCCGCCTGGGCCTTCGGTGAGACTTCGAGGACATCCCATGTTGACCGTTGACAGGGCGTCGGACTCCGCTGCACACTGCTCCTCGCACCATCAACACCCACTCGCCCAGGCATCCAGTCGAGGCGCGGAGCGCCGGTCAAAATGTTAGCGCTAACAATGATCTAGGCCACACCTTCGCGGCACCGTAGCCGGGCGGGTCTCACCGATCAACGAACGATGGAGTTCAGATGAGCGATCAGCGAAGGCCGTTCAGGCTCGGGAAGCGCTGGTGGGCGGCTGCGGCCGCCACGGCGTTCGCCGCGGGGCTCACCGTCGCCGCGGCCGGCCCGTCGCAGGCCGCGACGCAGGGTCCGTGCGACATCTACGCGTCGGGCGGCACCCCGTGCGTGGCCGCGCACTCGACGACCCGCGCGCTGTACGGGAACTACAACGGCAACCTGTACCAGGTGCAGCGTTCCTCGGACAACAGCA